>CAIRNV010000126.1 GCA_903880005.1 uncultured Verrucomicrobiota bacterium | reverse complement strand
GGTATGGGCTCTGATCCTCCGCATCTCTACGTCCCTGCGGGCGGCTCAGCCTCATGCACCTGGAAACGCGCCTCGGTGGCTGCCCATGGCGTCGGCCGCTGTGGGAATCGGCTTGGGGGAGAATCGCCCGCTGAGACGCGGAGACGCGGAGGCATGGGCTCTGATCCTCCGCGTCTCTGCGTCTCTGCGGGCGGCTCAGCCTCATGCACCTGGAAACGCTCCTCGGTGGCCGCCCATGGCATCGGCGGCTGTGGGAATCAGCTTGGGGGAGAATCGCCCGCTGAGACGCTGAGACGCAGAGGCATGGGCTCTGATCCTCCGCGTCTCTACGTCCCTGCGGGCGGCTCAACCTCATGCACCGGGAAACGCCAAATCCCCGCGTCAGCAGGAGGAACTCGCGCGAGCTACAACCCTGCGAATCACGGCTGGCTGCGGGCCAACAAGCCATCGTAACGGATGGGCGTGAACCCCGTCTTGAGCACCCACGCGCCTGCCTTCTTCGTGTCCTCGTGTCCTGGTGTGAGCCATTCCCTGCTTCCTGACTCACGGGATCGCCGAACGAGACGCTGTTTTTTGATCACGCGAAGACCCGAAGACCGCCTGCTGGGTCCACCCTCCGGCGGGGCCGCGTGAGGCGAGAACCGGGCATTCAAAACGGCTTACGCGCGGATCAGGGATTCCAATGCGTGGTTGCTTGCGGGGCTGGCCGCGGTTTAACAAGGGCCGATGTCCAGTGTGGGCGAGCAATTGCGCGTTGCGCGCGAGGGCCGTGGCCTCGGCGTCTCCGAGGTGGCCAACGCAACCAACATCAAGTCGGACTATATCCGGGCGATGGAGGGGGGCGACTGGGAGGCGTTCAGCGCACCCGTCTATATCAAGGGCTTCGTCCGCACCTATGCCACGCACCTCAAGCTGGATGCCGCCGCGGTCGTGGAGGCGCTGCAAGCCGAGCTTCGGGCCGGCCCCGGTGGCGGCAGGCCGCCCGCCCTGGCGGGAACGCGGCAGGGGGCCCTCGACTGGGTGATGCTGCAGGCGTCGCGCGTGCCGTTAACCGTCTTGTTCCCCGTGATCCTGGGCTTGGCCGTCCTCGGGGCCCTGTACATCGGGGCGCGCGTGTGGAGGTCGTCCGCGCCAGCAGCCGCCAAGCCAAGCCCCACGCTTTCCCCCGGCCTTTACCAAAGGCAACGGCCCGTCGCGCCCGCGGCCCTGCCGGTGCCCACGAACGCGCCCGTGGCCGAGCCTCGGCCAAGGCGTTGACGCGGGGGACATGAGGACGTGCACGGGATGGGCGCCGGGCCCGCCCGTGACGGCGGCGGCGCCCTCCGTCGGATTGCGGAGCCTGGGCGTGGCGCGGGACTCGGGTGTTGAAGTGAGATCTATGAAGACGACACGGCTTGAACGACGGGAGGGAACGGCGGGCGGCAAGCCTAGGCACGTGGCTTGGATGGCCGTCGTCGCTTGGGTGGGCGCCATGGGGCTCCCCATGGTTCCCGCGCGTGCGGCGGCGAACGTGGAGGAAGTGCGCCCGGTGCTGAAGGAGTTCTGCCTGGGATGTCATTCGACCGAGAAACACAAGGGCGACCTGGACCTCGAGCGCTTGTTGGTGGGCGGCGAGCACCGACGCGACACGCGCGTCTGGGAGTCGGTCATCGAACAAGTGGAGCTGGGCGAGATGCCCCCGAAGGACAAGCCTCAGCCGGGCGAGGCGGCGCGTGCCCGGTTGCTGGGTTGGTGCCGGGCGTTGATCGACGAGGTCGGGCTTGAGCAAGCCGGCGACCCCGGGCCGGTGGTCCTGCGTCGGTTGTCCAACGCCGAGTACACGCACACGCTCCGGGATCTCACAGGGGTCGCCGCGTTGGATCCAGCGAGGGAGTTTCCCGTGGATGGGGCGGCGGGCGAGGGCTTCGTCAACACGGGCCAGTCCCTCGTGATGTCGCCCGCGTTGCTGGACAAGTACCTGGATGCTGCCAAGCAGGTCGCCAGCCACCTCGTGTTGCTGCCGGACGGCATCCGGTTCTCCCCGCACACCACGCGGCGCGACCAGACGGAGGCGTTGCTGGCCGACATCCGGGCCCTCTACCGAAGGCATACGGACCCGCGCGGGGCCGACCGCGTGAACCTTCAGGGAATCGTCCTGGACACGAACGCAGGCGGACGCCTGACCGTCGAGGCGTACCTTCGCGTGTGGATCGAGAACCGCGCCTCGACGGCCCCGATGTCGATCCCCGAATTGGCGCGGGCCCACGGACTGAGCGCACGCTACCTCGCGACGTTGTCCGCCGCCCTCGCCGGCGACGATCCCTCGCTCTTGCTGGCGCCGTTGCGCGATCGCATGCGGTCCGCCAAGGGCGACGACGTCCCGGCGTTGAGCCAGTGGATTGCCGGTTGGCAGAAGGCGCTGTGGAAGTTCAGCCCCGTGGGGCACATCGGGAAGAAGGGCGGCCCCTCGGCATGGATGGAGCCGGTGCAACCCGTGGTCGCCCGGCAGGAACTCCGGCTCAAGCTGCCCGAGAATCCCACCCACCCCGAGGTCGTCGTGTACCTGGCCACCGGGGACGCCGGTGACGGCGCGCGGGGCGACGTGGCACGTTGGAGGCGGCCCCGCCTCGTGGCGCCCGGGCGCCCCGACCTCCTGCTGCGCGACCTGCGCGGGGCCGTGGCGTCGGCCGAGGCGCTTCGGACGCGACTCGGCCGCGCGACCGTTCCGGCATTGATGGCGGCGGACCTCATGGACCGGGGCGTGGAGACCAACGCGTTGGCGGCGGCCCGCAAGGCGGGCGTGGACATGGAGGACCTTTCGCCCTGGCTCGGCTACCTCGGCATCGGCGTGTCCGGCCCGTTGCACCTGACCGGGCACCTCACCCAACGCATCGCCGCCGTGGGCGGCCACGACTTCGTCCGGGCCCTGGGCTTCCATGAGACGCCCAGCGTGACCGCCAATGCCTCCGACAAGGCCGTTCGCGTGCCCGGCGACATGACGGCGCGAAGCGTGGCGTTGCATCCGTCGCCGACCTTGAACATCGGCGCGGGCTGGCGCGCGCCCGTGGGGGGCGTGTTCCAGCTCTCCGGCACGGTGCGCCACGCCCACCCGGAATGCGGCAACGGCGTGACGTGGTCGCTGGAACTCCGGCGCGGCCCCACACGACATCGGCTTGCCAGCGGCGTCGCCCAGGGCGGCAAGGAGGGCGTCCTGGGCCCCCTCACCCACCTCGTCGTCCGGCCCGGCGACTTGGTCTCGGTCATCATCGGGGCGCGTGACGGCAATCATTCCTGTGACCTGACCCGGGTGGAGTTGAGGCTGGCCGACGTCGCGGACCCCGCCCGCGCATGGGACCTTGCCAAGGAGGTCTCGGGCGACCTTTGGGCAGGCAATCCCCACGCCGATGCGGCCGGTCGCCCGGACGTCTGGCATTTCTACACGGAACCGGCCGGGCCCACGGGCGACCTCGCCGCGCCCATCCCCCCGGGCTCGGTGCTGGACCGTTGGATGGCGTCCGACGCGGCGGGCAGGGCGGCGTTGGCCCCCGAGGTGGCCCGGTTGCTGGCCAACGGGCCCGCCGCCGGCGCGCCGGACGCGGACGTCCGGTTGCACCGGTTGTTGACGTCGTTGGGCGGCCCGCTCCTGGCCGGGGGCTTGCAGGCCCCGGGGCGCGAGGGTGCGCCGGGCGGGGACTGGGGGTTGGAGGGGTCGCGCTTTGACGGCGAGGACTTGCTGGTGCGTGGCGCGGGAACGGAGGCGGTGCGGATCCCCGCCGACGTCGCGGCCGGGCGTGAATGGGTGGTGTCGGTGGAGCCCGACGCGAAGGAAGGCGCCGAGGCAACCCTCCAGGCGACCGTGGGCCTGGAGAGGACGAAGCGCGCGGCGGGCGCATGGCCGGATGTGCCGTTCATCGTGGGCGACGGCACGGCGGCGCGGGCTCGCGTGGAGGCGGGGCTGACGAGGTTCCGCGACCTGTTCCCGGCCGCGCTCTGCTACGAGAAGATCGTGCCCGTGGACGAGGTCGTGACGCTCACGTTGTTCCATCGCGAGGACGAGGCCTTGCGGCGGCTCGTCCTGGACGACGAGGAACGGGCGCGGCTGGACCGCTTGTGGGACGAACTCCACTTCGTCAGCCAGGACGCGCTGACGTTGGTGGACGCCTTCGAGCAGCTCTGGCAGTACGCGACCCAGGACGGGGACCCGAGCTTGTTCGAGCCCATGCGCGGCCCCATCCAGCAACGGGCGGCGGCCTTCCGGGCGCGTCAGGTGGAGGCGGAGCCGCGCCACGTCGCGGCCTTGCTGGAATGGGCGGCGCGCGCCTATCGGCGGCCGTTGAAGGACGACGAGGCGGCCGGGTTGCGCGCCTTGCACGCCAAGCTCCGCGAGGAGGACATCCCCCACGACGACGCGGTCCGGTTGATGCTCGCGCGGGTGCTCGTGTCGCCGGCCTTCCTGTACCGCGCCGAGGAGCCCGGACCCGGTAAGCTGCCCGTGCCCGTCAGTGGATGGGAGATGGCGTCACGGCTGAGCTACTTCCTCTGGTCGTCCGCCCCGGACGACGCCCTTCTGAAGGATGCCGCCGACGGTCGGCTCGCAACGCCGGAGGGAGTGGCGGCCGCGACCCGGCGCATGGTGCAGGATGACCGGGTGCGGCGGTGGGCCAACGAGTTCGGCGCCGCCTGGCTGCACGTCCAGGACGTGGCCGCGCTGGACGAGAAGAGCGAGCGGCACTTCCCGGAGTTCGCGGGCATTCGCGCGGACTTGCAGGAGGAAGTCGTGCGCACCTTCGAGGACTTGATGCGCCACAACCGCCCGGTGACCGACCTGCTCGACTCCGACACGGCCATCGTCAGCGAGGCCCTGGCCAAGTTCTACGGCATCCCCGGGGTCACCGGGCCGGGTTGGCATCGCGTGTCCGGGGTGAAGGCACATGGGCGCGGCGGGGTGCTGGCCATGGGCGCCGTGCTGGCCAAGCAGTCCGGGGCGTCCCGCACCAGCCCCATCCTGCGGGGCAACTGGCTCTGCGAGGTCCTGCTCGGCGACAAGCTGCCCAAGCCGCCGAAGGGCGTCCCGCCCCTGCCCGAGGACGAGTCGGCCACCGAGGGCCTCACCGTTCGGCAAGTCGTCGAGCGGCACAGCCAAGACCCAAGGTGCTCCGGCTGCCACGTGCGGATCGATCCCTTCGGCCATGCCATGGAGGCGTATGACGCCATCGGGCGCCGACGCGAGCGGGACATGGGCGGGCGACTCCTGGACACGCGGGTGACCCTGCCGGGCGGGGTCGTGGTCGAGGGCATGGACGGCCTGCGCGCGTACCTCGCCGGGCGACGTCGGGAGGCCTTCGTCCGGCAGTTCTGCCGCAAGCTGGCCGGGTACGCCCTGGGTCGTTCCATCCAGGTGTCGGATGGCCCGATGCTCAAGGACATGGCGGCGGCCCTCGCGGCGGACGGGATGCGGGTGCATGCGGCGCTCGAGGTCTTGGTGCGCAGCAAGGCGTTCCGCGAGATCCGCGGGCGCGACGTGGCGTGGAGCCCTTAGCCGGAACGACTCAGTTGGGAGGGAAATGATGGCGAAGCAGATGCTTGCGGAAGCCGAGGAGTGAGCGAGACGCGGGCCGGTACGAGGCCCGTAACGAGCGAAAGACGAAGGATGTGCGCAAGCAGATCGAGCAACCACGACCGATCCAACTGCATCGTCCCGGCTTGGCCAGGACGGCGATCCAACCAGGGCAGGGCAGGGCGGGGAGCGGAGGACGACATGCGATTATTCTTCACGGGGCCGGTGATCAAGACGGAGCTGCTGGTGGAATGGCTGGGCCGACATGGGATCGAGGCCCGGCAAGAATGGGTGGACCCGGCGTTGCCCGACGACGGCGACCTGTCGCGCGAGGCGAAGGTGTGGGTGGAGGACGCCCAGTTCGACCGGGCATGGCAGCTCTTTTTCGCGGAAAGGGAGGATGAACTGTGAGTAGCGACCCGATGGCGGAGCGGTTGGCGAGGGCCGAGGCGGCCGTGGCCCACGTGGAACGCCAATACGACGAACTCAACGCCGTGGTGGTCGAGCAGGGCCGGGTCATCGAGCGCCTGCGGCGCCAGGTGGAACGATTGACGGAGACGCTCCAGCACCAGGAGCTGGACCGGATCCGCTCCACGTCGTCCAAGCCTCCCCATTACCAACCCTGAGCCGGGACGATTCAGTTGGGATCGGAGTGATGGCGAAGCAGATGCTTCCGCAAGCCGAGGAGTGAGCGAGGCACGGGCCACGACCAGGCCCGCACCGAGCGAACGACGAGGGATTTGCGGAAGCAGATCGAGCCAGCACGACCGATGCCACGGGCAGCCACCGAGGAGCGTCTCCCGGTGCTGCCCCGTCGCCGGGTGCCCTCACTCGGCGCACGGATGAGAAAAGGAGGGCGGGTTTTCCAACCCGCCGCACCCATCCCCCAGCAAAGGGAGGCGGGTTTTCCAACCCGCCGCACCCAGCCCACGCCCATCCCCCCATTGCCGTCTTCAGTGTCCGCTGGATTGGCCGCCCTGGCCCAGCCAGCCGCCAGCGGGATGCCCGCCAAGCACCCCGAAAAAAACTGAAAGAATCTGAAAGAAGCCATCCGCGACGCGCGAAGAGCATGGATAGATGGGCGTGTTAGGACCTTCGCGTGGGTCCTCCCAACCCATCCTGTCGCATGCATTTCGTTTTCACATCTGCGAGGCGGTGGGCGCCTCACGGGGCTTCCTGGCTGGCACTTGGCTTGATCGCCTTGGTGCTCTCCCGCGCCCCCGTCGCCCGCGCCGCCACGGCCTTCAACTACCAAGGGCGCCTCGCCGATGGCGGCGTGGCCGCCAATGGCTCCTTTGAACTCCGCTTCCGCCTCCACGACGCCGCCACCGCCGGCAACGCCGTCTCCTCGGAACTGTCCTTCCCCTCCGTGGGCGTCACCAACGGCCTCTTCACCGTCGCCCTCGACTTCGGCACCAGCCCCTTCAACGCCGGTGCCGACCGCTGGCTCGAAGTCAGCGCACGCCCCGCCGGATCAACGGCCGCCTTCGCCGTCTTCTCCCCGCGCACACCCCTCCACGCCGTCCCCTACGCATTCTTTGCCCTCTCCACCCCGGGCGACGCCTCCGCGCTCGTCTCCGGCACCGTCCCCGATGCCCGCCTAAGCCCAAACATGGCCCGCATCCCCGACGTCCTCACCTCCAGCAACACCCTTTCCGACCGGGTCTTTGCCACCCAGGCCGACCTCCAGGAGCAGTTCAACGCCCTCTCCAATCGCGTCGCCCAGCTCACCGCCGCCCTCCCGCCCCAGTCCTCCCTCGTCGCCCCGTCCCTCCCCGGCGGCCTCGTGATCGCGTCGCCCGTCGCGGGCG
>CAIRNV010000125.1 GCA_903880005.1 uncultured Verrucomicrobiota bacterium | reverse complement strand
TGCAACGGCTGGTGCCGCAACCGGAATGGTATTTCTACAGGAAGCTATGAAGAACGAGCACGAGGCACATGGAAGCGGGTGGCTTGGGGTGGACTGGTGGATCCGCCGGATCCGTCTGATCCGTCTGATCGGCCTGATCGCCATGGCGGCATGGCCCGCGCGTGCGCAATGGGTGACGCAGACGGTGAACCTGAAGGCCGGCTGGAACGCCGTGTACCTGCACGTGGACGCGTCGCACGAGACGTTGCAGTCGTGGGTCGGGCCGGACCTTGCCAACCCCATCACGGAGGTCTGGATGTGGGCACCGCCGGCTTCGACGGTGCAGTTCGTGACGTCGCCGCAGGAGCCGTTGGCGGACTCGGGGCAATGGCGGCATTGGAACCGGAACACGGGTGAGGGGACGTTGGCGCGGCTGGTGCCGAACGCGGCGTACCTGGTTCGGGTGTCGGCGGACACGGCGACCTATGACTGGAGCATCAAGGGGAAGCCGGTGGCGCCGTCGTACCAGTGGACCACGACGGGCTTGAACTTCATCGGGTTCCCGACGGTGCCGACGGGCGCGCCGACGTGGGAGGAGTTCATCGCGCCGTCGCCGGACCTGCAACTTGGCGCGGAGATCTTTCAATATTCCGGGGGCGAGCTAGGCGCGGGAAATCCCTCGCGCCTGTATGCCCTGCGGTCGGCCCGTGTGACGCGCGGGCAGGCGTACTGGCTCCGGGCTGGGACGAAGTTCAACCGATACTTCTCGCCGTTTGAGCTGGAGGCGACCGGGGGCGGTGGTCTGACGTTCGGGCAGGCGTTGGTCGCGCGGAACTTCCGGCTGCGGAATCTGACGACGAACACGCTCACGGTGACGCTGAACATGGTGGCGTCGGAGGTGCCGCCGACGGGGCAGGCGGCGATAGCTGGGGTGCCGCCGTTGCAGCTTCGGGGGGCGTTGAACCAGACGAACCTGACGTACGACTACTCGGAGCTGCCGGTGGGGACAGGGCGGACTGTGAGCTTGCTGCCGATGGGGCAGCCGGGGTCTGACGTGGAGGTGGTGCTGGGGTTGAACCGGACGGCGATGACGGCGGCGGAGGGGTCGTTTTACGCGGCGGTGCTGCGGCTGACGGACTCGCTGGGGTTCTCGCAGGTGGATGTGCCCGTGACGGCACGGGTGGTGTCGAATGCGGGGCTTTGGGTGGGGGATGCCGAGGTAACCAGCGTGTCATCCTACCTGCCCGCCTTGGCGCGCGCCGCCGAGGAAGCTGCCGCCAATGCGGTTGCTTATCCCGGGGACGGTCTCAACACCGCGCCCGAGGGCGATCCCACTGTCAACGTCCCCCGGACCTATCCGGTCCGCCTGATCCTCCACAACCCGGGGGTGGGCGGGAACTCGGTGTTGCTCCAACGGGTTTTCTTTGGGCCGGACACCTCCAGCAACGTGGTGATCGCCACCAGCGAAACCTTGCTCGATGCCTCGCGGCTGAAGGAGGCCCGGCGGCTGAGCACGGCGTTGCTCCCTTGGAGCCGTGAGAACCGCACCTGGTCCTTCAACGGGAGGCTGGGACACGACACGGAGATCACCGCGGCGGTGGACTTGGGCTTTGATGACCAGGCCAACAACCCCTTCCTCCATACGTTCCACCCGGACCACGACGGCCGGGACGTGACCTTCAAGTCCCAGCTTCCCCAGGGCATGGAGTCCTACGCCATCCGTCGCTCCATCAAGCTGGTGTTCCGTCCGCCCTCCGAGAACGTGTTCGAGCTGGGGTCGCGCCAGTCGATGCGAGGCGTTTACCAGGAAACGATCGAGCTCAAGGGCCTGGCCCGCTCCGGCGGCACCAACGACACGCGCCGCTTCAACGTGGCCGGCACCTTCCTGCTCACCCGCGTCTCCGGCATCCCCACCCTGCGAACCCCCGAGAACCCATGATTCGCAACCCATCCCTCCCCACCATGAACGCCAGGCCTTCCATCGCGAACGTCGTCGGACGATGCCCGGGACCCCTCGGAGGCTGGGCACGCGTCGGTTCCCTGTTGCTGGCATGGCTGGCCGTTGCCGCCATCGCCATGCCCATGGCGCGGGCACAGGTCACCGCCCCGCCCGATAGCCTCCCCTATCACGGCTACCTGGCCGATGCCGACGGCGTCGGGCTGGGGTCCCCAACCCCCGCCAACTACGACGTGGTGTTTCGCATCTTCAACGCTGCCTCCGGAGGCACGCTGGTCTGGTCGGAACAGCAAACGGTCACGTTTGACGGCGGCCATTTCAACGTGGAGCTGGGCATGGGGGGCGCCGTGGGCACCGAGCCCCGGCCCAACTTGTCGGCCATCTTCCGGTCGCCCTCCGCCTCGGAGCGGCACGTGGAGGTGACGATCAAGGGCGTGAGGCCTGATGCGGCCGACCATGTCGTGGTGCCCCGGGTGCGCTTGCTGGCCTCGCCCTATGCCTTGCTGGCGAGGCATGCCATCACGGCCGACACCCTGCTTTCCGGTGGAACCAACTCGACGCTGGCGATTTCGGGCAACCGAGTGGGGATCAACAAGTCCCTGCTCGCAGCCGAGCTCAACGGCGCGAACAGCCTGGCAATGCCCACCACGACCCTGGGCGGGGCCATCACCGTGGAGGCCTGGGTGAACCCCCGGTCGCATGCCCTCTGGCAAAGGATCGTGGACCTCGGCAACGGGCCCCAGGCCAACAACATCATCCTCGCGGCGAGCATCGGCCACAGCGGCAGGCCCCTCTTCCAGGTTTATTCCGGCAGCAACCCCGTCATCACCCTGGAGGCTCCCTCCGACATCCCCTTGAACACCTGGACCCACGTCGCGGGTGTCCTGGGCACGGACCTCAACGCGAGGTTGTTCATCAACGGGCAGATGGTGGCGTCTGGCAAGGCCACGGCCCTGCCGCCCACGGTCGCACGCGCCAACGGGTTCATTGGAAAGAGCAACTGGCCGGATGCGCTCCTGGATGGATCCCTCGCCGACCTTCGCATCTGGAACGTGGCCCGCACCGCCGCCGAGATCCAAGGGTCGATGCCGCCAGGTTCGATCAGCGGCCCCACGGCGGGGCTGGTGGCGGCGTATCCCTACGGCTTGACCGGCGCCCCGTCGCTCGCGGACGTCAGCGGCAACGGCCGCACCCTGACCGCCTCGGGTCCCATGAACTTTCCCAAGGTTGCCTCCCAGCTCGGGGCCGAGCTTGACGTGAACGGGAACGTCCTCGGCGGCGGGCTCCAGGTGACCGGGGACCTCGCCGTGGCCGGGACCATGACGGCGGACTCATGGGAGGGCCTGGGGATTGTCCCCGTGGGCACCATCATCTTGTGGTCCGGGGACGAAGCACCCGACGACTGGGCCTTGTGCAACGGGCAGGTCGTCAACGGAGTCCAAACCCCGGATCTTCGCGGACGGTTCGTGCTCGGCCTCGGACAGGGTCCTGGCCTCACGGAACGCAGGATCGGCGATCGCGGTGGCTTCGAGCAGCATGCGCTCGTCGCGGCGGAACTGCCGGCCCATGAGCACACGTTCCCGGCCACGGTGGCCTACGCCACCAGCTCGGGAGGCGCCCATCAACACTCCCTGTGGACCGAGGCCACCCAGCGTACCGGGCCTCCCAGCATTCCCAGGGAGGGCGAACGTTACTGGGACCCCAGATTGCTCGCCCACGTCCCCGTCGGGAACACGACCAGACCCGGAGGCCTCCATTCCCACGTGTTCGACATTCCCGGCACCGAGACCTCCTTGCAGGGCGAGGGGGCTCCCCATCCCAACATGCCGCCCTTCTTCGCCCTGGCCTACATCATGCGAGTTCGCTGAACCCCAAACCCTTCCCCATGAAGCTGATTTCTTCCTTCCGCATCTCGGCCACCCTGGCCCTTGGAGCGTTGGCCATGTCGGCGGCACGGCATGCCTGGGCCCAGGCCACGCCCACCCCGCCCGACCTGATGGTCTTCCAGGGCGAGGCCGTGGATGGCGCGGGGCAACCCATTGGGGCGGGCGGCAGCACCAACCAACCCGCCGTGTTCCGCGTCTTCGACGCCTACACCGGCGGCAACCTGCTCTGGTCCGAGCAGCATGTGTTGACGATCGAGGACGGCCGCTTCGCCATCCTCCTGGGCGAGGGCTCCCCCAGGGTGGGCGAGCCCCGTCCGGCCCTGTCCTCGTTGTTCCTCAACTCGCGTGCCTCGGATCGATATGTGGAGCTGACGTTGCTGGGCTCCGCATCGGGCGGCGGGGACCGGGTGATCTCCCCGCGCATGCGTCTCATGGCCGCACCCACCGCATTCCTCGCCCGTCATGCACGGACGACCGAAAGGCTGGTCAATGGAACCGGCACCACGGTGTTGACGGCGACCGAGTCCCGCGTGGGCATCCAGCAAGCCCAACCCACCGAGGCCCTGGACGTGGGGGGGACGATTCGTTCCACCCGGGCGAGGGTGGCGGGGGACGTGACCGTGGCTGGCTCCGTGGTGGCCGGCGAGGTCGATGCCCTGGGGATGGCCCCACTGGGCACCGTGGTGATGTGGTCGGGGGTGGTGCCCCCGAGGGGTTGGTCGCTGTGCGACGGTCGGGTGGTGAACGGCCGCCGGACGCCGGATCTTCGTGGGCGCTTCCTCATGGCGCCTGGACAGGGGCAGGGCCTGACACCCCGGGTGGCGGGCGCCGTGGGTGGCGTGGAAGGCCATCGGTTGACCACTGCCGAGATCCCAAGCCATGCGCACTCATGGGATCCCGCCCTGTTGACCTCGGCGAACGGCGGCGCCCATACCCATCCGTACATCTCGGGCTACAAGGCCCCGCAGGCGATCTACCTGAATTGGGGCCAAAACCGCGCACCGTGGGAGATCGACTGGCTGCCCCAGTCCAACCTCACCACCTCGGACGGCACCCATGACCACCGGGTTGCGCTTCCCTCCTTCCAGGCCGCCTCCGCCGGGGACGGAAGGCCCCACAACACGATGCCCCCCTTCCACGTCCTCGCGTTCATCATGCGCGTCCAATAGGAGAACCAGCCGATGAGGAACCCGACCCATCCCGATTCCCGAGGAACCCAGACTTTCATGAAGCCGATGCAACGCCTCTGGACATGGACGCTCCTGGCCGCCGCAGGCTGGCTCTGCGCCGCAAGGCTCGCGGCCTCGCTACCCCTGCCCCTGGAGACCAAGCAGGACGCCCTTCGATTCAACCGCCTCCCGTCCAGCGGGGTGCCCATTTCCTCCGAGGCCGGCAACCCGGCGGGCTCGGACGGCCTGGCACCCTCCGTGAATGTCCCCAATGGGTCCGGCACCCAGAACCCCGCCACGCCCGGCCAGTTTCGCACGGGGTTCTTCATGGGCGGCGGCGCCTCCGCCTCGGACTGGCGCACGCGTGAAAACTCCCCCCTGCTGAAGGGCCAAAACACCCTGGCCGAGGCCTTGCCCCAGATGCAGGTCCCCACGGCCCGGCAAGGCAGCACGATCACCTTTGGGCTTCGCTCCGCCAAGATGGGCATGCCCTACCTCCCGCGCTCCGTCTCCCTCGCCTTCGGCAGCGTGATCGAGCCGCCCACCGTGGACGAGTCCGGGCGCGACATCACCGAGGTGCGCTTCCAGTACTGGTTGCCGGAGCCATACACCACGAACAACCACGCCAACGCGGGCTATTACTGGAGCCCGCACGCCCGGAAGGTCTATGCCATCCAGCCCGGCCCCATCACGGTCACCTGGCGCAAGGCCTCGGCCTACACGACCGCCAACTTCCCGTCCTCCTACGTCAACCCGGGCGGCGGGCCCTCGTCGGCACGCGACGGCGCCAATACCTACCTCCTCCTCACCGAGCCGCACCTCGTCTCCGGCAGCCCATCCAAGCCCACCCGCACCATGTACTGGACCGAGCGCGAGTTCCGGGCCCTTGGAAAGCCAGTCACCATCCCGTCCTCCAAGGTCGGCGCGGTCAACATCGTGTTCAGCAGCATCTTCCCCCGCACCGTGGACCAGGAATACCGCGGCCCGGGCTACACCAGCCCCAGCGAGGGCAACAGCGGCACCGAGCTCCAGGAGCTGAGGACGCTTTGGTACGACCAATCCCAGGGCTTCATGTTCGCCTACAACCACGAGGGCCGCGTCTTCGTGGAGTTCCTCGGCGACCTCCGCGCCGATGGCGAGACCCGCGTGCCACTCGGCTACGAGATCGTCGATGTCGTCAAGCAACCCAGCCCGCAGGACGTGGATTGTGACCTGGGCGAGAGGCTCGTCCCCCCCAACCGGGTCGCACTGGACGGCCTGCAACCGGAGGAGATCGCCTCCGTGGCCGGCCTTCCCTTCACGTACAAGCACTTCGCCCCGGGCAGCAGCGTGGCCCAGTTGTTCGCCACCCGCGGCACCGCCGCCCCCAATGATTGCCTCGTCCATTGGTTCGAGACGGGCATCGAGGGCATCCTCTGGCCCAAGCTCCTCGGCCGCTACCGCCTCCAGTGGCCCGCCGACGAGTCCCGCTACAGCCACTACATGCGCTCCGAGGCCTTCACCGATGAGGAGGCCATCTCCACCGCCGTCCAGTTGTCCCAACGCAACGTGCCGGTCATCTCCCACCAGGACGCCCTCGACCAGCCCCGCGCCAAGGTCACCCCCGACGCACGCTTCTATACCCGGCTCGACGCCGACCACCCGGCCCATCGCACGCTCCTCCGCTTCACCGTCAACGACCAGATCGCCTTCGAGCGCGTCTTTTCATGGCTCGATTCCGCGGTCCGCGACCGGGCCTTCGCCGGCACCGTCGCCACCAACCTGACCTCGGTTTACAACCACGTGAACCACGACGCCCTCGTCGCCGAGCACGCCGAGGAGGTGGCCCGGCTCCAGGCCGTTTACCAGGAGCAACTCAAGGAGTACCAAGCCTACCTCGCCGCCATCGCCGCCTACCAGGCGTGGTCCGTCACCCCCGTCGGGCCCGAGCCCGTCGTCCCGCCCTTCACCAGCGAGCCCCAGCCCCCGGTCTTCCCGCCCGCCCCGAGCAATGTCCTCTGGTCGGACGAATCCGTCGCGCCGCGCGTGTACCGTGGCCAGGCGGCCATCGGCCAGCGCCTCGCGCCTCCCACCGGCGAGCCAGGAGCCACCGGCCTCCACGTCGCTGGCCACATCCACATCCCCGAGGGTGACCTCTTCCAGCCTGACGCCTACATCGACCCATTGGCCAAGGGCTTCGAGGCCGCCGCCCAGGGCGCCATCATCCCCGTCAACGTCCTCCCCGGGCGCGACACCCTCGAGGTCTGGTGGTTCCGCACCAACCGGCCCAGCGCGGGTTACAACGCCGGCAATGCCAAGATCGGCCTTTCCGGCGTCCAGTGGCCCTCCTACATCGCCCGTTACTCCCTCCAGTGGCCTGCGGACCCCCGCGAGATCGTCCTCGCCAGCAGGCTCGGCTCCGGAACGCTCTCCAAGGAGGAGTCCGCCGGCCGCATCTACTCCCAAAACCAACGCGAGCTGCCCGGCTACAACCCCAACGAGGAACACGCCCTCATGTCCGGTGGCACCGCCTTCGCCACCCGCGACGACCTCAACATCACCACCGGCGACGATCCCTCGTCCGAGCCCTTCGTCCTGCTCTCGTACAAGGCCACCGATGGCCGGCCGGCCATGTCGGTCTTCAAGGTGCTTCGCGAGAAGCCCGAGGCGGGATACGTGTTCGACTACATCACCCCGGCCGGCACCATGCTCCAGCCCCCGCCACCCCTCGGCTTCCTCCGCAAGCCGACCGATGGCGAGGGCATGTACGCCGTCAATTACAACGTCGAGGTGCCCCACGACGGCGCCGACCTGCCAGGCGGGTGGAGCGATGACGCCGCGTCCGGTCCCTTTGGCCACTACTCCTCCTTCACGTGGCAGGATCGCAAGCAGGAGCGCTGGGTCTATCGCGGGCCCCACGCCGGCATCCCCGTCCTCGAGGCCGGTTCCTACGACCCCGCCACCCAATCCTTCGGGCCGCTCCCCAACGCCCGCGCCGTCGTGGGCGAGGAGTTCGCCTACACGGTCCATGCCTCGCGCCAGGATGAGCACCTCAGCCTCATCCTCTCCCCGGACGCCCCCTCATGGCTCCGGGCCCAGGGCCTTACCTTGCTGGGCAAGCCCCTTCCATCCCACGTCGGCTCGACCACGGTCTCCATGGTCATCGTGGACCTCTACGACGGCTCCCGCGTGACCAACACCCTCAACCTCTCGGTCGTCGGCTCCGCCAACTTCGCCATGCCCTCCACCACCTTCGGCGGCGCCTTCACCGTCGAGGGCTGGGTGTATCCCCGGACCCACGCGAGGTGGCATCGCATCCTCGACATCGGCAACGGGCCCAGAAGCGACAACATCGTTCT
>CAIRNV010000124.1 GCA_903880005.1 uncultured Verrucomicrobiota bacterium | reverse complement strand
GCGTCGCGCATGTATGACGGGACGACGGCCGCCTCGATCTCGGGCGCGCCCGCCTTGGTGGGCGTCGTGGGCGCGGACGTGGTGACGGTGGGCGGCACGGCGACGGGAAGCTTTGCGGACAAGAACGTGGGCGTGGGCAAGGCGGTCACGGTGGCCGGGTTGACCTTGGGCGGGGACGCGGCGGGGAATTACACGTTGGCCACGCTGGCGTTGACGGCGGACATCACGGCCAAGGCGCTGGGGGTGGGCGAGCCGACGGTGACGCTGAGCAAGGTGTATGACGGGACGCGGACGGCGGGGGCGACGGCGGGTTCGTTGACCGGGGTGGTGGACGGCGACGCGGTGAGCGTGACGGCAAGCGGGTTGTACGACACGGCTTCGGTGGGGACGAGCAAGACGGTGACGGTGACCTACGCGCTGGCTGGGACGGGCGCCGGCAACTACACGGTGCCCGCAGATCAGACGTTCGAGACGGGCGAGATCACGACGAAGACGTTGGCAGTGTCGGGGTTGGCGGCGGCTTCGCGGGTTTATGACGGGACGACGACGGCGACGGTGAGCGGGACGCCCGTGCTTTTGGACGTGGTGGGCGACGACGAGGTGGCGGTGGCCGGGACGGCGAGCGGGAGTTTTTCGGACAAGAACGTTGGCGTGGGCAAGACGGTGACGGTGGCGGGACTCTCCCTGGTCGGCGCCTCGGCGGAGAACTATACCCTTGGGATGTTGACGTTGATCGCGGACGTCACGAGGGCGCCGCTAAGGATCGTGGCCGACGACAAGCGCAAGTCGTACGACGGGACTGCATTCGAGGGATTCACGGTTCGTTTCCAGGGATTAAGGGGTGGCGACACGGCCGCCGTGGTTTCCGGGGAGGCGACCTTCGGCGGGGCGGCCGTCAGCGCGGTGTCTGTCGGAAGCTACGCGATCGAGGTGGTGGTGACGGGGATGTCCTCCTTGAACTACTCCCCGGAGGGCGTGGCGGGCGTCCTGGAGATCGTCTTGGCCGACGTGGGCTTCGCGATCATGGGCGGCACCCAGGGTGTCGGGCTGTCGCAGGCTTCGGATTCGACGGGTCGGTTCGTGTTGGGCGCGACGGTTGGGCAATCGTTGGCCGGCAAGATCTCGTCAGAGACCGGTTGGCTTATCCTGGCGGGTTTCTGGTACGTGGAGGTCGGGTCTGCGGCGTCCTTGCAGGGATTGGATCGAGTCCCAGAGGACGGCGTCGCGGCGGGCGGCGACGAGTCCGAGGACGGGCCGAGCATTCGCAGGCTCGACTATGGCCGCGATGCCGGCACGCGGATGGCTCTTCCCACAAGCGATGTTCTGATCGCCATGGAGCCTGCGGGCTTGGGCGCCGAGGTGGGACAACCCTCCCTGCGCGTCCTCGGGACGCAGGATGACGGGCGGCTTCGCATGGAGGCCGCCGGCGTGGCCGGCAGCGTCTGGCTCATCCAAGTCCGCACAGAACTTCTCGTAGGCGAATGGCGCACCGTCGGCTGGATCCAGCTCGGCCGCTCCGGCACCGGCTGGGTGGACGTCGCACCCATGGACGACGACGGGGCGGCGATGTTCCGCCTCGTGCACGTCGCGCACTGAGGAAGTAAGGAAGGGATCTTGTGGTCTTGATGATGACAGGCAGGAAGTCAGGCGGATGGAAGTCGAGGCTGGGCCGCATGGCGGGGGTCGTGGGCGTGCTGGCGATGGTCGCGGGTCGCGTTGTCGGCGCATCGGATGCCTACGCATGGGGTTGGAATGGGCTGGGACAGCTTGGGAATGGGACGACGGCCGATGCCTTGGCGGCGGTGACGGTGGTGGAGGGGGCGCGCCCCTCGGGGGTGCAATGGGTGCGGGTGGTGGCCGGTGGGGCGCATGGTCTCGCGTTGGGCACGGATGGCCGGGCGTACGCCTGGGGCGACAATGGCTCCGGGCAGTTGGGTGTCGGCACCACGGACCCCGGCTCGCGCGCGGCGCTGGTGTCGCGGGGTGCGGTTCCGCTCGGGGTTCTGCTGACGGCCATCTCGGCCGGCGGCCAGCACAGCGTGGCGCTGGGCACGGACGGCAAGCTCTACGCGTGGGGCGAGAACGAGCACGGGCAACTGGGCGATGGCACGACGACGGATCGCACGGAGCCGGTGGAGGTGCTCGCGGGCGCGATCCCGGCGGGGGTGCAGGTCACGGCGGTCAGCGCGGGCTGGGAGCACACGGTGGCGTTGGGAAGTGACGGCCGGGCCTACGCTTGGGGCCGGAACGCGAGCGGCCAGCTAGGCAATGGGACTTACTTCGGGACCGTCGAGCCGGTCGCTGTCGCCTCCGGCACGGTGACGTTTTCCAAGGTCGCTGCGGGTCGGTTCCACACGTTGGCGCTCGGAAGCGACGGGTTGATGCGCTCATGGGGCGGGAACGCCTCCGGCCAGTTGGGGGATGGGTCGCTGGAGGATCGCCCGACGCCTGAGCTGGTGTCACCCGGGGCCATCCCGGACGGGACGACGGTGGTCGCGATCGCGGCGGGGTGGTCGCACGGGCTCGCATTGACGGGCGCGGGACGGGTGTATGCATGGGGTGCCAACGGGTCCGGGCAGTTGGGTGACGGCACCGTGGAGGATCGTTTGACGCCGGTGGAAGTGACGGGCTTCGGCGACGGAACGTCGATCGGGAAGATTGCGGCCAACGGCTTGTTCAGCGTGGCCTCGGGCCCGGGCGGGACGTTGTACGGGTGGGGTGCCAACGACTTTGGGCAACTCGGGGATGGAACGACGGTGGGGCGCCTCCAGGCCACGGCGGCGGCGCGGGGCGCGGTCCGGTCGGGCGTGGAGGTCGAGGATTTGGCGGCGGGCGCGGCGCATGTGCTGGTGCTGGCGGACGGGCCGCCCCCACTGGAGGTGCCGGTCGTCTATGGGGGCCGCGTCGAGGGTGAGTACGGGTCTGCCGTGAGCGGGGCCGTCCAGGCGGAGGGCTCGGCGATCGTGGAGTACGGTGCCGTGGGGCTGCCGGCGGGCTTGTCCGTGGACCCGGCGACGGGGGCGGTGACGGGCGTGGCGGGCCAGATGGGCACGTTCACGGTGACGGTGACGGCCCGGAACGCGGCCGGGACAGGCTCGGGGCTCATGACGGTGGTGCTGGGCAGCCGTGCGGT
>CAIRNV010000123.1 GCA_903880005.1 uncultured Verrucomicrobiota bacterium | reverse complement strand
GCCTCCGCGCCTCTGCGGCTCTGCGGGCGGTTCCACCTCATGCACCGGGAGACGCTCCTCGGTTCGTTCCAATGACATCGCCCGCTGCGGGACATCGGTTGGAGGGGATTCTCCCGCGGAGACGCGGAGACGCGGAGACATGAGAGAACAGCCTCCGCGTCTCGGCGTCTCTGCGGGATTTTTTGCCTCATGGACGTGGGTACGTTCCGCGACGGATTTCAATAGCATCGTCCGCTGGGTGAAGTCGGCCGCTGGGCCGGGGTTCATGCCCACCCTCTACGATGGCGTGTTGGCACGCAGCCTGCCGCATTCCGCCCGCTTGTGAATCAAGATATTCCCTACTCCTTACGCGGGGACTTGGGGGTAACCAAAAATGTCCCTCCCCCCTCCACGTGCATGAAAGGGCCTGTTCATGAGGGGGTGGGCGGGGGTGGAAGGGTGGGAGTTTTGTTTGGGGGACGGAGTGCGGGGAGCGGGGAGCGGGGGGACGGGGCATGGAATGGGGAGGGGCATTCGGGGGGGCGACTGGGGACGGCCGCGGTCCCGGGCGATCCTTGCACATGGGTTCGCGGTCGAGCGAACGGTGCGCCACGTGGGGGCGTGCGGCCGACAGCATGGGCCCGCCGTTGATCTGCACCGGTGAGTTTCGGTGCTCCGCCCCCCAAGCGCCGTGGTGAGGCGGAGTTGTTTCGGTCAGGGAACGTCCCCCACCCTTTCGGTCCGCAGCACGCGGCCGTCCACGCCCACGAAGTCCAGGTGAAACCCCTTGGGATCCACGCGGACGCGCAGGATGCCCGACCCGGGCAGGAGGTCGCCGGATTCGTAGCCATAGTCCCGGGCGGACTGGACAGCACCCCTTCGATGCCCGGGTTGGGGCACCATTTGATAGATGACGCCATCACGTTCCTGCCTGGCGAAGAAGTGGTCGTGACCATGGAACACCACCACGCGGGCCCGTCGGCGGAGCAGCTCATGGATGGGTGCCTCCCATCCTTCCCGGCGCTGGGCAAACCCCGGGCCGCCATCGGGGTCGGCCCCGCCCCATTCGAGCCAGCGGGATGCCTCCGCGCCGCCGCGGGCGTCCTTGCCCAGACCGCCCACGAGGTGATGGATGAAGACGAAGACGTGGCGCGAACGGTCCGAGGCCAGCAATCGTCGGAGCCACTCGTATTGGTCGCGCCCGAGGGTGCGAACCCATCCATCGCCCGCGCCTCGGCCCGCGCCGCGCCCCGGTCGCTGCGAGTACCAGAAGGGATCCAAGGCCACGAACAACGCGTCGCCCCAAGCCCATGCGTAGTAGTCCTGGGGCCACCCCATGCGGGCATGTGGGTGGGTGTTGCCGGTGTAGAACGCATCCGGGATGGGGTTGGGGAAAAGGCGCGTGCGCCATCCGTGGGACCACTCGCGCATCGCGTCGCCGTCGCCACCCCGCCCGGCGGACTCCCCGTCGTGGTTGCCCAACACCATGAACACGGGCGCATGGCGTCCCACCAGCCCGAGCCAATATCGCTGCGCCTCGTACATGGGCGCGGCGTCCTCGTGCCACGCGTGCTTGTCCGTCATGAACGTGTCGCCCAAGTCCACGTGGAAGTCCGGGCTCGCCGCCACCGCGTTGCTCAGGCTTTGGGCATAGCGCTCCGTCAGGATGCCGAAATCGAGGTGGGAATCCGCCTGCACGGTGAACACGAACGAGCGCCCCGCCGGGCGCGCCGTGTGGAATCCTCCCTCGATGACGACGCGGGCCGCCGCGCCCGGCGATGCGTGGGACACGCGGTACTCGTGTCGGCGATCGGGCGCGAGGCCTTGCAGCAACACCTCGCGCGGCGTCCACGGCGTGACGCCTCGTGCCTCCACGCTCGTCCACGCCGCGCCCCCAAGGGGGCGATGCTCCACGACGACGTCGCCGGCGCTCGCAACCCGGAGGCTCAGCAGGACCGAATGATCCGTCGGCCGCGCCAGGATGACGTCGGCCTCGTGTTTGGGAACGTCGGTTTGGAAGGCGGGCGCCGGCGGGCGGAACTCGCCCTGCCCTCGTGGACGACGGCCCGGGCTGCTTCCTTGGCCGTGCATGGCGTTGGGCAACAGCGCCAGCATCAGCACGCCCACGATGCCCCAGGCACCACGCCATGTGGCGGACAGGCAGCCGTTCATGCGCCACCGCTTCATGGCGTGCCTTTCTTGGGCCGCTTCCCGCGACGTTCACCGGGCAGGTCCTCGGCACCCA
Organism: uncultured Verrucomicrobiota bacterium; assembly: GCA_903880005.1. GTDB lineage: Bacteria > Verrucomicrobiota > Verrucomicrobiia > Limisphaerales > UBA9464 > UBA6176. Next base: position 311 of record CAIRNV010000123.1, on the reverse strand, counting down.
CGGCCCCGGCAGTGACGTCGCGCAAGCGTGGCATGGCCGCCCCGACCTCCCTCAGGGACTCGGCCAGCCGCTGGTCGAGTTCCGACGCCTTGCTCGGGCTGGACAAGGCGAGGTCTCGCGACTCCGTCGGATCCCGCGCCAGGTCGAACAGTCGAAGCGCGCCCGTCTCGTACAGGCGCACCAGCTTGAAGTCCCCCAGGTAGATCGCCGACGCCGGGCCCGAGGGATCCTTGTCGTAATGGGGGAAGTGAACCACGAACGCCTCGCGCGGGCGTCGAATGAGGCCCGCGGCGGGATCCCGAAACACCGGG
>CAIRNV010000122.1 GCA_903880005.1 uncultured Verrucomicrobiota bacterium | reverse complement strand
TTCGAGGGCGGCTTGGCCGCCGGTGTAGTTGGTGCCCGCCAGGTCCGAGAGGACGAGGCAGACGTTGTTCATCTCGGCGACGGCGATGAACAGGTTGGCAAGGGCGGTGGTGGTCACGACGCCGAGGTCGCCGTTGCCCACGGGGACGGCGACGGCGTTGGCGAGGTACGGAGGGAGCTCGTCGAGGAACAGCAGGAGGGGTTCGCCGCCGAGCAGTTGCTTCCATGCCTCGGGGCCGGGGGCGCTCAGGAGCGGGGAGACGTAGCGGGCGAACGTGTCGGACTTGCCGAGTTGCTGGGCGATGGAGCCCCAGATGCCGCCGGGGGCATCGGTGCTGCGGCCATTGAAGCCCACGACGCGGCACGGGCCGAGTCTGGGTGCGGGGTCCGACTTGCTGAGCACCTGCTTGCGAAGGGCCGGATCACGGGCCAGCAGGCCAAGCGCAATCATGCTGTGGGTCTTGCCACCGCCCATCGCCTGGGAAAGCAGGAACACGGATGAACCAGCACCCGAGCCGCCCAGGTGTCGGAAGGCTCGGTCCACCAAGGTCTGCATGCCTTGGGTGAAGTAGTTTTCCTCGAAGAAGCCCGGGCCATCGACATGACCGTTGAGGAAGGCGTCGAGGCTCAGGACCGTGGCCCGCCTGTCGGCGACGAAGACGGAGTCGCGGGGTATGCAGAGGGGTTGGATGCTCATGGGGCTTCTATTGGTCAGCGCGTCGTCGATTGAACCGAGGCTTTGGTACTACATCGACGGGGGCGCTGGGAAGGCTGGGCGACCAGCAACGAGCAGCGCGGATCGCTTGTCGCCAAGCCTGGTTGCTCGCTCGTAAGCCGAGTCCCCGTCGCATAGGAAGTCGCGAATGCGGCCAGCCTTCCATGCCGCCCAGCCAGTCAGCCGCCGGTTCCTCTCGGGATGCGGACCTCGTAAAGAGAAGAAGAACGGCTTGTCCATCGGGCACCCGGAGGTGGGATGGAGGAGCGAGGTGATCGTGGCGAGCCCCCAATCCTTTTCAGCCTGCCATGAAAAATGGATGGAGGTTGTGCCCTGTCGTGCGAAGGGAGGGGATTGGCTCTGGCCTTGGCGCGACAGCGCTGCGCGAACTCTGCCGGCGCCTTGATCCCCTAGTGCCGAACTCACCCTGGTTGCGCGGAAAGAACCGGGTGCATCCATGGGAAACGTCGAAGAAACCGTGACACTTTCGTCTTGGGACGTGCTGCCAACATCTTCCTCATCCACGCCACCTGCCCGAACACGGGTACCAAGCCTCGGCGAATCGGGTCCCATGCGTTGGATGGAAGGTTCTGTTGCTGGGACAATGGGTTCCACGGCTTGCATGCGACTTCCCGGCGTCGGGGAGAAGGATCCCAAGCATTGCCCCATGCTTGCCGACTCCGAAAACATGTCCGCTCCACAAAAAACCACGAGGGGCAACGACTCGCCCCCGTGGTCCCACGCGCGAAACACGTGGGGCAACCGGTTGCCCCAGGTCCGCAATCGATTGCCCCATGGTTGCCAAGCGTTGCCCCAAGCTCCCCAAGCATTGAAATCAGGGGACCAACCGACGGAACGGCTGGGGAAACTGGTTTCCTTCCTTGGGCAAGCCTTTCCCCCGTTGGGGACAGGCCTTGCCCCCTCGGGGAATCCTGAAAACCAGCGGTCACCTTCCGATGCCCGTCGCGAGCAGGCCGTGCAAGGAACCAAGTTGAGCTTGCCCAGTAGCATGGGATCGGAAGGGGAATGCTCTCCGGGTTGAGAAGTCGCCCCGACGTGGCGGGAGCAATACCGGTCAGGTTTTACCGCTTTCAAAGATCCCGCGCGCCCACGAAGACGTGGGAAGATGGGACCCGGCCTGGGCACCACGGAATGCGCCACGTTCCTACCAGGAGATCGATGCGCCGCATCACATCCATGCCTCGGAGCACCCATCCCCGCCATGAAACGCCAGGACGCAGGTCATGGCGTTGAACCATTTCCCGACGAGGTTCTCGCGGGTCATTTGCATGGTGGTGGGAAGGTGCTGGCGCGCGAGGACGGAGACGCCGGCGTTCAAGCCCTTCCATTCGCCGGCGTGGACCAGCGTCTCAAGGAGGAGGTCGGGATGGTCGTGGCGTTCGCACAGGATCACCATGGCCCCCTGCCTTACCCAATAGGAGATCAGCCCCGCCTCGATTTGCCACGGGGCCACGGCGGGCACGTCCGCGAAACGGTGGCCCAGGGTCGAGATCATGTTGCACAGGAACACCACCGGCCGCCCCATGCCGGTGCCGATGGCGGATTCGATCCCCTGCCGCCCGGCGAGCAGGAAGTCCACCTCCAGCCAGTGCATCCGTCGCCCAAGGCGCATCCGTCGGGCCATGTCCGACGCCACGTCCAACGCCACGGGCGACACGTCGATGCCGATGGCCCTGGCCTTGGGATGGCGCCGGGCGAGGAAGTGAAGGAACCCGCCGGTGAAGCAACCGGCCTCGATGAACGTGCCCAAGGGGAACCGGATGTCGGCGGCGAGTCGTTCCGTGGCTTCGAGCATCAGGGCGTGTTGCTGGAATCGAAGGTAGGCGTACCGCAGTCCGAGTCGCCGGGCCGCGTGATCCGCAAACTCCACGTTGGCCAGCAACTCGCGCAGCCCCGGCACCTTGCCGCTGAGCCGGTCCACCAGGTCCTTGCGCATGGTGTAGCGCCCGGGATCCACGGAACACGCGATGTCCTCCGCGTGGGGCACCACGTCCTCCCATCGCTCGAGGGGATCCTGCCGTTGCAGGAACTGGGCGTAGTCATGGGCCAAGGTGCCAGCCTGGAGACCGTCGAGAATCCTGCCCTTGGGTTTGCGCATGGGGCGATGGGTCAATAGTCGAAGGGATCGCCGAGGCGTGGTGGGTGGATGCCCTCCGGCAACCGCTGAACACGCTCGGTGAGCAGGGGCGCCAACTCCGCGCGGCTCAGGAGCCCGCGTGCGGCTTCAACCAAACGGGTCGCGTGTACGGGACGTGTGGTCAGATCAGCCATGGCAGGTGCGTCCGTTGTTCGGACGGAAGGGCGCGCCAACGCTGGATGTTGTATTGCCATGCAAGACTCCGAGAGACCCAACCGCATCTGGGTTGAAACGACAAGATTCCGCCGAATCCCGGACACCGGTTGCCCGGCCGACAGGGGCGAGGCGACGCGACCGGACCACGACGCCCCCCCTGCCCCGCACCGGAAAGCCTCGTCGGAACCCCGGATCGCTCCCACCAGATCCGAAGGACAACTCCATCACATCCAACTCAATCTCCGATGCGCTCGAACCCATTTCGAGTGCGCTGGAACCAATCTCCAGTGCACTCGAACCAATCTCGGGTGCGCCCAAACCAATCTCGCGTGCGCTCCAACCAATCTCGCGTGCGCTCCAACCAATCTCGCGTTCGCTCCAACCAATCTCGGGTGCGCTCGAACCAATCTCGGGTGCGCTCGAACCAATCTCGGGTGCGCTCGAACCAATCTCGGGTGCGCCCGAACCAATCTCGGGTGCGCCCGAACCAATCTCGGGTGCGCCCAAACCAATCTCGGGTGCGCTCGAACCCATCTCAAAGGGCGACAACGGAGCCGCTGCGTCGGGGCACGCGGTCATGGGCGTTCACCTGGATCTGCCTCATCTCCGCGTGAGGGGAACCGAGCGCCATGGATGGCCTGCGAAAACTCAAGTTCACGGGGCGATGCGCCGGCACGAGACGACCCTCTTTTTCGCGTATTTCGTGTACTTCGTGGTTCCAACCCTTCGCCACGCTCAAGCACCTCGCATGGCTTCCCATCACCTACCCGAGACAGCACGCGACCACCTCGACCCTACATGCAGCCAGTCCACAGGCCGGCATGTGTGGAACCACGAAGTACACGAAGCACACGAAAACCCCAGCCCACAAGCCCAAGGCAAGGGCCGTGATTCCCGCGTAAGAAGTTCTTGAGTGCCCGGTTCTCGCCTTACGCGGCCCTGCCGGAGCGTGGACCCAGCAGGATCTCTTCGTGGCTTCGTGTCTTCGCGTGATCAAAAAAGCAGCGCCTCGTTCGGCGATCCCGTGAGTCAGGAAGCGGGGAATGGCTCAAACGAGGACACGAAGACACGAAGAAGGCAGGCGCGTGGGTGCACAAGCCGGGGTTCATGCCCATCCGCTACGAGGGCGTGTTGGCACGAAGCCTGGCGCACCTCGCCAGCTTGCGGATCGCGAGCTTCCACCTCCTTACGCGGGCATTTGGGAAGGGATGCTGCATCGGGCGCATCGTGTGCGGACGTTCCAAGCCGGGACGATGCAGCTGGGAAGAAAGTGATTGCGAAGCAGATCAAGCAAGCACGATCGATCCAACTGAATCGTCCCGGCCAAGCCCCAATTCACGCTCCACAATCCTGCGAGGCTGGGAGATTGTCGGCCGATCTCATGAAGCGCGGAACAAGCCTCCTCGATGTCCTCACGGCTTGCCACGTGGCCCGTCGCGTGGCGGCGGCCGCCGTCGTTGGCCTCGCTGCCATGACGGCCCTCGGCGGCGAGGCGCCCGCCCCGCACTGGGCCTTCCAGCCCGTGCGCCGGCCCGATGTCCCCGCCGCGTCCGCCGGGATTCCACCCATCGACGCCTTCGTGCGCGCACGGCTGGATGCGGCGCGCATCGCCCCGTCGCCGGAGGCGCCACGCTCCGTCCTCATCCGTCGGATGTACCTGGTCATGCTGGGCGTGCCCCCCACGCCCGAGGAGGTCGCCGCCTTCGTCGGCGACGCCGCCCCGGACGCCTACGAGAGGCTGGTGGAAAGGGTGCTGGAGGATCGTCGCCTTGGGGAACGCTGGGCACGGCATTGGCTGGATGTCGTGCGCTTTGCCGAGAGCAATGGCTTCGAGACCAACCGCGAGCGACTCACCGCGTGGCGGTACCGCGATTACGTCATTGCCGCGTTCAACCAGGACAAGCCCTTCGACGAGTTCGTCCGGGAGCAGGTGGCGGGCGACGTCCTCAACGCACCCGTCGCGACGGGCTTCCTGGTGGGCGGGCCCGTGGACATCGTGAAGAGCCCGGACCCCGCGCTCACCGCGCAGCAGCGGGCGGACGAATTGGATGACATGGTCGCCACGACGGGCACGGCCTTCCTGGGCCTCACGCTGGGATGCGCGCGGTGCCATGCCCACAAGTTCGACCCCATCACCCAGTCCGAGTACCACGGCATGGCGGCGCTCTTGTCCGGGGTGCAACACGGCGAGCGCGACCTGCCACCGACGCCGGACCGTGCCGCCCATCTGGCCGCAACCGACGCCCGCATCCGTGGGCTGGAGGCAACGCTGGCTCGCTACGTGGCCAAGGAGACGGAGGCCCCCGCGGCCTCGCCCGCCAATGCGCGGCCGCCCGTGGACTTCGCTCGGAACGAGGAAACGTTCGCCCCCGTCGCCGCGCGCTACGTCCGGTTCACCATCCTGGCCAGCTCCGGCGGCGAGCCGTGCCTCGACGAATTGGAGGCCTGGGCGGGGGAGCGCAACGTGGCGCTTGCGTCGAACGGTTCCCGCGCGACCGCCTCGGGCACGCTCGCCGGCCATGCGATCCACCAACTCGCCCACGTCAACGACGGCAAGACCGGCAACGAGCACTCCTGGATCTCCAATGAGCCCGGACGCGGCTGGATCCAGGTCGAGTTCCCACGCACCGAGACCATCCAGCGCATCGTGTGGGGTCGGGACCGCGGGGGTGCCTTCAAGGACCGGCTGGCCACCCGGTACAAGATCGAGGTGGCAACGGAGACGAACCGCTGGCAACGCGTTGCCGGCTCGGCGGAACGGGCGCCGTTCCCGGGGGCCTCGCACGTCCCAACCACCCCCACGTACGAACTTGCGGGCGTCCCGGAAGCGGAGGCTGGCGAGGCGAGGCGCGCCATCGAGGACCTCGGCTTGGCCCGCAAGGAGCGCGCGCGCATCGCGGCCGCCGACAAGGCTTATACCGGCACCTTCACGCAACCCGGCGAGACGCGCCGGTTCCATCGCGGCGATCCCCTCCAACCACGCGAGTCGGTGGCCCCCGCGACGTTGTCGTTGTTTCAACCCTTGGCCCTCGACCCAAAGGCACCCGAGCAGGAGCGGCGCATGGCCCTTGCCCGCTGGCTGGCGAGCGCGACCAACCCCCTCACCGCCCGGGTCATCGTCAACCGGGTTTGGCAACATCACTTCGGGACGGGGCTCGTGGACACGCCCAACGACCTGGGCCGCAACGGCGCGCGCCCCACGCATCCCGAACTCCTGGACTGGCTCGCGAGCGAGCTGGTCGCCGAGGGCTGGAGCCTGAAGAAGCTTCACCGTCGCATCCTCCTGTCCGCCACGTGGCGTCAATCCAGCGCGCCGCAACCCGCCGCCCAGCGCATCGACGCCGCCTCCCGCCTGCTCTGGCGGTTCCCGCCCCGCCGCCTGGAGGCCGAGGCCATCCGCGACGGCGTCCTCGCCATCAGCGGCAACCTCGATCCCACCCCGGGCGGGCCGGGCTTCTACCTTCACGACGTGGACCGGGAGAACGTGTACCACTACCACCCCAAGGAACGGTTCGGCCCGGCCGAGTCCCGCCGCATGGTCTATGCGTTCAAGGTCCGGATGGAACAGGACGCGATCTTTGGGTCGTTTGACTGCCCGGACGGCAGCCTCGTGACCCCGCGCCGCAGCATGTCCACGACGCCGTTGCAGGCGCTCAACTTGTTCAACAGCCGCTTCATCCTGGACCAGGCTGGCCTCTTCGCGGCCCGCATCGAGCGCGAGGCCGGGCCCGGGCCCTCTGATCGCGTCCGCCGCGCATGGGCCCTGGCCTACCAACGCCCTCCCACCGAGCCCGAGCTTCGCGACGGCGAGGCCTTCGCCAGCGCCCACGGCACGGCCGCCCTCTGCCGCGCCATCCTCAATTCCAGCGAAATCCTCTTCATCCCGTGAACCCCAACCTCCCCAGGCTCCCCGGCAACCTGCTCGACCGCCGCCGCTTCCTCGGCGACATCGGCACGGGCCTGTCGTCGATCGCCCTCGCCCACATCCTCGGCCGCCAAGGCCTCCTCGGGGCCAACGTCTCGGGCAAGGAGCCCTTCCGCCCCGACATCGACCCGGGCCGTCCCTACGCGCCGCGCACGCCGCCGCTCGCGGCCAAGGCCCGGAACGTGCTCGTCATCTTTTGCAGCGGCGCGTGCAGCCACCTCGACACGTTCGACTACAAGCCCGAGCTCGTGCGCCGCCACGGCCAGCCCATGCCCGGGCAGGAAAAGCTCGTCACCTTCCAGGGCGAGCAAGGGGCGCTCGCACGCAGCCCGTGGGAGTTCAAGCCCCGGGGCCAGTCCGGCAAGATGGTCTCCGACCTCGTGCCCCACCTCGCCGCGCTCGCCGACGACCTCTGCTTCATCCACTCCATGCAGGGGAAGACCAACACGCACGGCCCCGGGGAGAACTTCATGTCCACGGGGCAGACGCTCGACGGCTTCCCCAGCCTCGGCGCGTGGGTCGCCTACGCCCTGGGTTCCGAGGACCAGAGCCTGCCCGCCTACGTGGCCATCCCGGACCCGCGCGGCAAGCCCCAGAACAGCGTGAATAATTGGGCGCCCGGGTTCCTCCCCGCCGCCTTCCAAGGCACCGACTTCAACGCCCGCAACCCCATCCGCAACCTGGCCCCGCCCGGCTCCGTGGCCGGCGACCGGGACGCGGCCACGCGCGCGTTCCTCCAGCGCCTCAACGAGGGCCACGCCGCGCGGTTCCCCGGCGACGGCGACCTCGCCGCACGCATCGCCAGCTACCAGCTCGCCGCCCGCATGCAGCTCGCCGTCCCCGGCGTCGCCGACTTGTCGTCCGAACCCGCCCACATCCTCCGCCTCTACGGGGCCGACGAAGGCGGCTCCCACATCCTCGACACTCGTGCCGCCTACGCGCGCAATTGCATCCTCGCACGCCGCCTCGTCGAGAAGGGCGTGCGCTTCGTGCAGTTGTTCAACGGCGCCTACCAGACCGGCGGCGAGGGCGTCAGCAATTGGGATGGGCACAAGGACCTTCTGAACCAGTACAGCGTCCACGGACCCGTTCTCGACAAGCCCACCGCCGGGCTCCTCATCGACCTCAAGCAGCGCGGGCTCCTCGACGAGACGCTCGTCGTGTGGTGCACGGAGTTCGGGCGCATGCCCACGTTCCAAAAGGGATCCAAGGGCCGCGACCACAACCCGGCCGGCTTCACCTGCTGGCTCGCCGGCGCCGGCGTCCGCAAGGGCTTCTCCCATGGCGCCACCGATGACTTTGGATACAAGGCCGTGCAGGACGTCGTCAGCGTCCACGACTTTCACGCCACGATCCTCCACCTCCTCGGCCTCGATCACGAGCGCCTCACCTACTACCACAACGGCCTCGAGCGACGCCTCACCGACGTCCACGGCGAGGTGGTCCGCCCGGTCCTTGCGTAGCCGGGCCGATTCCATCAGCGCGCTGAGGAGCCATGGCAGCGGCCCTCTGGCCTGCCTCCAAAACCTCACCCTTCCGCCAGCACTGCCGCCGCCGCCGCCAGGCCCGAGAGCGCCGCGCCTTCGCATCCCCCGTCGCCGAAGGCATCGCCCGCAAGCACCAACAAGGGTTGTCGCCCCACCACCAGGCACGGTTCCGGATCCATCACCCTGGGCTGGCTGAAACGCCATCCGTGCACCTGATAGGATCGCGCCGCCGCGCCCACCCAACGACCCGCCTCGTCCAACAAGATCCGGCCGGCCTCCACCCGGTCGCGATCCCAGTGCTCCGCGCTAAATCCATGCGACGCATGGATCGTCACGGAGGGAACCGCCGAAATCCCCTTCAAGACCCCGTCGGTCACCCGGGCCACCGGGCCGTCGTCCATTTCAAGCATCCCCGGGGCCGGGATGCGCGTCGGGCCGTCCAGGATGGCCATCACGGTGAGGCACCGCTCGTATTCGATCCGCGCCAACCGGGCCCGTACATCCGCGTCGATGCAGCACGCGCCTGCGTCCAACCACGCCAGTGCCTGCGGCACGGGAGCCGTCAGGATCAGGTCCTCCGCCCCGAAGGCGTCGCCCGCGTCCGTCTCCACCCGCCACGCACCCGCCGATGGCCTGATGCTCGTGACCGTCGTTTGCAGTCGAACGTCCAGCCCGGAAGCCAGGCGCTTGGCGATGGCGGACATGGATGGATTGCCCCGCCAACGCGTCGAGGGAAAGGCGCGGACGTCATCGCCCAGCGGGAGCGACCCAACCGAATCGTTCCGGCCAAGGTCCCAACCCACCAAGGTCCCGTCGTCCACGCACGCCTCCATGGCCCGCCGCACCTCGGGGTGGCGCAACGAGAGGCAAGGAGCCCCATGGTCGAAGGTCGCACCGTCCCATCGACGAGTCGCCATCCGCCCTCCCAGGCCGCGTCCCTTGTCCAGGATCGTCACGGGACGGCCCGCCGTGTGCAGCGCCCCCGCCGCCATCAACCCCGCCATGCCCGCCCCGACCACCAAAACCCCCGAAGTCTCCCTCATGCATTCCATCCGGGCGGCCACGCTTCCGCCGCTTGCCATCGCCGTCAAACGCGCCCATGCCCCGCCCCGCGACGAGCCACTCGCGGCCCGGCCCGCAGCGTGCCCAACAATTTCCTTGGTCAGCCGCCCCACTTTCCGGCAGAAACACGGCTCGATTTCAATGGCCTTGATCGTCCAGAAGTACGGGGGGACCTCCGTCGGCAACACCGACCGCATCCAGAACGTGGCCCGGCGTGTCGCCGAGTCCCGGGCGCGCGGCGACCAGGTCGTCGTGGTGGTGTCGGCGATGTCCGGCGTGACCGACGGCCTGATCAAGCTTGCCAAGGACATCACGCCGCTGCCGTCCGAGCGCGAGATGGACATGCTCCTCGCCACGGGCGAGCAGCAGACCATCGCCCTGACAGCCATTGCGCTGCATGCACGCGGCGTCCCTGCCGTCTCCCTCACCGGGGCGCAGGCCGGCATCGTCACCGACGGCGTCCACACCAAGGCGAAGATCCAAGACATCACGCCGGACGAGGTCCACCGGCTGCTCGACGCCGGGAACGTCGTCATCGTAGCCGGCTTCCAAGGACGGACGGAGGAAGGCCAGATCACAACGCTTGGGCGCGGCGGCTCCGACCTCACCGCCATCGCGCTGGCGGCCGCGTTGAAGGCGGACCTTTGCCAGATCTACACGGACGTCGATGGCGTTTACACGGCCGACCCGCGGCTGGCGCCCACGGCCCGCAAGCTCCCGGAGATTTCCTACGACGAGATGCTCGAGCTGGCCGGGTCCGGGGCCAAGGTCATGCAGCTTCGCTCCGTCGAGTTCGCCAAGAAGTTCAACGTCATCTTCGAGGTCCGTTCGAGCCTCAACGACCATCCAGGTACCATCGTGAAGGAAGAAACCAACAGCATGGAGAACGTCGTCGTCCGGGGCGTCTCCATCGACAAGAACCAGGCCAAGGTCACCGTCGAGGGCGTGCCGGACCGTCCCGGCAGCGCCGCCCGCATCTTCAAGTCGCTCGCTGACGCCGCCATCAACGTGGACATGATCGTCCAGAACGTCAGCCACGACGGTGGCACGCGCGTCACCGACATCTCGTTCACCGTGGACAAGCCCGACCTCCTCAAGGCGTCCAAGGTCATCGAGGGGCTCCGGCCCGAGCTCGGCTTGCAGGGCTTCACCACCGACGAGGGCATCGCCAAGCTCTCCATCGTGGGCGTCGGCATGCGAAGCCACTCGGGCGTCGCCGCCCGCATGTTCGAGGTCCTGGCCGCGCATGGCGTCAACATCGGCATGATCTCCACGTCCGAGATCAAGGTCTCCGTCGTCATCGGCCTCGCCGACGGCGACCGCGCCCTCAAGGCCGTCCACGAGGCCTTCATCGGCTAGGCACGGGCCCGAGGCCGGGCCCTTCGCCGCCGCCCTCCCCCGCCCCGCCCATGCCCTCCCACCTCCGGCACGCCCGCGAGGTCTTCCGTGTCGAGCGCGAGGCCCTGCGTGCCGTCGAGCAACGCCTCGACGCCTCGTTCGACCGCGTCGTGGACCTCGCCGTCGAGACGCTGTCCCGCCGCAACAAGCTCGTCGTCGTCGGCATCGGAAAGTCCGGCATCATCGGCCGCAAGATCGCCGCCACCCTTTCCTCCACCGGTTCCACCGCCGTCGTGCTCGAGCCCATCGACGCCCTCCACGGCGACCTCGGCATCGTCCACGACGGCGACATGGTCCTGGCGCTGTCCTACTCGGGCGAATCCGACGAGTTAATCAACCTGCTGCCCGCGTTGAGGCGCTTCTCCCTGCGCATCGTGGCCCTCACGGCATCGCCCAAGTCCCTCCTCGCGCGCCACGCCGACCTCGTTCTGGACGTGGCCGTCCCGCGCGAGGCGTGCCCCTTCAACCTCGCGCCCACCGCCAGCACCACCGCCACCCTTGTCCTGGGCGACGCGCTCGCCATGGCCATCATGCGCGCCCGGGGATTTCGCGAGCGGGACTTCGCGCGTCGCCACCCCTCGGGGGCCATCGGGCGGGCCCTGCTCCTGCGGGTGTCCGACGTCATGCGCCGCGACCATCGCAACCCGGTCGCGCCGTCCACCATGAAGGTGAAGGAAGCCCTCCTGGTCATGACCCGCGCGAAGTCGGGCTCGGTCGCCGTCACCAGTCCAACCGGGCGACTCGTCGGGGTCTTCACCGACGGCGACCTCCGGCGCCGGATGTCAGCGGACGGCGACGTCATGGGCTTGCCGTTGTCCAAGGTGATGACGCGGAAGCCCGTGTGTGTCCGCGAGGATGCCCTGGCCGTCGAGGCGGTGCGCCTCTTCCACGAGCGCAACATCGACGACCTCATCGTCGTCAACGCGCGTCGGCACCCCGTGGGGCTGGTCGATAGCCAGGATCTTCCCCGGCTCAAGCTCCTCTGAATCGTGCCGGGCTTTCCCGTCATCGCCTACGTCGCCGCCTTCCTCGCCGCCTTGGCGGGCGCCGCCATCACGCTGCCGCCGTGGCGGTCCTTCTGTGCGCGCCATGGATGGGTGGACGACCCCGGGGAACGGAAGATCCATGCGGTCCGGACGCCGTTGGCCGGGGGGTGGGCCGTGTTTTCCGGGCTGGCGATGGCGCTGTTGCTGGGGGCGGCCGCGATCGCGATGGGCTGGGGCGGCGCCGACGCCGTCCGCTGGATGTCCCACGGGATGGGCCGTCGGGCGGTCCAGTTGGTGGCCGTGCTGGCCGGGGCGGCCGCCATGCTGGGCATTGGCGCATGGGACGACCGCAAAGAGCTGCGCCCCGGGACCAAGCTGGCGTGCCAGGTCATCGTCGCCCTCGCCGTGGCCCTGGCGGGGGTTCGCATCACGCTGTTCGTGCCCTCGATGGGGTTCAGCCTCGCCGTGACGGTCCTCTGGATCCTCGCCGTCACCAACGCGCTCAACCTCAGCGACAACATGAACGGCCTTTGCACGGGCCTTGCGGCCATCGCGTCGATGGCCTTCTCGCTGGTCGCCGCCCGCCACGGGCAATACCTCGTCGGGACGTTCGGCTTCGCCGTGTCCGGCGCGTTCCTGGGCTTCCTTCCCTTCAACTTCCCCCGGGCGTCGGCGTTCCTGGGCGATGCCGGGAGCCACCTGGCGGGCTACCTGCTGGCCACGCTGGCCATCCTCCCCCACTTCTACTCGGAAAGGCATGGCGCGCTGCGGCCTGCGGCGGTGCTGCTCCCCCTGCTCGTCCTGGGCATCCCCCTGCTCGACGTCGCGCAAGTCGTCGCATGGCGAACCCTTCACCGGCGGCCCTTCTGGATCGGCGACACCAACCACCTGTCCCACCGCCTCGCCCGAACCCGCCTTGGACGCGTGGGCGCCGTCGTCGTCCTCTGGTCCGCCGCCGCCCTGCTCGGAGCCATCGCCGTCCTGGCGTGAGACGGGGACGCATCCTCCCAGGACGGCCGTTGTTTCACCCAATCGGTCGCGCCCGCTGGATCGTGCCCCGCCGTGCGGGTTCGTCCCATTCACCCGTTATGAGCCTCGGGCTGACAGGCCAGGCATCGCACAGCGCGAGCACGTGGTCCTACAAGGCTTCCGAAACGCGCCGGACCTCCCGCGCCAGGCCCGTCCCATCGTCGGCGTCCACGAGCACGCCCTGCATCAGGATCCGCCCCTGGGCCACCTCGAAGCGCTGCGGCATCTGCGTGAGGAATCGCTTGAGCACCGGCTCCACCTCGCGCCCCAGGACCGAGTCGTGCGGCCCCGTGAACCCGGCGTCCGTCAGGTACGCCGTGCCTCCCGGCAAGACCCACTCATCCGCCGTCTGCACATGCGTGTGCGTCCCCACCACGAGGCTCGCCGAGCCGTCCGCCATCCGGCCAAATGCAATCTTCTCCGACGTCGCCTCCCCGTGGAAATCCACCAACAACAACCGTGCCTGCTCACGGATGCGGGCGATCGCGTCGCGCCCGCACAGGAAGGGGTTTTCCAAGGGCGGCATGAACGTGCGTCCTTGCAGGTTGAGCACGCCCACCGCCGGGAGGCCCGGCTTCTGGTGCACGATCCAGCCGTTGCCCGGCGTGCCGGGCGGGTAGTTCAGCGGCCGGAGGATTCGGGGTTCGGACGCCAGCAACGACGGCGTCTCGCGTTGGTCCCACACATGGTCGCCCGTCGTGATGACATCGACGCCGGCGTCAAACAATTCCTGGGCCGTCGCCCGGGTGATGCCGTTGCCGCCCGCCGAGTTCTCGCCATTCGCGACGACAAACCCAATCCCCTCGCGCCGGACCAAGCCGGGCAACCGTTGCCGAACCACGCGTCGCCCGGGCTCGCCCACCACGTCGCCCAAGAACAGGAGCTTCATCGCCGTCTTTGCCGTAACGATTCAGTTGGGAGGGAAGTGATTGCGAAGCAGATGCTTGCGCAAGCCGAGGAGTGAGCGAGGCGCGGGCCGGTACGAGGCCCGTAACGAGCGAACGACGAAGGATTTGCGCAAGCAGATCGAGCAAGCACGAC
>CAIRNV010000121.1 GCA_903880005.1 uncultured Verrucomicrobiota bacterium | reverse complement strand
CGTCCCGGTCGTCCGCGTGTCGGGCAACAGCGTGGGCGTCAGCGTCGAGCAACCCAACGCGGGCCTCGACGTGGGCGGCACGCTGACCGCCACCACCCTCTCCACCCCGGGCAATGCCAAGGTCGGAGGCGTCCTCACGGCAGCATCCTTCTCGGGTGGCGGCACCCTCCCGCTCGGCGGCATCCTCGTTTGGGCGGGCGATGTTCCGCCGCAGGGCTGGGCGCTTTGCGACGGCCGCACGGTCAATGGACGCAAGACGCCCGACCTCCGTGGACGGTTTATCGTCGGTCATGGGAATGGCACCGGCCTGACGCCACGTGTAAGCGGGCAGATTGGCGGTTCCGAAGCCTATATCCTGAACGCGGGCCAAATCCCCGGCCATTCCCATCTCTTTGATCCGCCTCCCACCGCCTCCAGCCATGGCGGCGGTCATGAGCACAACTACCGGTCCCATTCGGTCCCGCGAGGTACCACGCCGGGCCGCCGGAGGGAGGTCTGGGGTGGATACACCAAGCACAGTTGGACGACGGGCAACGTCAGCCATTCGCCGCATAGGCATGCCATCGCCATCTGGGCTCAATCGGAACACGCAGGCGCAGAACAACCCCACACCGCCATGCCGCCGTTCTACACCCTCGCCTACATCATGCGGGTCCAATGACGCCGCGCGCTCCACGGACAACGCACCCACTCCATTCCATGCGCGCCCATCCCAGCCATTCGCGTTTCCGGTCGCCGTCGAGCCCGCACAGGCATGTTGGAGCCCTCTGGCTGGGTGCCTCCCTCGCGATTGCCCCCCTCTCGCCGTCCCTAGCCCAGGGCACCGCCTTCACCTACCAAGGTCGCCTCTCCGACAACGCACGCCCCGCCAATGGCTCCTACGACCTCTCGTTCTCCCTCTTCCCATCGGCCTCCGGTGGCTCGCGCATCGGAGCCGTCCTCTCCTTCCCATCCACCCCCGTCACCAACGGCCTCTTCTCCCTCTCCCTCGACTTCGGCCAAGGCTCCTTCAACGGCCAAGACCGTTGGATCGAGCTCGCCGTTCGCACCAACGGCGCCGCCTCCTTCTCCACCCTCGCCCCGCGCCGCCAGGTCCTCCCCTCTCCCCAGGCCGCGTACGCCGGCACCGCCGCCAACGCCCAGGCCGTCCCCGCCTCCGGCGTCTCTGGCGTCCTCTCCCTCGCCAACCTCCCCGCCCTCGCCGCCGATGGTTCGCTCCTCACCGCCCTCAACGCCTCCCAGCTCGCCTCCGGCTCCGTCCCCGACGCCCGCCTCTCAGCCAACGTCCCCCTTCTCAACGCCGCGCAGGCCTTTGCCGCCTCCAATCGCTTCAACGGCCCCCTCGTCGCCCTCCACCCTTCCAACTCCTTCTCCGGAACCTTTGCCGGCGATGCGTCCGCGCTCGTCAACCTGACGGCGTCGGCGCTTGTCGGCACGGCTCCGAGGGCCACCAACTTCACCGGGCCCTTGCTCGGCGACGTCACCGGCGCGCAGTTCGCGTCGGTCGTCTCCACCGTCGCAGGGCTGGGCGCGGCGCAGGTGGCCCTCGG
>CAIRNV010000120.1 GCA_903880005.1 uncultured Verrucomicrobiota bacterium | reverse complement strand
GCGTCTCCGCGGGCGAATCCGCCTCATGAGCTTGATAGCGATCGGTTGGGCCGGCCGGTCCGGATTGTAGGAGGGTGCCCTCTCCCGGCGCTCGGGGCGGCGGCATCCTTGCCGCCGCGTGAGGGCACGCGGCCTACAGCCCTGCAAATAGGCTGGAGGAGAATCTCCCGCAGGCCCGCTGAGACGCGGAGACATGAGCCGAAAGCACCTCCAACCTCTGCGTCTCTGCGTCTCCGCGGGCGACTCCGCCTCATGAAGTGGGAAACGCTCGGTTGGGATGGCTGGCCAGGATTGTAGGCCGGGTGCCCTCACCCGGCGCACGGCGGTGCCGCATCTGGGCCGCCGCGTGAGGGCACGCGGCCTACAGCATGGGCAAGGCGTTCTGCTCGACCCGAGGACTTCGGCTGACCCATCCCAAGCGTTCTCCATAAGTTCAAGGGCGCCCTGCAGTTGCCTGCAAGGCGCCCGAACCTATGCGATAACCAGTGCCCGGTGCTCACTCAAGCCTCGGACCCCCCCATGGAAAGCCATCGCCGTGCCAACCTCGCGTCCGCCGTGTGAAAAGGATTCACCTGTTTCAGGCACGGACCCGCATCCGGCTCGCGCAGCCGGGACCACGAATTCGCCCGGCTCATCCACTGCGTCGCCGGGCCCGTGACACCGTGTCGGGCCAGGCCGCCACAAGACGGTCCACCTCGGCCTCGGTGGATTCGCGCCCGAGGCTGAAGCGGACCAGCGACGCGCATTGGTCACGGGGCACGCCCATGGCGGCGAGGACGTGGCTGGGCTCGAGCGACCCCGCCGAGCATGCCGATCCGCTGGACGCACAAATGCCCGCAAGATCCAGGTTGGCGAGGAGCGCGATGGCGTCCGCTCCCTCCACCGAGAACGCCACGGTGTTGGGAAGCCGATCGCGCGTGGCCCCCCGCCGGTGCACGCCCCCCACGGCGAGAACGCCATCGGCCAGGCGCTCGGTCAGGGCGCGAAGCTGGGCCTCCGGGAACACCGGCGTGGGCGTGAAACGCTCGAAGGCCTCCACCATCCCCACGATGCCCGGAAGGTTCTCCGTCCCGGCACGACGTTCGTTCTCGTGCCCGCCCCCGTGCAGGATGGGTTGCGGCAAAAGGGGCGAGCGCACCCTCAAGGCCCCGACGCCCCGGGGCCCGTGAACCTTGTGGGCGCACGCCGAGACCAAGTCCGCCTCCGCAAGGCCGAACGACCCGGCGGGAAGCTTGCCGAACGCTTGCACGGCGTCCGTGTGGAACAACACCCCCTTCTCGCGGCAAAGGCGGGCGATGTCCGCCACGGGTTGAAGGCTTCCCACCTCGTTGTTGGCCGCCATCACGGACACCAGGATCGTGTCGGGGCGCAGCGCGCGCGCCACGTCGCACGGGTCCACGCGCCCCTCGGCATCGACGCGCAGCCACGTGGCCTCGAAACCCTCGTGTCGGACAAGGTGCTGGACCGCATGCATGACGGCGTGGTGCTCCACGGACGACGCCACGACGTGCCGACCGCGGTCGCGACGCAGGCGGGCCGTGCCGAGGATCGCGAGGTTGGCGGACTCGGTTCCCCCGCTGGTGAAGACGACCTCGCTGGGGCGGCACTGCCAGAGCCGGGCCATGCGATAGCGGGCATCATCGAGCACGTCGCGAGCCTCGCGCCCGGCGTGGTGGATGCTCGAGGGGTTGGCCCAGGCCCGGGCGGCGGCCTCGGCCGCCAATGCGGCCACCACGGGGTCGGGGGGCGTCGTCGCGTTGTAGTCGAAGTACACCATGCGTCGGAGGGCCGAAGCACTCCCCCAGGCGCGTCGGCGAGTCAAGGACGGGGTCGCATGGACGGGCCGCCCCGGCGTGTTGGAGGCTTGGCCCGCGCGTCGGTTTGTATAGCATTCGCCCCATGCAACGAGCCCTCCTTGCCAGCCTGAGCCTGGTCGCGTCGGTCCTGTGCGCCACCGCCGCGGATTCCACGGTCCCGCGCGTGCCGCGGTTCTCGGTCGAGCACATGGACCGCACCGTCCAGCCATCCGCCGACTTCTACCGCTTTGCGGCGGGAAATTGGGTGAAGGCGAACCCGGTGCCGTCGGACAAGGCGCGGTGGAGCGGATTTGACGAGCTGCAAGACCGGAACTGGAAGTTGATCCGCGTGTTGCTGGAGGAGGCGGCGGCGGGCAAGGCGTCGGGGAAGGAAGGGTCCCAGGTGGGCGCCTTCTTCAAGTCGGCGCTGGCCACCAACAAGATCGAGGCGCTCAAGTTCAAGCCCTTGGCGGAGGACCTGGCGAAGATCGACGCCTTGAAGGATGCGACGGGCCTGTTCCGCCTGCTGGCGGGGCTGCACGAGCGGGACATCCCGGGGATGTTCGGGTCCGG
This sequence comes from uncultured Verrucomicrobiota bacterium, assembly GCA_903880005.1. GTDB lineage: Bacteria > Verrucomicrobiota > Verrucomicrobiia > Limisphaerales > UBA9464 > UBA6176. The sequence goes on along the minus strand of CAIRNV010000120.1, from coordinate 4,935 downwards.
TGTGCTGCCGGACGCGCGCAACTCGTCGATCTACGAGTTCAAGCTGGTGCAGGGCGGGTTGGGGTTGCCGGACCGCGACTACTACCTGGCGGAGGGTTTCGCCAAGCAGCGCGAGGGATACCGGGCGCACGTGGCCAAGATGCTGGGCCTGCTCTCCGGCAAGCCCGGGCCGGATGCGGCGACGGCGGCGGATGTGGTGTTGGAGATCGAGACGTCCCTGGCGCGTGCCTCGCGCTCGCGCGTGGAGTTGCGGGATCCCAACGCCAACTACAACAAGTTCCCCGTCGCCAACCTCGGCGCGTTGTTCCCCCGCCTGCCGTTGAAGGCCTACCTCGACGCCACCGGCGCGGGGCGCGCCACCGAGCTGAACGTGGGCCAGACCAACTTCTTCGCCGCGCTCGACGGATTGCTGGGTTCGCGGCCGGTGTCCGACTGGAAGCCCTACCTGCGTTGGCACCTGCTGCGGTCCTCGGCCGCGTACATGCACCGCGAGGTGGACGAGGCGAACTTCGACTTCTACGGGACCTTGCTTTCCGGCCAACCGCAGATGGAGCCCCGGTGGCAACGGGCGGCCAAGGTGATCGACGGGGCGATCGGCGAGGCGTTGGGCAAGCTGTACGTGCAACGCCACTTCCCCGAGGCCGCGCGCGCACGCATGGCGGCCTTGGTGGGCGACCTCAAGGTCGTCTTCCGCGCAAGGCTCGGCCGGCTCGACTGGATGTCCGACGACACCCGGGCCAAGGCCCTCGCCAAGTTCGACAAGTTCACCCAGAAGATCGGCCACCCGGACCGGTTCCGGGACTACCCGTTCGCCGTCAAGTCGGACGACTACCTCGGCAACGTGCGGCGCGCGGCCTCGCATGAGTGGCGACGGCAGGTGGACCGGATCGGCAAGGTCGTGGACCGCTCCGAGTGGCGCATGACGCCCCAGACGGTCAACGCCTACTTCAGCCCCTTGCAGAACGAGATCGTCTTCCCGGCCGGCATCCTCCAGCCGCCCTTCTTCGACCTCGAGGCCGACGACGCCATCAACTACGGCGCCATCGGGGTGGTCATCGGACACGAGATCACCCACGGCTACGACGACCAGGGGCGGAAGTTCGACGCGGACGGGAACCTGAAGGACTGGTGGACCGAGGACGACGCGCGCGAGTTCATGACCCGTGCCCAGAAGCTGGTGGACCAATACGGATCCTACGAGCCGTTGCCCGGGCGCAGGGTCAACGGAAGCCTCACGCTGGGCGAGAACATCGCCGACCTCGGCGGAACCAGCATCGCCTTCGAGGCCCTGCAACGCGCGCTCGCCCGCGACCCGTCCAAGCGCAAGGACATCGACGGCTTCACCCCCGAGCAACGGTTCTTCCTCAGCTTGTCACAATTGTGGCGCACCAACTTCCGCGAGGCCGAGCTCCTGCGACGCCTCACCGTCGATCCACACAGCCCCGGCATGTATCGCGCCGTCGGCCCGCATGTGAACCTGGACGAGTTCTACAAGGCGTGGGACATCCGCGAGGGTTCCCCCATGTACAAGGCACCGGCCGACCGCGCTCGCATCTGGTGACCCGTCAACCACCGCGGGGCGACCGCCGCCCCGCCGCCCCTCAACCCGCCGAACGCCGCCGCGTCATCATGAAGTCGAGGTAGCCCACCAGCTTCGACTTCATGTCCCGACGGTGGATGATCGCGTCGATCAGCCCGTGCTTCTGGAGGAACTCCGCCGTCTGGAAGCCCTCGGGAAGCTCGGCTTGCGTCGTGTCCCGGATCACCCGGGGCCCCGCAAAACCAATGAGCGCCTCCGGCTCCGCCAAGATGAGGTCCCCGACCGACGCGTAGCTGGCCATGACCCCGGCGTAGCAAGGGTTCACGAGCACCGAGATGTAGGGAAGGCGCTGGCGCGCGTGGTAGGCCAGCGCCCCGCACGTCTTCGCCATCTGCATCAACGAGAACATCCCCTCGTACATCCGCGCCCCGCCGCTCGTGGAGAAGATCACGACCGGCAGGCCGCGGTCCGTCCCCGCCTCGATCAATCGCGTGAGCTTCTCCCCCACCACCGATCCCATCGATCCGCCCAGGAATCCAAAATCCATGACCCCCAGGGCCACCCGATGAGCGCCGATGGATCCCACGCCCGTCACGACGGCGTCCTTGAGCAAGGACGACTTCTTCTTGTAGGCCGCCAGCTTGGATGCGTAGGACGCGACCCCGGTGAACTTGAGCACGTCCACCGACTCCATGTTGGCGTCGATTTCCTCGAAGGAGCACGTCTCGACGAGCGAATGGATCCGCTCGCGCGAGCCGATGGCGCCGTGATGGTCGCACTTGGGGCAAACCTTCAGGTTGTCGTCCAGTTCACGGTCGTAGATGAGCTCCTCGCACTTGGGGCACTTGGACCACAGCCCCTCGGGAATGTCGCGCTTCTTGCTCTTGCCGGTCAGGCGAGGCTTCTTTGGAAACGCGGGCGCGCTGCTGGCGGGCGGCGGCGTCAGGCCGGGCTCGACCTGTTCCACGTCCATGCCCTTCTTCTTGATGACCTTGCTTCCCATTCTTGGTGTCGGCCACGCCCGAGGGCGTCGCCGGGGGAAGGTTGTGAAGACTCCGCACCCAAGTTTCAAGGCCCGTTCCAACCGCCCCCTCGCCAAGCGCCCCACGGCCCCTCAGCCGGAACGATTCAGTTGGGAGGGAAGTGATGGCGCAGCAGATCCAGCCAGCCCGACCGATCCAGCTGAATCGTCCCGGCCAAGCCAGCGCCTGGAATACCGCCCTTCACCCCCGGGCCGGGGAGCCCGAAAGGGACCGAGGTTGCATCCCCGCCCCGCCCGTCTGCTCGTTGGTGATGGAAAACACAAAGTCCGTCACAAACCGGCGAAACGACTCGTTCTCCACGAACTGCTTGTACACCTGGGTGTCGTCCTTGAGCAGCGTCAGCATGACCCTCGCCAGCGCCTTGTCGTGCTCGATGCGGGCCGAGTTCGGGGTGTTCTTCCTCGCGTTCTGGTAGGCCGGGTCTGCCGCCACCTTCGGGGCGATGTCCTCCCGGAAACGACGAGCCACCCGGTCCGCATCGTCAAACAACGTGCCGAAGTGCTCGTTGAAGACCTTCAGGATGTTGCTCAGGCGGTCCAGTTCGGGCTCCTTCTTGCTTCCGCCCCCCTCGACCGGAATCGGGCCAATCTCCGCCTCCTCGTCTGCCGGGGCGATCCTCATCGCGGCCTTCTTCTCGACCCGGTAGCTGTCCATGTCGATGGACTCCAGGATGCCCTTGGACAGGTCCTCGTCCGCCGGCGCCGGCAACTTCGGGATGAGCAGGTTCAGCGCTATGGAAAGCTTCTCCCACTCGCCATTCGTGTAGGGGAGCACCGAGGCCAGGAAGTCGTAGGTGCGGGTGAACGCCTTGGCCTTCCCCTTGAAATCGACCTGTCCATCCTCGTCGAGCCGTGACTGGTACACGGCCACGCACGCGTCCAGGACGGGGTCGAGGGCCTCGCGCGGCGCGCCGGAAAGAAATGCGTCCACCAAGGACTGGACCTGGTCCGGGCCATAGACCTGGGCGCCATCCAGCGCGGCCTTCAGGTCGTGCAGCTTGTTGGCATCCGTCTCCTCGCTCAGGACGGTCGTGCGGTAGTAGTCCGAGAAGGCCTCCGTGATCGTCTCGGTGTTGTTTTGGAAATCGAGGACGAACACGTCGTGCTTTTCCGGATGCGCCCGGTTGAGCCGCGACAGGGTCTGGACCGCCTTGATGCCGGACAACGGCTTGTCCACGTACATCGTGTGGAGCAGCGGCTCGTCGTAGCCGGTCTGGAACTTGTCGGCGCAGATGAGGAACCGATACGGATCCTCCTGGATCTTGTCCGCGATGTCGCCGCCCGGGAAACCGTTCAAGGACGACTCGGTGACCGTGGCGCCGCCGAACTCGTGCTCGCCGGAAAAGGCCACGATGGCCTGGTACGGACTCTTGCGCTTGGCGAGGTAGGCCTTGAACGCCGTGAAATACTGGATGGCCCGCTCGATGCCGTTGCACACCACCATCGCACGGGCCTTGCCTCCAATCTTGCCCAAGGCCATCACCTGCTCGTGGAAGTGATCCACCATGATCTCGGCCTTCAGGAGGATGGCGTGATCGTGGCTTTCCACATACTTGCGCAGCTTCTTCTGCGCCCGCTTCGTGTCGAACTCGGGGTCGCCCTCGATCTTCTTCACCAGCTTGTAGTAGCTGTGGACCGGCGTGTAGCTCTTGAGGACGTCGAGGATGAAGCCCTCCTGGATGGCCTGCTTCATCGTGTACCCATGGAAGGGCCGATGCCGGACCCTCCCCTCGGCATCCGGGGGCAACGGTTGCCCGAACATCTCCAGGGTCTTGTTCTTCGGCGTCGCGGTGAAGGCGAAGTAGCTCGCGTTGGTCAGCATCCGGCGCGCCTGCATCCGCTTCTCCAACGCGTCGTTCACCGTGTCCTCCGGATCGGCCAACGCCGCGCTCATGGCCGACGACGTCTTGCCTCCCTGGCTGCTGTGGGCCTCGTCAATGATCAGGGCGAAGGTCTTGCCCGCCGCGTCCTTCGCGATCTCATCCAGGATGAACGGAAACTTCTGGACCGTCGTGATGATGATCTTCTTCCCGCCCTCGATGAACTTCCGCAGGTCCCCGGAATGCTCGGCGTGCCCCACGGTCGAGCCCACCTGCATGAACTGCTTCACGGTCCTCTGGATCTGGTCGTCCAGGATGCGCCGGTCGGTCACCACGATGACCGAATCAAAGGCCTCCCGTCCGTCGCGCTTCACCGCGATGAGTTGGTGCGCCAGCCAGGCAATGGAGTTGGACTTGCCGCTGCCGGCAGAGTGCTGGATCAGGTAACGGCCCCCCACTCCGTGGCGGGCGACGTGCGCCAAGGTTTTGCGCACCACGTCGAGCTGATGGTATCGGGGGAAAACTTGGGTCCG
>CAIRNV010000119.1 GCA_903880005.1 uncultured Verrucomicrobiota bacterium | reverse complement strand
TTTCCCCAACACCTCCTCGCGTGTTCCCGTGCTCATTGAATCGTCCATGCCGGCCACGGTAACAGGACTTCTGGCGCAACGATCCCTCCACCCCCTTCGCCCAGTACCCCCGCCGGTAACAAACATTCTGGCGCAATTCGGGTGGTTGGGGCCGTCGTCTCCATGCTGGGCATGGACGGCGGTCGCAGGCACCCTGTCGCCCATGCGCGAGTTCGAGTTGATCTCACGCCTCATGCCGATGCTGCCCCGCAATGACTTTGTCGTGGCCGGGGCCGGGGATGATTGCGCCGTCCTGGACCTTGGCGACCCGGCTTGCCACACGTTGTTCAAGACGGATGCCATCGTGGAGGGCGTCCATTTCTTGCCGGACGCCGAACCGGAGAAGGTGGGCCACAAGGCCTTGGCACGAGCCCTGAGCGACGTCGCGGCCATGGGCGGCATGCCCGTGGCGGCGGTCGTGACGCTGGCATTGCCTGCGGGCCGAGACGCCGGCTGGGCCGAGGGCGTGTATCGGGGCCTGTGCCGAACGGCTGCCCGCTGGCAGGTCGCCGTCGTGGGAGGCGAGACGGTCACGAACCCCGGGCATGCGTGGCTGTCGGTGGCGTTGGTGGGACGCGTGGCGCGCGGCAAGGCCGTCATGCGGTCCGGGGCTCGCGCGGGCGACGCGCTGATGGTGAGCGGTGAGCTGGGCGGATCCATCGCGGGGCACCACCTGTCCTTTGAGCCGAGGCTGCGGGAGGCCGCATGGCTCGCCTCCCATCATGACGTCCACGCGATGATCGACCTCAGCGATGGCCTGGCGGGGGACTTGAGGCATCTGCTGGCGGCGTCGGGGGGACTGGGAGCGGAGGTTCTCGCACGTGCGCTGCCCATCCGGCCTGCGGCCCGGGCGCAGGCGCGCGAAGGAGACCTTGCGAAGCCTGCCGTTCTGGCCGCCCTGACGGATGGGGAGGACTTCGAGCTGCTGTTTGCGGTGGCTCCAGGGGACGCCGTCGCGGTGATGGACGGATGGCGGTCCGCGTTCCCGAACACCCCGATCCGCTGCATCGGGAAGGTCACGACCGGTCCCGGGGCCTGGCTCCGGGATGCGCGGGGGCTCCAGCCCTTGCCCAAGGGCGGCTACGAGCATTTGTCATGATTCGGCACGTCCTGCATTCGGTGCGAGAGATGGAGTCGTTGGGGGAGGCCTTCGGCCAGGCGCTGGCGCCGGGGTGCGTCGTCGGGTTGAGCGGCGACCTTGGGTCGGGCAAGACGGCCTTTGTGCGGGGATTGGCCCGGGGGGTGGGTTCCGGGTCCAGGGTGCATTCCCCGACGTTCGCCCTGCTCCATGAATATGAGGGCGGCCGCTGTCCCGTTCACCATCTCGACCTCTACCGACTGGCGGGTGCAGCCGAGGTTCGGGCGGCCGGCCTTGAGGATTACCTGGTGCGTCCCCGGGGCATCACGGCGGTGGAGTGGGTGGAGCGTTGGGAGGAGCCCCTGCCTGGCATGAAACGCCTGAGATTTCGATGGATCGACGACGGGACGCGGGAGGTGATGGATGACATGCCTGGCGCTTGAGTTTTCCAGCCAACGCCGTTCAGTCGCCGTGTCCCGCGACGGCCTCTTGCTATCGGAGGCATTTGTGATGGGTGGCGGCGTGACTTCGGCTCCCGGGCTGATGGGGGAGGCCATGACCAAGGCGGGGGTGCTGCCGGCGGACGTTTCGAGGCTGGTGGTGGGGATTGGGCCGGGCAGTTACACCGGCATCCGGAGGGCCATTGCCACCGCGCTGGGCTGGCATCTCGCCACGGGAACGCCCATCGCGCCCGTGGGAAGCCTCGAACTCCTGGCCAGGATCGCCCATGACGCGCTCGGTCACGACGTGGAGCTGGCGGCGGATGCGCAGCGCGATGAATGGGCCTGCGCCTCCATGCATGAAGGGCGAATGACGACGCCGTTGCGATTGAGGACGCGGGGGGAAATCGAGGCGGACATTGGAAACGGACGGAGGGTGGTGACGCCGGACGAGGGACTCCCGGGAGCCGTGGTGTTGCATCCGACGGCGGCCCTTGCGGCGGTCCTTGGTCCGGGGTTGGCCCCGTGTCGGCCGGAGGATCTGGCGCCGGTTTACCTGCGGGAGGCCACGTTCGTGAAGGCGGCTCCGCGGCGACCCGTGCCGGGCATTTGATGGCCGGCTTGGCTTGGCGGCGTGGTCGTGCCCACCTTTGCAGGGCATGGCAAGACGAGCGCGGCAACCCGGGGATCTCCCCGACCGTCTGGGCTGGGAACGAGACCTGTGGTCCGGGGGGCTGCGAAGCGTCGCGGGCGTGGACGAGGCTGGACGCGGGCCCCTGGCCGGGCCCGTGGTTGCGGCCGCCGTGGTCCTGCCGTGCGAATGGGGGCGGGATGGCGTGCCCCCGGAGTACGTGGGCCTGGACGACTCGAAGCGGCTAAGCGCGCGGGCGCGGGAATCGTTCTTCGCGTGCCTGACGACGGACCCGCGCGTGAGGCACGCGATCGTGGAGGTGCATGCCGAGACGATCGACTTGATCAACATCCTGGGTGCAACCCATCGCGCCATGAACGAGGCGTTGGCACACTTGAGTCCGGCCCCGGAGCATGTGTTGGTGGATGGCTTGCGCGTGCCGTCGATGGCGTGGCCGCAGACTCCCCTGGTTGGGGGCGACGGCCGAAGTTACTCCATCGCGGCGGCCAGCGTGCTGGCGAAGGTGACGCGGGATCGTTTCATGGCCGAGGCGGATCGCATGCACCCGGGCTATGGGTTTTCAAAGCACAAGGGCTACCCGACTGCGGAGCACCTTGAGGCCTTGGCGAGGCTGGGGCCTTGCGAGTTGCACCGCCGTTCGTTCGCCCCCGTGTCGGCCATGCAACTGGGACTGTTCGGGCCATGATGGATTGGTTGCGTCGTTGGTGGCCGTGGGGAGGGGAGGCCGCTCCGGCGAACCTTCGGCGAGGTCGGCTTGGCGAGGATGCCGCCGCACGTCACCTCGAAGGCAACGGGTGGAAAATCGTGGCGAGGAACTACGCGGTCGCCAGGGGCGAGCTCGACATCGTGGCGTGGGATGGCGAGTGCATGGCCTTCGTGGAAGTGAAGGCGCGGTCTGAACGCACATGGGGCCGTCCCGCCGATGCCGTGGATCGGGTCAAGCGTCGCCGTGTCACGGCGGCGGCGATGCATTACCTCCGTGCCGCCGGGTCCCCGAGGGTGCGAATTCGATTCGACATCGTGGAAGTCATCCTGCGGGGGGACGCGGTGGTCGAGGTGCGTCACCTGGAGGATGCGTTCCGGCTCGAAGGCGGCAGGACCTATCTTTAGCCGGAACGATGCAGTTGGATCGGTCTTGCTTGCTTGATCTTCTTTCGAAAGAGCTTCGTCGTTCGCTCGTTACGGGCCTCGTACCGGCCCGCGCCTCGCTCACGCCCCGGCTTGCGAAAGAATCTGCGGGGGTTGTGGGGTTGGTTTCGCGGGGACTCCCATCCTGCGGATCCACCCTACCGGACGGGATACGGGGCGAACTCAATCGTAATGGACCCCGAGGCGTTTCAGGGCCGCAAGCAGGCGGGAAGCTGCCGGGCGGCCCAGCGACAACGACTCGGCATCCGCGTCAAACTGCACCCTCGCGTGTCGTGCGCCGATTTGGGCGTGCAGAATTCGCCGCACGTGGACGACAACGGAACGATCCACCCTGATGAAGGTCGTGCTCGGCAAAGACCGGAGCCATTCACCGATGCCCTGTCGCACGAGCAATTCCTCCCCGCCCGCAAGCCGGACCCGGGTGTCGTTGCGGTCCGCTTGGATCCACAGGATGTCCTCCAGGGCGAGAAATCGTCCTGCGGATCCGGCCATCACAAAGACTGGTGGAGTGGGCGCCGGCGGCGGAAGGGATCCTGACGCGGGCTGGGCCACCGGATGCGGCGGAGGCGTCATGTCCGGACGCAACCGGGCCACAAGGCGTCGCAGGGTTTCCTGGAAGCGTTCGGCCTTGACGGGCTTGGTGAGGAAATCGCAGGCCGCGACGTCAAAGGCGTGGATCGCGCGCTGCTCATAGGCGCTGACAAAAACCCAGAGCGGAACCTGCAGCCTCGGCATCCGGGCAAGGTCGATGCCGTCGCCGTCGCGCAGGCCAATGTCGAGAAACACCACCTCCGGTTGCACGCTGTCGATGGCGATCCGTGCACTTGCCATGCCATCGGCCTCGCCCAACAACTGGAGTTCCGGGCATGCGGAGATCTGTTTCCTGATGAGGTGCCTCGCATGACGTTCGTCGTCCACCAACAGGCACGAAATGGGCCTCACGGTGTCACATCCAGGCCTGCCGGGACCGGTCGGTCCATGGGGATGAAGAGAGCCATTCCGTGGGGTGTCCGATGACCCCAACGCCCACTGGACCCGTGCGATGGCACCCACCTCGCCAGCACCTCCGTTGCCAGATGCCCGGACCGTGCCCGGAGCGGAGCCGGGTGCGACCCTACGAGGTTGAGTGTTCGTTCACACATGTGACAGAGGTCGCCGCCGTCGATGAATTCGATGACCAAGCCCCACCATTAGCCATTCCTTCGCAGACCCCGTCACGACTTTCCCGCCGAAAGGTGATGAAACGGGCAAAATCAGGCGTGAACTGGGCCGCCATTGAGGTTGCCTCGATGGGTGGAACGAAATCCGACGCCACATTCCCACCAGCCACCGCTTCCCTGCTGACTTCGAGGCCACGTTTTCGCCCGGGTGGAATGCCCGGGCCGATGGCCCGGGTTCCATGTCCAAATGGGTCCCCGCCCTGTAGGGGCGGGACATCGGAGGTGTCGCCCCGCCGGGGCGGGGCTCCGAATCATCCCACCGAACCGATTGCCCGGACCACCGGTCGGAATCCTTGGCTACGTTCCCATGCCCGATCCCATGCACCCGGTTTCACCCAATGCGCGGGTGTCACCCCCAATGCGCGGCCATTTGGGGGGGCAACGGACGTGGGCGGGATCAATCCCACGCGTGGCGTTCATCCAACGGCCTCTCGTTGTTCTCGCAAAACCGGCGGTATTCGGCCTGGAAACCCTCCTCGGCATGATGCTCAGGATGTCTGCCTGAGGGTGTAACGGCCGCTTTTCCTCGTGCCGATCTTTTCCACCAGCCCGGCCTTCAGCAGCGGGCGCAGCAGGTCAAGGGCCCCTTGCTTCGAGATGCCGAGCGCGGCCCACAATTCGGCCGGGGCCATGCTGCCATGGTCCCGCAGGAGCTTCAGCAGCCGTTCCTGACGCGGGCGCAGCACTCGTGTCGTGTCTCACAAATCGCTGGTGTTTGGTGGCTCCAAGAATGCCCCGGGCAAGGCGTGAGGACGGAGCCTACCCGCAGCGGTCTGTAACGGACGAACAACGAAGCCCCGGGGCATTCTTGGAGCAACCCGAAGGGCCGCGGCTCTTTTCGCGTCCCACGTCGTGGCTCGCTCCTCACAGACCGCGGCGGGTCTGCTCGTCACTCGCGCCTCGTGGGACACGAAAATCCCTCGCGGCGAAACACCAGCCATTTGTGAGACACGACACGAGCTTCCCCATCGCGGGGGCGCTGAAGGACTGCACCCGGGTCCACGCCCGCTCCAGGGTCTGCCGCAATCCTTCCGCGCAGTATTCCAGCCATCCCGTCAGGTCCTCACCCGCCCGCCGCACCGCATCCAGGGCCTCGTAGTAGGCCGGCCGATCCTCCCAATAGTATTCGTCCACGGAGAAGATGTGATGGCTGTCAAAACCCCGCCGATACAGCTCCCACAGGGCCAGCGCCCGGCCCGTGCGCCCATTCCCGTCGGCAAAGGGATGAATCCACTCAAACCGATAGTGCAGGATCGCGGAACTGAGCACCGGCGACAGCTCCGTCGCGCGGAGGTTCCACCACTCCAGCAACTCGAACATCAGCCCCGAGACATCGGCGGCGGCCGGGGGGACATGTCGGCCCACGCGGACCTGGATCATCCGGTAGCGTCCGGCCTCCCCCTGATCCGTGACCTGGCTCGCCAACAGCCCATGCAGCTCCAGGACGTCCTCGTGACGGATGGCCCTCTTCCGGGCGTGCTTTTCCGCGTACCGCAAGCCGGCAAAGTAGTTCAGCACCTCCCCACCGGCTTCCCGTCCAGCAGATGCTGGCGAAGAATCCGGACCTTTTCCTCGCCACTGGAGCAGCGTCGCTCCTTCTGACTCATCGTGCTGACCCCTTCTCCCGGGCCCAGTCAGCCACCTGAATCCCAATTCCGGCGCTTTCAGCTGAGGCAAAACACCTGCGGCTTCAGAACACCAGCGGGTGCAAGGTTCCGCTGAGCGTCATCGTCCGAGCGGCACTCGCCATCCTGATGGAGCATGAGGAGCGCATCGACCCCATGGCCGAACAAGTCCGTCCGCA
>CAIRNV010000118.1 GCA_903880005.1 uncultured Verrucomicrobiota bacterium | reverse complement strand
GCCTGGACGGCCTCGGTGCTGCGCACGTTGTGGGTGTAGTAGAAGGCGCGGAGGGTGGCGGGCCGGGCGGCCTTGAGGGCCAGGAGGTCGGGCCAACGCTTGAGGAAATCCAGGGCCAAGGGGCTGGACAGGGTCTCGCCGACCAGCTGGAGCGCCTGGGGGTAATACTTCTTCAGGCAGGCGATGAGCTGGTTGACCAGCTGGGTGCGCCGGTCCACCAGGTCGCGGCGGGCCTCGCACAGGCCGGCGAGTTCTCGGGTGGCGGCATCGCGCAGGCTCAAGGCGGTGAGCTTGTCGCGATGACGCCGGAGCAGGTCGAGAAGGACCTGCGCGTCCGGGAGGTCGTCCTTGGCACCGGAGGGGGTGAAGGCGGAGCGGTAACGGCTACTGGTGGTGGGATGGACGGCCCATAGATGCAGCCACGGCCGGCCCAGCAAGGCGGGGAAGACGGCTCCCCGGGTGCCCTCGATGGCGATGGCGACGGGTCGTCCACCGAAGCGCTTCTCCAGTTGGTCGAGGAAGCCGTGAAGGTTTTCGGCGGAGTGGGTCAGGGTGGAGGACTCGGTCTGGTCGGTGGCCGGATCGAACAAGGCCAACGCATGGGACTTGTCGCCCCAATCCCAGCCGATGAAGGCGGCGAGTGGGGTGGGGTCGGATGGGGTTGGGATCGGAGGGGTCATGTCAGGCGGAGTGTTGGATTTTACTGCTCGTGGGACGCGGGGCGCAGGTCGTATAGTGCGAGCCGTTGAAGGCGGCACCTGAGGATGCGTTTCCGCGTCGTGGGGACCGGCTCCGGGCGAGAGCTTGGCTCAAGCTCGTAGATCGAGTGGAACGATTCATTCGTCTCGGAGCCGGCCCCCACGATGCGGAAAAACTTGTCCGTGGCGAGGGCGCGCCGGCGGAGTTGCTCACCAGTTCTGGGGCAGAGTTCCTTGGAGACTCTGCCAGAACTGATGAACAACTCCGGTTAACCTATACGGAACGATTCAATTGCATCGGTCCTGCTTGCTCGATCTGCTTCGCAATCACTTCCCTTCCAACTGAATCGTTCCGGCTGAGGCCGGGACGCCCTGGCCCGACGCACGGCGGTGCGGCATGCGTGCCGCCACGCGGGGGCGGCGTGGCCTACGGCCTGCGGCGGGGCTTGCTGGAAATGGGAATCGGGTCCAACGATGGCGTTGGGCAGGGGCCCTCGTCCCCGTCCAAGGCGTCGCGAAAGACCATGGTACGACTCAAGGAGATTGCAGAGGCGGCGGGCGTTTCCGTCATGACCGTGTCGAAGGCCCTTCGTGACCGGAGGGACGTGGCGGTGGCGACGAAGGCCCGGATTCGGGCGTTGTCGGAGAGCATGGGCTACGTGCCGAACCTTTCGGCCATGGGCCTGCGAAGCCGGACGACGCGGATGTTTGGATTGATCATCCCGGCGACGACGGACCCGGTGTACGCGCGCGTGCAGCTGGCGATCGAGCAGAACGCGGCGGACCAGGGCTACGACCTGCTGTTTGCGCAGTCCCTGGGCATGGCGGACCGGGAGGAGGCGGCCCTGCGTCGTTTCCTGGCCCGGGGCGTGGACGGCATCTTCCTGTCGCCGGTCCAGTGCATGCCGCGTCCCACGCCCTACCTCGACGAGGTCCGGAGGCGCGGGATTCCCTTGGTGGTGCTGGGACATCGGACGCCGTGTTGCGAGGGGTTTGCCAACGTGGAGACCGACGACCTTGCGGCGTCGGCCTCGGCCACGCGGCACTTGCTGGAGCTGGGGCATCGGCGGATCGCGTTCCTGGCCGGGCCGCAGGCGTCGCCTTCGGCCCAGGAACGTTTGCAGGGGTATCGCCGGGCCCTGCGCGAGGCCGGGATCGAGGGGGACGACCGCTGGGTGTTCAATGCCGGTTCCACCATCGAGGAGGGGACGCACGCCGCCCTTCAATGGATGCAGGAGAAGACCGACGTCACGGCCATCCAGGCCGTCAACGACCTGGTGGCCATCGGTGCGGCGGAGGCCCTCCTCAACCAAGGCTTCCGCATCCCGCAGGACGTGTCGGTCGTGGGCTACGGCAACATCCTGGCAGCCGAGCATTTCCGGGTGCCATTGACCACGGTGCGCCAGCCCAAGCTCCGGCTCGGTGCGGTGGCCATGGACCTCATGTTGTCATGGCTCAAGGACGGGAAGCCCGCGTCCCGCCGCATTCCAGCGGAGTTGATCGTTCGAGCAAGCACCGGCAAGGCATCAGCGGGCTGAGCCACCAAGACCGAGCCAACGGCATCGTTCCCGCTCAGGCTGGGTCGCTCCGGCGTGGCCGCGACGTGACCTCCATGAAGCGTGCCTCGTAGTCCGCGTGGTTGGTGCCCATCCAACGGTCCCAGAGGTTGAAGTAGAGCCCGTAGTTCCCGCGCATCTTCTCGTGGTGCATGACGTGGTTGGTCGGGGTGTTCAGCAGGTAGCGCAGCGGGGAACGCATGAGCCACGTCGGGTGAAACTCGAAGCCGGTGTGGCCCGCGACGTTGAACACGATTTGCCACAGCATGAAGAGCGCGAACGCCAGCGGGTGGATGGGCAGCAGCATCGCCGTCAGCGGGAAGATGCCTGCCTCCACGACGGCCTCGGCCGGGGCGAAGGCATAGGCGGCCCAGGGGGAGGGGTTGTTGGACAGGTGATGGACGCGGTGGAACAGCGGGAACAACCACCGGTGATGCATGCAGCGGTGGGTCCAGTAGAAGTAGGTGTCGTGCAGGAAGATCGACGCGACGATGCTGCCGGCGAACCAGCCCCAGCCATGGTCGGAGACCCGCCAGTACATGCGCGTCCAGCCATGGCGCGCGGCCGAGATCGTGGCCGCTCCCACGATCCCGAAGATCACGAGCGTCAACGCGGAGTAGGCGATCTCGCGTCGGATGTCCGAGGACCCCGGGAGGCGGGGGATGATCTTGCGGTGCAGCCAGCGTCGGCCCAGGAGCTTGTAGGCGAGAAGCCATGCAACGCCTGCGAAGAACAGGTAGCGCAGGCCCACGGCGGCGGTGGTGTGGAGGGCACGAGGGAGGAACCCGGGATCCCTCCCAAAGACAAGTTCCATGGCGGCGTTCATCTCGATTCAGGTGGTTCCATCCGGCGGATGCACTGGGCTCGGTGGCGAGGCTGGCGCTACTCCAAGGTGATCCCGAGGACGAAGGGGCGGGAATGGGCTTTCCCGAGCTCGAAGTCCAGCTCGCTCACGGCGAGGTCGGGGTTGGGGTTCTCCCATGCGAGGTGGTACAAGAGCGTCGGCTCGTCGAGGTAGGGCGAGGGCATGTGGCCGATCCACGCGATGCGAGGTCCTGGAAGGGCTTGGGCGGTGGGCGGCGCTGCCTTCCAGTCCATGATGTCGCGGCCCAGGACGACCGGTCGCTCGGCGGTCGTCCCGGACTCGTAGCGGATGAGCCATCGGGCGACTTCCTCCTGCGCGGTGGCGTGGCCACCGTCGGTGCCCATGATGAAATGAATCCGCCGGCATGCCCGGTGAACGGGGATGCCCCGGGCCGACGAGATCGGGAAGGACGCGGGGGGCCAAAGGCCGCCGCGTCGAAGGGTGGTCCGGTACTGGGGGCTTTCGAGACGGAGGACGCCCCGGATGTCGAAGGCTTGCCCCGCGAGTTCCACGCGCCCCGGCTTCAGCCCGGCCAAGTCGTGGTCCGGGAGCACGCCGAAGGAGTGGGTGTAAAACGGGGTGAGATCGAGCATGGCGGCGGGCGTCCCTGCGTCACGTCGGGGAAGGGCGGCTGACTCCAAGCGCTGCCGGGCCTCCTGGAGGGAGGGCGTCGCCGGGAAGCGTTCCTGGAGGCGGCGCAGGTGGAATCGGCTGGCCTCCACCTGCATCAAGGACTGGGGGCGTCTGAGTTGGGCGAGGTGCCATCGGGCCGTGGCATCGGGGGCAAGGTGCCACTGGTTGCCTTTGTCGGGCGCGGCGGCCGTCCCCATGGCCGCGAGTTCCCCCGATGCCATCCATTCGAGCTTGCCCGAGGGGCCGATGGTGCGTCCCGCCAGGTAACGCGACTGCCGCAGGAGGGAATCTGCCGACGCCTGGGAGGGTTCCATTTTCCAAATCCGGACCTTGTCGGGGTCGCTGACGGTCACGAGGTAGCCGCGCTTGGAAACGGAGGCGAACCGGACCTTGCCGGCATGGGGGATACGCGGTCCCAAGGGCAGGCCGGTGGAGGCATCGGCCACCCAGACGAACCCTTGGTCGCCGCAAACCACGATGAAGCGCGGATCCTGCGCGAAGCTGGCCCGGGTGGATGGAAAGCCGGTGCTGGCACCCTCGATGGCATGGACGGTGTTCGATGCCAGATCAACGACCTGGCATTCCCCGTCGACGGGTCCAACGAGGAGGCGATGGGATGAGTCGTCCCATTCGATCGCGACGGGCGGGACGATGCGTGAGGGCGGGAGGGGAAGGGCCTTGCCGCTGGTTAGGTCGAGGATCCCGAGGCCTCTCTCTCGCATCTTGATCGCAAGGCGTCGGGCATCAGGGGAGGGGGCCATGCCGTCCGCCGCCCCGGGAAGTGGGAGGGACGTCATGACGTGACCGGGAGATCGGAGGTCGTGGATGCGGACGACCTTGTTGCCATCGCCGGCATCCAGTACCAGGAGCTTGTGTGCATCCCACGAGAGCAGGGCTTGGCCATCCTCCTTAGGAAGGCTCAAGGTCCCCTCGATCTGGCCCGTGCGCGGGTCCCAAATGCGGACCTTCCGATGCAGGTCCACGGTCACGAAATGGGAGTCAGAAGGGTGAAATCCGGCCGTGACCACGGCCACCGAGTGGGGCAGGCGCAACGGGGTCCATGTGCGACCCGCAAGTCGCCAGAGCGTCACGTCTTGCTGCCCGTTCGCCAAGGCAGCATCGAGACCATGGGTGGCCCAGAACTCATCCGTCTGGCCGGGCATCAGGGCATCGCACGAGGGTCCCGACGGTGGCTCGGGCAGTTGCTCTTCCTGCCCGTGTTCGAGGTCCACCCGGACCGGGACCTGGCGACGGTTGCGCTGCGCCAACAGCGTCAGGTGTGCCCCGGTTGCCGCCAGGGCCGCCGGGTAGGGACGAAGGGTCCACCATGTATTCACGATCCGGCCGTGGATCGGCACTTCCTTGGAGTCCCCTTGTAGGTCCGTAAGGTCCCAGACCTTCACGAGGCCATCGGTGCCCCCGGTTGCCAAATGCGCGCCATCCGCGCTGAAGGCCAAGGATGGAATCCCGCCGGCATGTGGCAGCAAGGGCGAGAGGACCTCGCCCGACTCGACGTCCCACACCTGCGCGCCCCCCGGATTGCGGCTCGCGGCCAGCCACCTGCCGTCGGGACTGACCGCCCACCCTTGAATGGACGTCGCCGTGCCGAGGTGGTGCACGATGGAAACCGGGTCGTCGAGTTCCCGGATGCTGAGGCCGTCCGCGCGACTCACCCCGCCGGCACCGCGCGGGGCACCAGTGCCCAGCAACAGCCGACGTCCGCCGAAAAGCCTTGGCATGAGCAAGTCCAAGCGCCCGTCAACGGTCAGCCTCGTGCCGGACCGAACCGGTCCCTTGCGTCCCAAGTGCTCCAGGGTGGACTGGCTTGCACCATTCTCGAAGACGGCCAGCACCGTTTGCCCGTCCGGATGGAACATCAGCGTTTGCACCCAGCTCGCATGACCGTGATGACATGCGACACCTTCCCCCTTGGACAGCCTCCACAACCGGACATCCCCCGTGCCGTCGGCCGACGCGAGGACGTCGGGGTCGGGGCCGAACACCAACCGTGTCACGAGGGCTGCATGGCCAGGCAAGGTCATCCGTGCCTTCCCGGAATCCACCTCCCGTACCTCGATGGAGCCATCGGGCATCGCGACGGCCACGACCTGACCGTCCGGCGTGAAGGCGATGGCTCCCGGCGCGGCGATGTCCTTGCCATGGGATTGGCCGGTGGCCGCATCGAGCACCTTTCCCTGCCGGGCCTCGACGTGGGGTTTGTCTGCCTTGCCGGGCTCGTGGGGCGTTACCAAGAGCCATTTCCCGTCCGAGGAATATCGAACGTCGCCGCCTACGAAGGCCGGGTCGGACTGCTGGAACACGCGCTCGCCACGATTCCCATCCCAGGCCGATAGGGTCCCAGTCCGTCCCAAGGCGACGACGCGCTGGCCGTCGGGACTGAAGGCCAGCGAAGCCACCTCGCCGCCATGGCTGCAAACGGCCAACAGCCGGGGGATGCGCCCTTGGACCTGCTGGATACGGACCCGATGCATGGTTTCCTCGGGCGTGCCCGAATCCATACGGAGCAAGGCCTCGGAGAAGTGCACCATGGCGCCCATGTCATCCCCGGCGTCCAGCAGGGCTTGGCCATGGGCGACGTGCTGCTGGGCGTCCCGTCGCCGGAGCCCCGCCTCTTGGTTGGCCTGGATGCCTTCGATCCGGCCCTTTTCCCGCAGGGCGTCCATGCCATCGCCCAAGGGCCTCCAACGAACCCACGCCATGCCCAAGGCGCACGCGACGGCCGTCGTGCCCAACGTCCACGTCCCCATCCGCAGGGCCGACTCCCGTCGCCGAACCCAACGAATGGATGCCCCCCTTTGAAGCCGCACGAGGTCCGCAAGGCAGTGCTCGGCCGTGCGATATCGCCGCGCCGGGTCCGCCGCGCACGCCTTCAGCAGGATCAGGTTGAACTCCCGCAGTTGCCGCGCCTCCGGCCCCGACTCCATCTCGACGCCGGGGTCGGGGAAGTCCCGGCGGTCCTTCCCGGTGACCGCGACGTACAGGAGCTTGCCCAGCCCGTAGATGTCGGACTGCGGTGAATTGGGACCCTCCGGCGCGACGAAGCCCTCGGTTCCCACGTGCGACTGGGCCTCGTGCGTGCCGATCACGAGGCCGATGTCCGCCAGCTTGGGCACGCCGCCGACGTACACGATGTTGGAGGGCTTGAGGTCCCGGTGAATCAGTCCCTGCTGATGCAAGACGACGAGTGCGGCCGCCATCTCGAGGCCCAGCTCGATGCTGGCATCCACCGTCAGCCGGCCCCGGTCGCGAATCCGGCGGGCCAGCGTCATGGGCTCGTAGTCGGCGGCCGTCCATCCCTCCCTCGCGCCGTCCGCGAGTTCCATGACGTAGTAGTAATAGGCCGAGCCCTCGTCCCAGCCCACCTGCAAGATGTCCGCGAAGCCCGGATGCTCGCGCGACAACGCGTCAAAGCGGCGCACCGCCTCGAATTCCCGCCGGTACGCCCGGTCGTCCTCAAAGCGTTCCCGGTGGACGACCTTCACCGCGCGCCACACGCCCGTGACCGACCGCGCCAGCCACACCTCGCCGTGCCCCCCCATGCCGATGCGCCGCAACACGTCATGGTCCGGCACCTTGGGCCGGCTGTCTGG
>CAIRNV010000117.1 GCA_903880005.1 uncultured Verrucomicrobiota bacterium | reverse complement strand
GTGGGGTTCTCGAATAGGAGGGCCTTGCCGCCGCCGGGTGCCTTCATCTCCCGGTCGGCCCACGCGGTGATTTCGAGCTCGGTGGCGACGGGTTGGGAGACGCGGACAAGCTCACCCGCTGCATCCAGTGCCTGCACCCATTGTCCGAACGAACGAAACGCCATGGGTCATCCTATCACGGGAACGCGGGCGTGCCACCGGCGGAAGGGGCGGCCGTGATCTCCCCGTGTGTAGTTCCTGGGTGCCCGGTTCTCGCCTGACGCTGCGGGTATGCTCCGTCCTCACGCCTTGCCCCGGGGCATTCTTGGAGCAACCCAACACCAGCGATTTGTGAGACACGACACGAGGTGCCGGGGCAGAGGGCCCGGCCCTCGATCCTTCGGGCGGACGTGCCATCGGCTGCCCGGTCATCGAAGCGACGCAACGCTACGAGCGATCGAGGCGTCCCTCGACTGCGGGATGGAAGGCGAACGACGAGGGGGGCGCGGAAGCCGACCCCATCCGCGCGTGCAACCCTACGGAAGCAGCCCGGCCACCGATCACCGTCCCATCGCTGCCCGCAACCGCTCGGCGTCCGGGTGTCGCTTGTAGAAGTCGTCCAAGGGAAAGCACCCGCTCACCAGCCCGTTGCGCGGCCCCGTCGTGCACTCGCTGAACGTCCGGCACACGCGCCGCCGGTCCATTGGCCGCCCCGACACCAAGTCACGCGTCAGCTCCGGATAGCTCAGCACCGAGCGCCCCAGGCCCACGACGTCCACCCGGCCCGCCGCCACCTGGGCCTCCCCCACGTGCGGCAGCCATTCCTGCAGGTAGCTGTAGGCCGACCCCACCATCACCAACCCCGGCACGGCCGCCTTCGCGCGGGCCACCGCCTCCACCTGCCGCGCGACGCCCACCAAGGGATCCTCCGGAGGCAGGTAGCCATCGCTCGGCGGCACCATCGCGGGCCGTTGGATGTGCGGGTTGTAATACGGGCTGCCCGCCGTCAGGCACACCCACCGCACCCCCATGGCCTCCAGCATCCGCAGGAAGTCCAACGGCTCGTCCCATGAAGTCCGCGACGGATCCGCCGGATCGCACCCGAACCCATGCAGGTAAGGGCCCGACCAAGGCTCCGGCTCGCCCACGTCGCCCGGCCCCTTCCGGTGGGGAAGCCGGTCGAACAAGCTGAGCCGCACGCCCACGCCCAGCCCCGGGGCGTCCCGTCGAATGCCCTCCACGATCAACCGAAGGAAGCGCGTCCGGTTGGCCAAGCTGCCGCCATACGCCCCGGGCCGCACGCGGGCGCCCAGCAGCTCGTGCCCCAGGTACCCGTGGCAATGCTTCACGTCCACGAAGTCGAAGCCCGCCTTCCACGCCCGCGTCGCCGCCCGCACAAAATCCTCCACCAACCCGTCCAGCTCGGCGTCGGTCAGGACCGGGGCGTCGTCCGTCACGCCCACGCGCCGGTCCAGCAAGGGATGCCGGAATGCGACGCGTGGCTCGGGCTTCCTGGAGTCGTTGGGGCGCGACCAACGGCCGCTGTGGGTCAACTGGAGCCCCACCCAAAGGTCATCCGTCGAGCCGTGGGCCGCGTGCGCCTCGACCAGCAGCCGTCGCAGCTCCGCGAGGCCGCCCACGTGCCCTTCGCCCGCCATCAACTGACGCGGGTTCGCCCGTCCATCCTGGCGCACGGCCACCGCCTCACCGCCCCACACCAACTTGGCGCCGCTCTCGCCAAAGCGCCGCCACCGCCGCCTCACCAGGTCCGTGGGATGCCCGTCCGCCGTGCCATCCCAGCCTTCCATGGGCAGGATGGCGAGCCGGTTGCCCAGCGCGCGCGGCAGGCCCGGGACCCCCGTCAACGGACGCGACAGCGCCGTCCATGGCCCGCCGTCCGCCACCGGCAACGGACAACCCAACCCTTCCAGGCGCGACCGCAGCTCGGACGCGCTCCTCACGGATGCCAGCTTCGGATAGTTCATGTGAAAATGGTTTCCTCCCACGGGCGAACCCACGACGAATGCCACAAGGGTCCGGGTGCTTCCCAGCCCCGACTTCCAGCGGATCGCGTCAGCGGGTCTTCGTTCCGCCTAGCGCGAGCACCCGTTGGAACACCTCCTCCGACAACGGCATCACGCTCAGGCGCGACTGCCGGATGAGCGGCATCGACGCCGTCACGGGGTCTGCCTTGAGCGCATCCAATCCCACCGGCCGCGCCAATGGTTGCAATGGCGCCAGGTCCACGACCGACCAATCCCCCTCGGTGGCCGTCGGGTCCGGGTACGCCTCGCGCACCACGCGCGCCACGCCCACGACCTGCTTGCCCGTCACGCTGTGGTAATACAGCACGCGGTCGTCGATGCGCATTTGCCGCAGGAAATTGCGCGCCTGGAAGTTCCGAACGCCCGTCCACGCCGTTCGCCCATCCCGCACGAATGCCTCCCATGCGTAGGCCTCCGGCTCCTGCTTCACCAACCACCGCCTCGTCTCCATCGCGGCCATCATGCCCCGCCTTCCGGGTTTCGCGAGCCGCGACTTGCCCGGGTCAGGCGAAGGGCAGGGGCACCACCACCGCGCCCACGTCACCCGAGGCCGACCTGGCCTGGAGCACGGTTCCCAGGGCATTGCATTCGCGTCGCACGTAGCCCAGCGCGATCACCCCGCCGGCGCGGTCGGACCGGGCGACGCTGGTCAGGTAGCCCACGTCCTTGCCGTCCTTCAGCAACCGGTCGCCCGCCGCCGGCGTCGGACCGCCCGCGTCCACGCGAAGCCCGCGCAACGCCTTGGCCACCTGGCCGTACGTGCGAACCCGGGCGATCACCTCCTGCCCGATGTAGCAGCCCTTGGTGTAGCTCACCGCCCGTCCCTCGATCCCCGCCTCGGGCGGCAGGTTGGACTCGTCCATGTCCGCCCCGAACCTCGGGATGCCCGCCTCGATGCGCGCCAGTTCCAAGGCCTCCCACCCCGCCAGGCGTCCTCCCTCGTCGCGGGCGGCCGCCACCATCTTGTCCAGCAGCATGGCCTGCGACCCCGCCGGCACGAAGACGTCGAAGCCCGCCGCCCCCGCCCTGGGCAGGTTGGCCACGTAGATGTCACCCATGACCGGGTCCGCGTCGTGCGCCATCGCCAGCGGCAGCGAGGGGAGCTCCACGCCCAGCCCAAGGCGCGACAGGACGGCGCCGGCGCGGGGTCCTTGCACGGACAACAACCCGTAGTGCGGCGACACGTCGATGCACTGGACGTCATCCGCGACGATGTAGTGCTCGAGGCGCCCCAGGAGCAGCCCGGCCCGGCCCGGCTCCACGTCCACGAGCAACTCGTCGGGCAGGGCGTACACGAAGGCGTCGGCCTGCATCTTGCCCTTGTTGGTCACGAAGGCCGCGTAGCAACCGCGCAACCGTCCTAACCCCTGGACATCCTGCGTCACCTGGCCATGCAGCAGGCGGACGCGGTCGGATCCCGTCAGGCAAAACCGCCCGCGAAACCCCAGGTCCAGCACGGCGGCCGACGTCGTCAACGCTCGATGCTCGGCCGTCGCGTCGCCGTAGTGCCGGACAACCTCGGCCCCGGCGACCTCCATGAAGGTCGCCCCCAACGCCTCGTGGGCCTCGTGCAATGCCAATGCTTGATTCATGCGCTCGCGGGCCATGACGCGGCCCGCGAACTCCTGCGGGCTCGCCCCGCATCATGCAAGGACCAATCACCGCCCGCATCGACATGCCCCTCCCTCCTGCGGCATCCTGGCCCCCAACACATGGCAAAGAGAACCCTCGTCATCGGCGTCGATTCGGGCACCCAATCGACGAAGGCCTTGGTGGTGGATGCGCGCGACGGCCGCGTCCTCGGCTCGGGATCGGCCGCGTATGGCCTGCTGCCCTCCCCAATCCCCGGCTCCAAGGAGCAGCACCCGTCCACATGGACCCAGGCGCTCATCAAGGCCTGCAAGGCCGCCCTCGTCGAATCCAAGGCCAATTCCTCCGAGGTCGTCGCCCTCTCCGTCAGCGGCCAGCAGCATGGGTTCGTCCCCCTCGACCGCGACGGCCACGTCATCCGCCCCGCCAAGCTCTGGTGCGACACCTCCACCACGGCGGAGTGCGCCGAGCTGGAGTCGGCGCTGGGCGGTCCCAAGGCGGTCATCAAGGCGACGGGCAACGCGATGCTGCCCGGCTTCACCGCGCCCAAGATCCTCTGGCTCCGCAAGAACGAGCCCGATCACTACGCGCGGCTCGCCACGGTGCTCCTGCCCCATGACTTCCTGAACCATTGGCTCACGGGGATGGCGACCATGGAGTACGGGGATGCGTCCGGCACCGCCCTCTTCGACGTCCGCCGGCGTCGTTGGTCCGAGGCGGTGGCCCGCGCGATCGACCCCGACCTGCTGGGCAAGCTTCCCAC
The DNA here is from genome assembly GCA_903880005.1 of uncultured Verrucomicrobiota bacterium. GTDB lineage: Bacteria > Verrucomicrobiota > Verrucomicrobiia > Limisphaerales > UBA9464 > UBA6176. The sequence continues at coordinate 6,889 of CAIRNV010000117.1, read as the reverse complement.
CGTGTCCCCGAGCGACCGCCCCGCCGGGCGCCTCCGCAAGGAGGCCGCCCGCGCCCTCGGCCTGCCCGAGGGCCTGCTCGTCGCGGCGGGCGGCGGCGACAACATGATGGGGGCCATCGGCACCGGGAACACCCGCCCCGGCGTCGTCACCGCCAGCTTCGGCACCTCGGGCACCATCTACGCCTGCTCCGACAAGCCGGTCGTGGATCCCTCGGGCGAGATCGCGGCCTTCTGCGACTCCACCAACCGCTGGCTCCCCTTGCTGTGCACCATGAACGTGACCGTGGCCACGGAGATGGTGCGGGCCAGCCTGGGCCTCGACCACGCGGCCTACGAGAAGACGGCGGCCAAGGCGCCCCCGGGCTCGGATGGCCTCCTCCTCGTCCCGTACCTCGAGGGCGAGCGAACCCCCAACGTCCCGGACGGCACCGGCGTCTTCATCGGCGTGCGTCCTGGCGTCCACGACGCGGCCCACCAGGCCCGCGCCGCCATGGAGGGCGTCACGCTCGGGATGAACTACGGGCTGCGCCGACTCGCCCAGCTCGGCGTCAAGGCCACGCAGGTCCGCGCCACCGGCGGCGGCGCTCGCTCCCGCCTGTGGCGCCAAATCATGGCCGATGTCTTCGACGCCGAGGTCGTCACCCTGAAGGTCGCCGAGGGCGCCGCGTTCGGCGCCGCGTTGCAGGCGCTGTGGTGCTGGAGGCGCGAGGCGGGCGACGCCGTGTCCATCGAGTCGATCACCGACGCCATGGTCCGGCTCAACACGGCCGAGACCACGGAGCCCGGCAAGGCCGTGGCCACCTACCGCGAGATGCAATCCCTTCAAGACGCCGCAGGGCTCGCCCTTCGCCCCGTGTTCAAGGCCCACCGGGCCCTCGTCTCGCGCTAAGCCGGAACGATCCAACTGAATCGTCCCGGCTAAGCCGCCCGGCCGTCCCCAGGCCTCACCCGTACCTTTCCAGCGCCGTGGCCATCCCCATCTGCGTCGTCGATGCCTTCGCCACGAAGGCGTTCCAAGGCAACCCCGCCGCCGTCTGCTTCCCCTCGGCGGAGGCGTCCGCGCCATGGATGCAGGCCGTCGCCGGAGAGCTTGCCTTGTCGGAGACCGCCTTCCTGCTCCCACGCGATGACGGGTCCTGGGCGCTGCGTTGGTTCACGCCCACCCGCGAGGTGGACCTGTGCGGCCACGCCACCCTGGCGGCCGCGCATGTCCTGTGGGAGACGGGTCGCCTCGCCCCCTCGCTGCCCGCGCGGTTCCTCACCCGCAGCGGATGGCTCCACGCCCTCCGTTCGGACGATGGCTCCGTCCAGTTGGACTTCCCGGCCCGGCCCGCCATGCCCTGCGACGTTCCCGGCGGTCTCGCCGATGCCATCGGGGCGGACATTCGCTGGTGCGGCCGCAGCCTGGAGGACCTCCTCGTGGAGCTGCCGCATCCATCCGTCGTGCGGGGGCTTGCCCCGGACCTTGGAGCGCTCGCGGCCCTGCCCGTGCGCGGCGTGATCGTGACCGCCGCCTCGGACGCCGCGGGCCATGACTTCGTCTCGCGCTTCTTCGCGCCGGCCGTTGGCGTGCCGGAGGATCCCGTCACCGGTTCGGCCCATTGCACCCTGGGGCCCTTCTGGGCGGCCCGACTTGGACGCGCCTCCCTTCGCGGGCTGCAAGCGAGCCGACGCGGCGGGACCGTCGTCGTCGAATGCCAGGGCGAGCGCATCCTCCTCGCCGGCGCCGCCGTCACCACGTGGCGCGGCGAGTGGATCGCCCGCTGACGCCGCCGCGAAGCCGGGACGATTCAGTTGGGAGGGAAGTGATTGCGAAGCAGATGCTTGCGCAAGCCGAGGAGTGAGCGAGGCGCGGGCCGGTTCGAGGCCCGGAACGAGCGAACGACGAAGGATTTGCGCAAGCAGATCGAGCAAGCACGACCGATCCAATTGAATCGTCCCGGCTAAGCCCCGCGCCCGCTCGCCCGCGCGTACAAACTTCCGGCTACACCGCCACGCTCTCGCCCGTCGCAAGGAAGTGCAGCCACCGTGACGTTACCGGGCGCCCGTGGATGCGGGACAACGCGACGGCATACACGGCGAGCTGCGGACGATACATCTCCGCCTTGGCGCGCGTCGCCGCCCCGCGTTCCACCCGGTCGGTCTTGAAGTCCACGATCACGATCCCCTCCTCATCCACCAAGGCGAGGTCCACGACGCCCTGGCCCACGACGAACTCATCGTCCGCGAGGCCGGGGCGGTTTGCTGCGGAGGAATGCGGCGGCAAGGCCGCGCCGGCAGGTTCGCCGTCGAACCCGAGCGCCCGCAGGTCCGCCCCCGTCAATCGCACCGTGAAGGCCTCCTCGCGTCGCAACCCCGCCCTTCGCCGCCGAACGTCCGCCCCCAGCTCCGAGCCCCAGAACCGACCAATCGCCGCCATGTCGAGCATCGCAGCCTCCTCGGCACCCAGTCGCCCCGCCGCCACCAGGCGCCCAACCTCCTCCATCAACTCCTCCTCCGTTCCCGTGCGCGCCACGTCCACCCATTGCATGAACGCATGATGCGCCATGCCACGCGCCACGGCGGACGCATCCTTGGGATCCGATGCCCCCTGCCGCGGCGTCGTCATGCGCCGCACCACGTCCACGGCCTCGGCGTCCGCCTCCATCCGGCGCCGCAGCCCCGTGGCCGTCACCTTGGCCGCCTCCCTCGTCGCCGCCTCGTGCCCATACCCCGGCAACGCCATGGACCACAGGCCCACGTTGGCCTGAGCCCCATGGACGGTCGCCACGGGCGCGGCCTGCGGCGGCACGTCCAGCCAGAGCTTCCATGCGAACGTCTCCGCCACGTCCGCGTCCAACGCCGCCGTGATGCCGCCCGGCACCGCCGACAGCACCGGCCCCAGCCAATCCAACGGCGTGGACGCGTCCTCGATCACGGACACCGGCAACGCTTCGGGCCCGGCCCCCGCGCGCCTCGCGGCCTCCGGCCATCGCTCCTCAAGGGCCTTGCCGGTCGTCGTGCCGAACAGCAGCAGGCGATCCACGGCCCGCGTCAACGCCACGTACAGCAGGCGCAGCTCCTCCCCCAGCAACTCGCGTCGCTCCTGCCGCCGGGCCAGCCACAGCGCCGCGCTCGGGTAGCGACGCCCATCCTCGCGCTGCACCCAGGGACACAGCCCCAGCTTCTCCTCCCGCACCACCCGCGACCGGGTCAGGTCCGACAACTGGAACCGGCTCCCCATCATGGCCACCGCCACGACGGGAAACTCCAGCCCCTTGCTACGATGGACGGTCATCAAGCGCACCGCGTCCTCCGTGTTCCCCGAGGCCGCCTCGACGTTGTCCGCCGCCTCCTGCTCGTCCAGCCACACGAGGAAGCGATACAGCCCGCCCCGCGCCCCGGCGTCGAACGTCCGGGCCAAGTCCAGGAAGCGCCGCACGTTGCCCAGCGTCTCGCCCCGGTCGGGCACCGACGCCGCCCACGCCTCGTAGCCCGTCTCATCCAGCGCCGCCTCCAACGCGGCCGCCGCGCCCGAGCGCAGCCCCACGCGTCGCCAACGTTCATGGCGTTGCAGGAACGTCCTCACGCGCTCGCGCGCCACGCGCGCCGTCTCCATCACGCCCGGGCCGAACCCCTCCAGGGCGGCAAGGCCCGTCTCCCCGGCAAATCGCTGGATCAACGTCCACCAGTGGCGCTCCCCTCCGGCCGTCATGCGGATCACCGCGAGCGCGTCGGGCTCCGACACGCCCGCGAGGGGCGACCGAAGCACCGTGGCCAGCGGGATGTCCTGCAACGGGTTGTCCAGGCATTGCACCAACGCCCGAAGGTCCAGCACGGCGGGCACCTCGAAGAACCCCGCCTGCCGCGACGCCAAGGGAACCCCCGCCGCCCGGAACTCCGCCGCAAAGTCCCGCACCCGCCCCGCGATGCCCCGCAGCAGCACCGCCATGTCGCCCCATTCGACGGGTCGCATCCCGCCCTGGCGACGATCCCAAACCGGCGCGCGGCATTCATGGATCTCCCGCAGCCGCATGGCCACGAGGCGCGCCTCCAGGGCCGTCGCCGTGGGCGCCAACCCCGGCAACGCACCGTCCCCCGCCGCGCCCTCGCCCGGGGCGGCCGCCTCGGCTCGTTCCTCCCCGCCGTCCTCGCCGTCCCGTTGCCGCGGCTTGACCCGCAGGTGCACCTCCACCCGCGGGACGGCGTCCGCCGCCGACCGCAGCGCCTCGCGCCCCGCCGCCTCCCCAAAGACCAACGCCGCCTCCGGCCCATAACCCACGCCCCCCACCTCGGGCCTCATCAACCGCCCGCACGCCATGTTGACGAACCTCAGGATCGTCTCCGCCGACCGGAAGTTGCCCGTCAACGGAACCACCCGTCCGCCGCCGTCCGCCGCCGACCAGCGGGCCGCCGTCGCCTGGAACAACCGCGGGTCCGCGAGCCGGAACCGGTAGATGCTCTGCTTGACGTCCCCCACGAGGAACCGGTTCGCCGAGGCCCCGTCCCGGCTCACCGCGCGCAGGATGGCCTCCTGCGCGGCGTTCACGTCCTGGCATTCGTCCACCACCACCATCTCGAATTGCTCCCGGCACCACGCCGCCGCCGCCCCGGGCCGCCGGACGAGCAGGTCCAGCGTTCGTTGCTCCAGGTCCGCGAAATCCAGCCCGCCCCGCGACCGCTTCGCCGCCTCGAACTCGCCCCCGAATCCCCGCACCGCCACGATCAAGCCCGGCATCCAATCCCGGCACGATTCCCAGTCCTCCAACATCGGGTCCAGCCCGCCCCGCGACTCCAACGACGCCAGGAACCCCACGTCCTCGAAGAACTTTTCCAGAGGCTTGCCCCACGCCGTCTTGCGACCCCTGGGGTACTCCGACGGATCCTCCGCCAACGCCGCCCACCATGCCGCCCGCCGCCCGGGATCGCCCGGGACCCCGTCGCGCAGTCGCGCGCATCGCGCCAACGCCACCGGGTTGTCCTCCATCGCGGCGAGGCGCTCCGCCCAGTCGGCGGCCCACGACGGCAAGGCCGCTTCCATCCATTCGCCCCATTCACGGGGCGCAGGCTCACGCCACCGCTCCAACTGCCCGTCCATCCATGCCTCCGGCTCCGCCAACGTCCGGGCATACCCATGCACCGCCCGCACCGTCCTCCATGCCTCCTCAAGGTCCCCGTCGAATCCGCCATCCACCCATCGACGCAGGCCCGCCGCGCCCGCCTCGTCCGAACGCGTCGCCTCGATCCATCGCATCCATGCCCCGCGGGCCATCCGCGACGCCTCGACCTCGTCCAGCACCGTCATCTGCGGCTCCAATCCCACCTCGACCCCGTGCTCGCGCAGCAACCGGAGGCAGAACGCGTGCAAGGTCCCGATCAAGGCCAGGTCCAGCCGCGCCACCTGGTCCGTCAACGTCGGGTCCGTCGCCAACATCGACTCCAGGCGCTCCCTCAGCCGCGACCGCATCTCCTCGGCCGCCGCCTCCGTGAACGTGACCATCAGGATGCGGTCCGCCTGCACCCGGCCTGCCGCCCGCGACAAGCGCTCGGCCACCCGCGCCACCAACGTCGAGGTCTTGCCCGTGCCCGCGCCGGCCATCACGAGGACGTTGCCCTCGGCGGCGATGGCCTCCTGCTGCTGGCCCGTGGCGTTCATGGGTGGAGGGACGCGTGAAATCCGAGCCCAGTTGCCCGCAGGCCCTCAAGCATGGCCATGGCCGCCACAGCCCCCGGCGTGTCCGTCATGCCCATGTCCGTGCCCGTGCCCGTGCCCACACCCGCCGCCGCCCCCAGACCCGCATCCGCCGCCCCCCTCGGCCGGCGCGTCAGCAAGCCGACGCAGCCATTCCCACGAGTAGATGCCGGTGTTGTGGCCGTCGCGCCAGGCGGGTTGCACCGCGTAGCCGCCCACCGGATGAAGCCCGGACAATTGAAACGCCCCCGGGCCATACGGACGTTCCGGCGGACGATACGTGGTGCCAAAGATGTCCTTCTCGCCCATGCAGGCCGCGCACGGGCAGAACCGGCGCAGGGTTTCCAGCGCCACGAACTGCTCCGATCCGTCGTCCCACTTCAACGCCATCTCCTCCCCGATCACCTGGATGTCCTGCGGTCGCATCCGGGAACGCTGCGGCCTTTGCCATGTCCACGGCAAGCCTTGCCCCGGCTTGGACAACCTGGGGTCAGCCGGCGCCCCGCCGCCATGCCCCCATGGACGCCACACACGGCAAGAAACGAAAGGCTTCACCATGACCACCGACCTGCACCATCCCCTCATCGCCGAGTTCCCCGAGCACCGCGACGCGATCCACGTGCTGAAGACCTCCAACGCGCATTTCCGCCGTCTCTTCGACGAGTACCACCGGGTGGATCGCGAGGTGGTCCGCATCGAGGGCGAGGTCGAGCCGGCCAGCGACGCCGTCACCGAGGGGCTCAAGAAGAAGCGCCTCCAACTCAAGGACGACCTGCACCACATGCTTGTCGCCCACTCGCGCCCTTAACGCGGCTCGTCCCCTGCATGCGGGCGCGGGTTGCCGCATCCGAAGTGACCTCTGCGTCCCCCTGCCATGAAGGCGGAGGCTTCGCAGCCTGTAGCCGGTGGTCGAGGAGCGAAGCGACGACACCACCGGAGACCCACGCGACAGAGAAACCCCGCATCCCGGCAGGGATGCCAGCGCCCGGAGCGCAACCCGGTTGGCACCCCTCCGGGATGCGGAGGACGGGAGGATCGGTGGCTGCCCATGGCATCGGCCGCTGTGGGAATCGGCTTGGGGAGGGAATCGCCCGCTGAGACGCGGAGACGCAGAGGCATGGGCTCTGATCCTCCGCGTCTCTGCGTCTCTGCGGGCGGCTCAGCATCATGCACCGGGAAGCGCTCCTCGGTGGCTGCCCATGGCGTCGGCCGCTGTGG
>CAIRNV010000116.1 GCA_903880005.1 uncultured Verrucomicrobiota bacterium | reverse complement strand
TCGTGTCCAACGAGGCGCGAGAGACGAGCAGACCCGCAGAGGTCTGTGAGGAGCGAGCCACGACGTGGGACGCGAAAAGAGCCGCGGCCCTTCGGGTTGCTCCAAGAATGCCCCGGGGCTTCGTGGTTCGTCCGTCACAGACCTCTGCGGGTCTGCTCGTCTCTCGCGCCTCGTTGGACACGAAAATCCCTCGCGGCGAAACACCAGCCATTTGTGAGACACGACACTAGGCGGGCCGGCCGTGGTTGCTCCTCGTCGTCCGGGGTCGGCTTGGGGTAGCCTTGGCCAACGATGCAACGATTGAAGGGATTCCGAGAATTCTATCCCGAGCCCCTGCCGCCCGGCGAGGCGTGGAGCTGTGACGTGCGGCAGCACGTGTTCGACGCCTGGAGGCGCGTGGCGCGGCGCTACGGGTTCCGGGAGTACGACGGCCCACCCCTGGAGCCCCTGGCGTTGTACACGGCGAAGTCCGGCGACGAGATCGTCGGGCAGTTGTTCAACTTCGTGGACAAGGGCGACGAGGCCGTGGCGTTGCGACCGGAGATGACCCCCACCGTGGCGCGCATGGTGGCGTCGGTCGAAAGGGCCTACAAGAAGCCCATCAAGTGGTTCGCCATGCCGCAGTTGTTCCGGTACGAGGCCCCCCAAAAGGGCCGCCTGCGGGAGCATTTCCAGCTCAATTGCGACATCTTCGGCGAGGCGGACCCCGCCGCCGACGCGGAGATCGTGGCGTTGCTCGTGGACGTGTTGCGAGGCCTCGGGTTGACGTCGGAGGACTTCGTCGTGCGGTTGAGCAGCCGGAAGGCGTGGCAGGGCTTCTTCGAGGCGCAGGGCGGGCGCGAGGGCATGGCCTACGAGTTCTTCCAGGCGGTGGACAAGATCGAGCGCGAGGACGAGGCAACGATGGCGCGTCGCCTGGAGCCCACGGGCGTCACGCTGGAGGCGGTCCGTCACTTCATCGCGGCGGGCGAGCCCACGACCGAGCTCCAAGGGGTGCTCAACAACCTCCATGCACGGGGCTTGGGCGACTTCGTCAAGATCGACTACGGCGTGATCCGCGGGTTGGCGTACTACACGGGCGTCGTCTTCGAGGCGTTTGATCGCAAGGGCGAGTTCCGCGCGATCGCGGGCGGCGGGCGGTACGACAACCTGGTTCGCTCATTAAGCGGCGGGCGGGCGGACATGCCGGCGATTGGGTTCGGCATGGGGGACGTCGTGCTGGCGCTGCTTCTGAAGGAACGTGGACGGTTGCCGTCCTTTGCCTCCACCGTGGACGTCGTGGTCCTGCTGGAGGACGAGTCCCTGCGGCCGGAGTCGCTCGGGGTGGTGCAGCGCCTGCGCGACCGTGGGCTGGCCGTGGATTACAGCCTGGTGCCCATGAAGGGCGACAAGCAGTTCCGCCGGGCACTCGAGGTGGGCGCGGGACACACGGTGCGGTTGGATCGCGACGCCGTGGGGCTCGTGGCCCGGGTCAAGAACCTGAAGACGCGCGCGGAACAGGTGATCGCCGTGGACGACGTGGCCGGTCACGCCTTTGACTGAGCCGGAACGATTCAGCCTAGAAACGGCAGTTGAAGAGGGCTTCAGGGCGAGGAAATGGCCGTCCCATTCGGGCAAAGAGGCCCTTTTGGATGAATTCTAGACCTCACCCTGCAGGTGAGGTTGGGGCGGGGCGCAGGCGGCCGCTCGTGGGCCTG
>CAIRNV010000115.1 GCA_903880005.1 uncultured Verrucomicrobiota bacterium | reverse complement strand
CGCTCGCGGAATACCCGTGGAGTTCATGGCAGGTGTACAGCGGTCGGGAGGAGGCGCCCTCGTGGCTGGAAACGGCATTCCTGATGGGGGCCCACGGCGGTCGGAGCCCACGGGAGAGGTTGGGTGCCATCCGGGCGTACACCGAGGAACCGCTCCGGCAGGGGCACCTGGAGAATCCTTGGGATCGGTTGGTGGGCGGGTGGGTCCTGGGGGATGCCGACTATGCGAGGCAGATCCTGAAACAGGCGAAGGCGGATGTCGGACAGCAGACGGAGGCCCGGCGCCTGGCCCGGCCGGGGCGGGTGGAATGGGAGAAGCTGGTGGGCTGGGCGGAGAAGGAGACCGGGGTGACATGGCCGGAGGCGCTGGGCCGCCATGGGGATTGGACGCGGGACGCCGTGGTGTACGTGGCGGTCAGGCATGGTGGGTGGAGGCTCAGCGAGGTCGTTGGGCAGATTACGGGATTGAAGTACCCGGCGGCGGCACAGGGTGTGAGGCGGATCGAGGCGCGGAGAACGCGGGACGCGGCCTGCGAGCGGTTCATCCGCCGGCTCCGGGACCAAATATCAACTGTTTAGATGTGACTTCGCTGTCTGAGACGTGACCCCGTTGTCCAACGCGTTTTCCGTGTCCGGGCTCTTGATGCAGGGGGGCTAACCTCGGACGCGGTTCCACCGGTAATGCTCGGACCATGCCGAAGGGCCGGCGGCGACAAGATGCCGAGGGCTTCGAGTTCATCCGCAGGACCAACCTCATGGCGGCCCACACCCACCTTGACCAGCCAAAAGCCAAGCCCTAGCCGTGCGATGATGAAACCAAACACCCTTATCCCCCTTGGCTGGAACGATTCAATGAGGTTGGTCGGACTTGCTGCATCATCCTCCCAAAGGGCCTCGGCCTTGGCTTGTGACCCATCGCATGCGGGACTGCTCGCGCATTCCTCATCTTGCCGGCGCGTTTGCGGTGCCGCGATCGCGCTCCCAACCCCAGCGCTCCGGTTGGGCGTGATCGCGGTGGCCTTCGTCCTCGGGAAGGCAGACGTCAGTCTCCGTGCACAGGTTCCCGTGATCATCAGGGAAATGTGCAAGGCGACCGACATGGTCCGATTGCATGCCATCGAGTTCCAAGCTCACGTGGTGCTGAGCCGTTGGCGGCGTGTTGTTGTCTCATGGGAGAAGGGCGAGGTCACATCGAACGTGCAGGAGTTTCGCTACTCATCGGCGGCGGGCGGCAGCGTCCTGTGGTACGAGGCCCGCAAGCAGCCTGGGGACAGGAAGTTGCATGTGAGCAGGGAACCCTTCTTCATCAATTCGTATCAAAACCGCAGTTACCACTTCTTTAGCAACCGAGGCCCCCTCCTCAATGGACTGCGAATCGATGCGAGTTGCGTGTTCCAATCTTGGGCGACCGATGCCCGGCCCGTCGGGAACGTCCCCACCGAGCATTTCCATCCCACGGGTCCATGGCATCGAATACTTGCTTATCAGGCGACGCCGTTGATCAACGCAGGGATGCCGCCGGTCGATGGAGGGGATGCCGAGACGGGGCCGACCCACGACGAGTACCGAAAGGTTCCCTTTCGTCTCGCGGGGGCGACCTTCTTCGCATTGCCCGGCAGGAACCGTCATTTTGGGAGCGTCATGCAATTACTTCAGTTCGACCCACTGCTGATTCCCAATCCATTGCTTTTTGGCTGGGTTGGGGGCGTGGACGCGACGGTGAAGGTCGTTCCGGACCCATCCTTGAGGGAACGTCCATGGCCAGGAGGCGGCGGCGTGACGGCCGAGGCACCGGCGACCGATCAGGCTCCGCAAGACTGAATCCTCGCCGGGAGAATGCAGTTGGCAGGGAGGGCATTGCGCAGATGTCCCTCAGCAAGGCAAAGAGTGAGCCAGGCGTCCCATGAAGAGGTTTAACTATGTGTTGGCACTGGTGGCGGCAGGGGTGATGTGGATGGCGCTCCGATCCAAGCCACGGGTTGCGGGGGAATCGGGCCCGGGATGGACCACCAACGAGCACCGCCATCCGACGGCGTCCCCCGGACGGATGACAGGGCACCCTTTCCAACGGAATCTGGGAGAGGTTGGGACGGTCCGCTCATGGCGGGCGGAGTTGCCCGCGAAGGATTCCGGAAGCCAGCAGGAAACGGGGGACCGGCCCGGGGGATTCGTGGAAGGGGTGTTGCAAGGGATGGATGCGATGACCCGGATATCGGATGCCCTCGTGGAGAATCCGGCGCGCACGCGGGAGGCATTGATGGCAGTGCTTCAGGCCGATGGGCTTTCCGAGCGACGGGCGCGCGAGATTTGCACGGCTTACCCCGCGGGCTCCGAGTCGCTGGAGGATGTCTATGCAAGGAGTGCCTTGAACCCGGAATTGCAATGCATCCGGGCTGCGATGGAAGGGGCGGGCGTGCGTTGGGACCCTGCGACGGATTGCTTGTTGGATTGTCATCGGTTGGTGGTGGGCATGGGAGAGGTGCGCGACTTTGTCCATGACGTGCAACGATCCCTCGCCGAGGCGTTCAGCGAGGCCGAAGTGGGCGAGGCAGTGGGCGAGGCAGTGGGCGAGGAAGTGGCGTTGCTTGACCGGGAGGTGGTGGAGGCCGAGGCGGCATTCATGGCCCGCTTCCGCGACCGGTTTGTCAGGCGTCACGGCCTCACCGAGGCGGAGTCGGAGACGTTGCTGAGGGCGTTGGCTGGCCTGCGCGCACCCACGGCGACGGTGTCGGACCTTTACGTTCCCATTCGGGCCGTGCGTTGAACAGAACCGTACGACGGCAAGAGGCCCGTCACGTTGCGGTCATGCAATGGAGTCACATCGAAATTGTTTTCGGCTGAAAAACCCCACCTTCACCGAATGAATCAATGGTTTGGATGTGACTCCGTTGCGGGGCAATCGCCTCGCCCCGACGGAACTTGTCAATACTTTAGATGTGACCCCATTGCGTGGGGCGGGCACGCCGAGCCCGTGCTCAAAGAAGGCCGGCCAGCTCCGGTTGGGCGGGCGGCCGGCCCTCGCCGCCACGATTGGGTGGCCGCGTCTCCGTGCCCAGTTCTTGGACGCCAGCGCCTGGGGCCTGTCCCCGCGCCCCTCTCCCTGCACCACCCACGCCCCGTTCATGGTAGCGAATCAACTCGAAGGACCCGTCGAAGTGCTCCGCCAACGCCGTGCAGCTCTCCACCCAGTCGCCGCAGTTCATGTAGGTCATGCCGTCGATGACCCGGATCTCCGCCCGGTGGATGTGGCCGCAGATGACGCCATCCACGCGAGCGGCGGCCGCCAGGCGGCTCATGCCCTCCTCGAACTGGGTCACGTATTGGACCGCCGACTTGGCCTGCAGCTTGAGGTAGGAGGCCACCGACCAATAGCCGAAGCCCATCCGCCGCCGGACGCGGTTGAAGTGGAGGTTGAAGTCGAGGATACAGTCGTAGGCCCTGCTGCCCACCCGCTCGAGCAGCCGGTTGAAGTGCACGAGCCCGTCCAATTGATGCCCATGCAACACCAGCATCCGCCGACGGTCGGCCGTGACATGGATGGATCGCTCCATCAACTGGACCCCGCCCAGCGGCATGCCCACGAACCCCTCCAGGAACTCGTCATGGTTGCCGTACAGGTACGTGACGCGCGTCTCCTTCCGGTTCATGCGGAGGATTTTTTGCACCACGGTGTTGGCGTCCGGGTCCCACTGCCATCGCCTCCGCAGCTCCCATCCGTCCACGATGTCCCCCACGAGGTAGAGCTGCCGGCATTCGACGCCGCGCAGGAACTCCAGCAGGGCCCGCGCCTGCGAATGGCGGCTGCCAAGGTGGACGTCTGAAATCCAGAGGGCGCGGTATTGCATGATCGTCCTGGCGCCGAGCGGGCCGGGACGCCGCATCCTCCCATCGTTCCGCACGGGGCGCGCAAGTTTGGATGTGCCCCGTGACGCAATGATTGCCCGGCCGTCACCAAGTCGAAGTCTTGCGCGCGGGTTGCGACGGTGGGCGGCATCCTTGGGGCTGTTGCCTTCTTGTCGCGGGGTCGCCACGGGATGTTTTCGGTTCGTTCACGGCGGCGACGCGGGTTGGTGGGGGCACGCGATCCCAAGATGGGGGGTGAAGAAGACGATTCGTTGGATTGGCTTGTGGGCGTGTGCCTGCGCGGCGCATGCGCAATTCGAGGGCTTTGTGAATCATGGGTTGGCCGGCGTGGGACGCATCCCGGCCGGCCTCTACGACCGGCAAGGCGAGGGGCGGGACACGTTGGGCGGCATCTTCTCGTCGATGGCGGTGGATGCCTCGTCCCTGGTGTACGAGGGCGGGCAAATCCGGGGCGTGTTGTGGGGCTTGCCCGACCGCGGGTTCGGGGACGGCGCGACGGACTACCGGCCGCGCGTGCAGAAGCTGGGGTTTGCCATCACGCCCTTCCTTGGGGGGGGCACGGCGCCGGGGCAGGGCCAGGTGCTGCTCACGAACCTCGCGACGGTGGTGTTCACCTATGGCGGCACGAACTTCACCGGGTTTGACGGTGGATCGACCAACGCGCCCATCCTGCCGCAGTCGCCGGCCGGGTCGGTGGGCGGCGGCAAGTTGTCCCTGGATCCTGAGGGATTGGTGCTCGCGCCGGACGGCGGCTTTTGGGTCAGCGACGAGTACGGGCCTGTGTTGTATCGCTTCAACGCCTCGGGGGAGCTTCAGGAGACGATCCTGCCCCCGCCTGCGCTCCTGCCACGAAACGCGGCGGGCAATCTGAACTTCGCGGGCGCAACCGCCCCGGCCTCCGGGCGCCGCAACAACCGCGGCCTCGAGGGACTCTCGATCACGCCGGACGGGCGGAGATTGGTGGCGGTGTTGCAGAGCCCCACCATCCAGGACGGCGGCGCCGGCAACCTCGGCCGCATGACCCGGGTGCTGCAGTTCGACATCGCCGACGGCTCCGCCACGCGCGGGCAGGTCGTGGCGGAGCACCTGTACCCACTCACGCTCAACGGCACGGCCCAGACCAACCGGCACACGCCCGTCAGCGAGCTGATGGTGGTGAACCCCACGACGTTCCTCATGCTCGAGCGCGACAGCCTCGGCCTTGGCGTGGGGACCAACACGCCGCCGTCGTACAAGCGCGTCGTGATCGCCTCGACCCTCGGCGCCACCAACGTGGCCGGCGGCCCCTATGACCTCGCGCCGGGCACGCCCGGCCAGGCCAGCCTCCCCGCAGGCCAACCCCCATCTGGCGTCGCACCGCTCGCTCGCAAGGACCTCATCGACCTCATCGACCCCATCGACCTCGCGCGGTTCGGGCTCAACGTGAGCACCAACCAAGACGCCAACACCCTCTCGGAGAAATGGGAGGCGCTCGGGCTCGTATCCCTCAAGGATCCCGCCCGGCCCGACGACTACCTCCTGCTTGTCGGCAACGACAACGACTTCAAGTCGTCCGTCGTCTTCCACAACGGGGTCGCGGTCGGCACCAACGACGTGCCCGTGGACAACATGATCCTGGCCTACCACGTGACGTTGCCCGGTGTCGGCGGCCCCGCCCCGGCCTTGTCGGCCCCGGCCGTTGCGTGGGCTTCGCCTGCCACGGAAGTGTACGCGGCCGCGCCCATGGTGCTTGGCGCCGCGGTGTACGACGATGACGGCCGCGTGGTGAAGGCGGAGTTCCTGGAGGACGGCGTGCTGGTGGGAACCGCCACGGCCTTCCCCTTCCGGGTGACCTTGGCCAGTCCCGCGCCCGGGCAGCACACGTACACGGTCCGCGTCACGGATCACGACGGCCTGACCGCCGAGGCGACGCGGACGATCCTGGTCACTGCGTCCAACCAGGCCCCGCAAGTCGCCGTCTCGGCGCCCGCCGCCGCGGCCAGCCTTCGCGCGCCGGCCAACGTCGCCGTCGCCGTCGCCGCGTCCGATGCAGACGGCGCGGTCGTGCAAGTCCAATACCGGCTCGACGGGGCGGTGGCGTTGACGACGACGAACGCGCCCTTCGGGGGGACGCTTCCGTTCGTGCTTGTCGGGCCGCACCAGATCGTCGCGGTGGCGACCGACAACCTCGGCCTGTCCACCACCTCGGCGCCGGTCTCGTTCAACGTCCTGCGGGCGACGTCCGCGCCGCTTTCTTTCCAGGTGTTGCATGCATCGGACTTCGAGGCCGGCATCCCGGCGCTCGACGACGCCGTGGGCTTCTCCCGCGTGCTCAACGCGCTGCGGTCGGGATTCCCCACCAACACCCTCGTCCTGAGCTCCGGCGACAACTACATCCCCGGGCCGTTCTTCACGGCGAGCGCGGACCCGGCGGCGCCGTTCAATGGAGTGAAGGGCCGGGCGGACATCGCGATCCTCAACGCCCTGGGCATCCAGGCGTCGGCCTGTGGCAACCATGAGTTCGACGACAACACGGCCCAGTTCGCCTCCATGCTGCGGTCGGACGCGGCGGCGGGCTACGCCGGGACGTTGTTCCCGTACCTGAGCGCGAACCTCGACTTCAACGCGGACTCGAACACGCGCGGCCTGATCACGGCCGACGCCCAGGACGCGCGCCTTGGCACCAACAAGCTCGCCCGTTCGTGCACCCTCCTTGTTGGAGGCCAGCTCGTCGGCGTCGTCGGCGCCACCACCGTCGAGCTTCGCCAAATCAGCTCGCCGGGCACCATTGGCGTCTCGACCAACCTCGTGGGTTCCATCCAGCCCGCCGTCGATGCCCTCCTCGCGAGGGGCTGCAACAAGGTCATCCTGCTGGCCCACCTCCAGCAGTACGCGAACGAGTTCGCCCTGGCCGGGGCCCTCCGGGACGTGGACCTGATCATCGCGGGCGGCTCGCACGTGGTGTTCTCCAAGCCCGGCGACCGGTTGCGCGTCGGCCACGTTCCCGCCCAGCCGTACCCGTCCGTGTTCACCTCGCCGTCCGGCGAGCCCGTCCATGTCGTCAACGCCGGGGCCAACTTCGAGTATGTGGGGCGTTGGATTTCCTCGTTCGACGAGGAGGGCCGGATCATCGCGACCGACGCGCGCAGTGGCGTGTATCCGACCGACGCGCAAGGCGTGGCGGACACGGGCGCGGCCGTGGCAAACCCCGCGATCACCAACATCGTGGGCAACCTCGCCGGCATCATCGATGGCAAGGACGGCCGCCGCTTCGGCCGCACGACCGTGTATCTCAACGGCCTTCGCGCCTCCGTCCGCACCGAGGAAAGCAACCTCGGCAACCTCACCGCCGACGCGAACCTCTGGCGCGGGCAGCAGTCCGACCCGGCCACGTCGCTCTCCCTCAAGAACGGCGGCGGCATCCGCGACAGCATCGGCGGCGTCCTTTCGTCCGCCGGGTCGTCCGTGCCCGTGTTCGTTCCACCGCCCGCAAACCCGCGCGTGGGCAAGAAGGCGGGCGACGTCAGCCAGCTCGACATTGAGAACGCGCTTCGCTTCAACAACGGCCTGTCCCTCATCACCCTGACCGCGCAGCAACTTCGCGACGCCATGGAATGGTCGGTCGCCGCCACCACCGCAACGGCCACGCCCGGCCAGTTCCCGCAGGTGTCCGGGATGGCGTTCGCGTTTGACCCGTCGCTGCCCGCCATGACGTACAACCGCGGCACCAACAACGCGATCCTTGGCATCGCCAGCCCCGGCCAACGCCTCCGCTCCCTCGTCGCGCGCCGTGCCGACGGATCGCTCGACCTCGTCGTGGAGAACGGGGCGCTCGTGGGCGACCCCGGCCGGACGTTCCGGATGGTGACGCTGGACTTCCTTGCGACGGGCGGGGACTCGTACTTCCCGCTCAGCCTGGGGACGAGCGTGTCCAACCTGGTGGCCTCAGGGGTGACCAAGACGTTCGACACCGACGGCTCCGAGCAGCGGGCGTTGGCGGACTACTTGCAGCAGATCGGGACCTACACGGCCGCCGACACCGCCCGGGCCGGGGATGAGCGCATCCAGCACCTTGGGTTCCGCGCGGACTCGACGCTGCGCCCCGCCATCACGTCGCTGTCATCGGGGCCGGCGGGCGCCGTGGTCTCGTTCACGACCTTGCCCGGCAAGTCCTACCGGCTTGAGGCGCAGGACGTCCTGGGCGGTGGGTGGCAGTTCGTGGGCGGCACGCAGGCAGGCGACGGCATGGTTCGCCAGCTTTCGGATCCCGCGCCGACGGAGCCTACCCGGTTCTACCGGGTTCGGGTCCCTTGATACGCGCGACGCGCATGGCCGTCGGCCCCATGATGCGGGCCGACGGCTCCCGCCGCTGAACGCACGCGAACGATGCGTCTCGTCTTCACGCGCCCCAGGCACCAGGCAATGGGGTCACATCTAAACATGTAATATTTGGCCGCGGAGCCGATGGAGGACCCGTTCGCAGGCCGCGTCTCGGGCCCGGCGCCAATCGATCTGCTTCACACCCTGCGCCTCGCATTCGGCTCTTTCGCCCGGGGCCCAGCCATGACCGGCGCGGGGACGCCGTGCATCCCGAAGTTGTCGGCGAGAGCTGGGACGGCCGCGCTCCCGGGGTTGAGCCCACACGACGTCTTCGGGACCACCCACAACTTTGGGATGCACGGGCGCGGGCGCGGGTTGGCAACCCGGCCTTGCGCGTGGGGTGCTGGCATGGTGGCGTTGGGCATGTTCCCGGGGAGGATTTCATGAGGTGTCGGGCGTCCATGCGGAGGGTGGTGCGAGAGGTTTGCGCGACGGGTCTTCGCACGCCTGGGTTCACGTTGATCGAGTTGCTGGTGGTGATCGCGATCATCGCGGTCTTGGCGGGCATGCTGTTGCCGGCGTTGTCGAAGGCGAAGGCGCGCGCCCACGGCATCCAATGCGTCAACAACCTGCGGCAGCTCGGGTTGGCGAGCTTCATGTACGTCAACGACCACGGGCACACGATCCCGTATCGCCTCGATGACAGCCTGTGGATGCGGAGCCTGGTGAAGCTCTACGCGCAGGTGGACAAGGTCCGCATCTGCCCGGTGGCCCCGTACAGCCGGAAGTTTCCGGCCGGGAGCGCCAACACGGCGTGGGTTTGGCCGCTAAGCAACGAAGTCAACCCGGGCACCGGCGAGCCCCGCTGGACGGGCAGCTATGCCCTCAACGGCTGGATGTACCACGGGGACTGGTCCGTGCAGGACCGTCGCCCGCCCACGGCCAACGCGTTTCGAAACGAGGGCGACATCCGCTTCCCTGCGAGCACGCCGGTGTTGTCCGACGGGAGCTGGGTGGATGCCTGGCCGCGCGAGGCGGACCGTCCATCGCGCGACCTGCGGATGGGCGTGACGGCCGAGACGGCGGGCACGATCGCGGTCGTCACGATTTCGAGGCATGGCTCCGGCCTTGCCGGGTTGCCCAAGTCCATCCCGCCCGGGCAGCGGCTTCCGGGCGCGATCCAGTTGTCGTTTGCCGACGGACACGCCGGGCTCGTGGCCTTGGAGCAATTGTGGTCCCTGAGCTGGCATCGGGAGTGGGAGGCACCTGCATCGAGGCCGAGGTAACCCCGGGTGGCCGCAACCTCGGCCCATTTGACGGCATCCTGCGACGGTTGGCCCTGCGCGGGTCGCGCTGCCGACGCAGCCGCAGCCTTGATTGGGTTGTCGGGGGAGCGGCACGCTAAGGGGCATGGATGTCATACGGCGTTACCACGCCATCGTGGCGGGCCAACTGGACGCCGCCTTGACGGGACAGGCCGAGGCCATGGACCGCGCGGCGGGTTGGCTGGCGGAAGCGTTGGCCGGGGGCCGTTGGTTGTTCGCGGCGGGCACCGGCCACTCGCACTTGCTGGCCCTTGAGTTGTTTTATCGCGCCGGCGGCCTGGTGCGCGCCGTGCCCCTCCTCGACGAGGACCTGATGCTGCATCGGTCCGCCAGCAAGTCGTCCGGGTTCGAGCGCGAGACGGGGCGGGCGGCCGGGCTCCTGTCCCGGTACGGGGTGGCGCGGGGGGACGTGCTGGTCGTGATTTCCAACTCGGGGCGGAACGCCGTGCCGGTGGAATGGGCGATGCACGGAAGGGAACGCGGCGCACGGGTGATCGGGTTGACGTCGATGGCGCATGCGCGCGCGCATCCATCGCGGCATGCTTCGGGCCTCAGGTTGTTTGAGGTGGCGGACGTGGTGCTGGACAACGGCGGCGTCGAGGGCGACGCGGCGGTGGAAGTGGCCCCGGGTTTGATGATGGGGGCGACCTCCACGGCGGTGGGGGCCGCGATGTTGCAAGGGTTGGTGGCCGAGGCGGCGGCGCGGGCGGTCCGGAAGGGATGGGAACCCGAGGTGTACCGCAGCAGCAACGGGGGCGGGGAGGCCCAGAATGCGCGCTACCTGGCCGAGCACGCGGGAAGGTTGCCGCACCTTTGACGAATCGTCCTGGCTTGGCCTGGGCCGCCACGTACGAAGACCGCGCCGTGACGTGGTTCCGTCACCGATCCTTGCGGGCACGGCCCGTCCGTGCGGCGCGCGCCGACACGAATCTTTCGACGTACTTCCCGAGCATGTCGGCCTCGAGGTTGACCCGGTCGCCCACATTTCGTTCCCCGAGCGACGTGACCTCGCGCGTGTGGGGTATGATCCAGATCCGGAAGCCCCGGGGCAGGACGTCGGCGACCGTCAGGGAGATGCCATCGACGGCCACCGATCCCTTGGGGACGAGGTACCGGCGCAGGTCCTTGGGGGCGTCCACTTCGAGGACGTAGTCGCGGCCGGATGCCTCCCAGCGCCGGACGACGCCGGTGCCGTCCACATGGCCGGTGACGAAGTGCCCGCCGATGCGGTCGCCGACGGCAAGCGAGCGCTCCAGGTTGATGGCCGATCCAACCCGAGCATCGCCGATGCTGGTGCGGCGCCAGGTTTCGGCGAGGAGGTCGAACTCCAGCGTGCGCGAATGGCCGCGGCCTCGCACGGCGGCCACGGTGAGGCAGCAGCCATTGACGGCGATGCTGTCCCCTAGTCGCACGCCCTTGGCGACCACGCGGGCCGAGACGGCCAGGCGAATGGACGCCGCCTGCGGCTCGATGGAAACCACCCGACCGGACTCCTCGACGATGCCCGTGAACATGGGCGGGGAAAGACCATGGAACCGCCACCGGGTCAAGCCCGGGGCCGCAGATGGGCCCTGGGCCCGTGCATCCCGAAGTTGTCGGCGGGATCTGCCCGTGCGGCGGAGATCGGACCGGTCCCGCAGGGCGGGAGCATGGAGTGGCGGCCGGGGACGGCCGCGCTCCCAGGGTTGAGCCCACGCGACGTCTTCGGGACCACCAACAACCACGGGATGCACCGGCCCTGGGCCCGCCAGGTGGCCTGTGGTTCCTTGGGGAATGGAGCCGGCCTACACCTTGGATGGCACCTCGAAGCCCTTGCGGTACTCGCGGGCAAGGAGGTGGTTGGCGGCGTTGGAGTTGGTGAAGCGCTCGGTGCGCGGGTTCATCGTGAGCCATGCGCCGAGGCGTGCGGGCGTGGCGGAGAGGTTGACGCCGTTGGCCTCGAGGTGCTCGGCGAGACGGCCGAATGATTCCAATGCCTCGGGCTGGTCCTTCAAACGGTCGCGGATGGCCTCGGGGGCGAGCTTCTGACCGAGTTGATAGCTGATGTTGCCCGTGTGGCAGAGCGCGCTCGAAAGGTGACCCTCCTCGATCTCGGCGTTGAGGTCGCCGGGCTTCCGGCTGCGGACGGCCGAGATGAAGTTGGCGTAGTGGTCCGCGCCCCTCTTCCAACGCCGGATTTCCTTGCCGGCCTTGTCGTAGGCGATGGCGGAGTCATAGGAGGGGATGACGACATGGCCGCCCTCGCAATCGACGACGACCCCGACCTGGGCACCGCGGTAGTCGGGCATGTTCTTGCCCCAGCCTTCCGACTGGAACTGCCTGGACCGCGGGAGCCCGCGCACCTCGAAGATCAACGGCGCCTTGGCGTAGGCGTGGTACACGACCTGCGAGTTGGGGGTGTCGCCGTCGTCCATGTAGGCAAACCGTCCGCCCACGCTGAACACGGCAGGCGACAGCGTGTTCTCGCCGAGGATCCAGCGCGCGATGTCCATCTGGTGGATGCCTTGATTGCCGAGGTCGCCGTTGCCGGTGACGAACTGCCAGTGCCAGTCGTAGTGCAGCTTCTGCCGCATCAAGGGCGTGACCGGCGCCGGGCCGCACCACAGGTCGTAGTCGATGGAGGCGGGGATGGACGTGGGCCCGGAGACCTTGCCGATGGACTGGCGCGGCTTGTAGCAGAGGCCGCGGGCGACGCGGATCTTGCCGAGGTTGCCCTCGTGGATCCACGCGACGGCCTCGCGCAGGCCGGGGTTGGAGCGGCTTTGGGTGCCGGTCTGGACGATGCGCCCGTACTTGCGCGCGGCGAGGACGATCTGGCGTCCCTCCCACGCGTTGTGGGACACCGGCTTCTCCACGTACACATCCTTGCCGGCCTGGCAGGCCCACACCGAGAGCAACGCGTGCCAATGGTTTGGCGTCGCCGTGGAGATGCAGTCGATGTCCGAACGCTCCAGCAGCTTCCGCACGTCCGTGAAGGTCTCCACCGGGTTGCCCTTGTCCGCGAGCTTGCGGGCCTCCGCCTCCAGCACCGTTCGGTCCACGTCGCACAAGGCCACGATCTTGACCCCGGGCAGCTTCAGGTAGCCCTCGATGTGGTCCTTGCCGCGCCCATTAAACCCGACCACGGCCACGCGGATGGTGTCGTTGGGTCCGATGACGCGGGCGCGGGGCCGGGCGGTGGTCTGGGTGGCGGTGACGCAGCCGGGCAGCGCGGCGGCCGCGCCGGCGATGGCCGTGGACAGGACGAAGCTTCGACGATTCATGGCTTTGGTAAACGACGGGGTTGGGGTTCCAGGGACACCTCGACGACGTCCCCGGGTGAAAACGTGACACGGTACGCGACGCGCACGCCGCATCGCTCGACCGTCCAGCGCTCGGTGAACGCCATGGCGACGGTGCTGGACGACGACGGCTGCGCCGACGGCGTCTGGAGGCCGCGCGACATGTCCGGCAATCCGACGGAATACATCCGGTCGTAGTCCGTGGCGGCCGCCGTGGGTCGGTCGATCACGCGAACGGAGGCGACGGAGCGGGCCTGGCACTGCGGCGCGGCCTCGGCATCGACGGCGAGGACCTTTTCCTCGGCCAACCGGTACAGGCGACCCTTTGCGAGGCTGCCGCCCGCCCACGCATCGGCGCCCGCCTGGCAGCCGGCGACCAGGAGCGCGGCGGCCACGCCCAACGCGGTTGGGACGCGGGGGCGGACGGACCTGCGCCTGCGGACCCGCCGTCTCGAACCACGCTGGAGCCCGGGAGCGTTCATCGTCCCGTCCCGGCGGCGCGGGTTTCGCGGGCGTACTCGGCGAACCTCCCGGCCACGTCGGCTGCCTTGGCGTCGCCGGGGTGAAGGATGACCCGGTACTTGAACGTCAGGCTGCCACCCGCCGGGACCTTGAGGTCGCCGGCGCCCTTCTCCTTCTTCTCGAAGTCATGGATGCCAAACGGGTTGGCGGCGAAGAGGCCGTAGTCGCGCGCATGCCACCACGTGGGATGACGCGGGTTGGTGGGCGCATCGAGGATGGCGATCCCGGAGACCTTGCCTTGGACGGGGCCGGAATAGTCGGCCCACTCGGACCGCTTGCCCCAGGCATCGCCGTCGAGCACGCCCTGGGCGTTCACGAGGTGCCCCGCGCCCGGTTGGTTCTTGGGTTGCTTCACGCGCATCGACTCGGCGACCCGGATGGCGAAGGTGCCCTCCTTCGTGTCGCCCAGCGTGAGGTCCCCGGCCGAGGCGTGGATGGTCACCTCGAAGTCGATGGTTCGCTCGGATCCGCGGGGCCGGTGGAAGCGGTAGGTGCGCTCGTCGTGTCCCAGCAGCCTTCCATCCTTGGCGCGCCATTCGTTGCGGGTGGCGAGGACGCCCACGTCGCGGCCCGACTCCTTGCGCACGAAGCTCTGGTGGACCGTGCGCCCGGCCTTGTCGGACTCGCTCCAGAGATCCACGCCGTTGACGTCCCCGTGGCTATACCAGAACGAGCGGTGGTGGGGGTGGTCGTGTTCCTCGCCCGGACCATCCTCCTGGGGCCAGCGCCGCGTCATGTGCTGCCCATCGGCGTTGAGCAACGGGTAGAGGAAGGGGCGCGACACGTTGCGGAAGTGGTACTCGGTGAAGGGTTGGCCATCGAGCAGCACCCGCACCGTGTCGCCGGCGTCCACCAGTTCGACCCCTGCCTTCGGGCGGTCCGACGCGGGTCCATGAACGGCGCAACCACACGCCAGGGCCATGCCCACCAAGCAGGACAACGTCCAACGCACCCGGGAAATCATGGCCCTTGGATACCGCCATGCCGCCCGGGCCGACAACGGCGAATTTCCCGGGCGAGGCGATCTGGGCGCACCCCGAAGGTGTGGTGGATTCGGGAAACGTCGTGGGTTGCTCAACGCCGGGGGCGCGGCCGTCCCTGGCCGCCACTCCAAGCCGGAACGATTCAGTCGGATCGGTCGTGCTTGCTCGATCTGCTTCGCAATCACTTCCCTCCCAACTGAATCGTTACAGCTTCGGCATGCCCATGGGATAGAGGCCCGGGCAGCACCCGAAGGTCTGGTGAAACGTCTGCGAGAAGTGGCTCAGCGAGCTGTAGCCGACCTCCATCGCGACCTCCGTGACATTGTAGCGCCCCGTCCGCAGCAGCTCGGCGGACTTCTCCATCCGCAGTTGCCTCAGGTATTGGGGGATCGTCTGGCCCGTCTCCTTCGAGAAGGTGCGGCTGAGGTAGAAGGGGCTGCACCCGACCTCGCGGGAGATCTGCTCCAGCGACGGGGCGGCGGCCACGTTGCGACGCAGGATGGCCTGCACCGCCTCCACGCGGTCCAGCGCGACCCGTTGTTGGCGGTGGCAAAACAGCTCGTCCCGGGAGCCTGGCCTGAAGAAGAACTCCCCCATCAGCTCGATGGCCTTCGCCTGGAACCACAGCGCCTGCGCCGACTTCAACACGGGCGGTTGACGCAGGCTCCCCAGCAAGTCGCGCTGGCGCGTGTTCAACACCGCCACCGCCGCCGCGCCGCTGCGGGACACGTCCCCGGCCAGCGCCGAGGCTATCAAGGGGTGCAGGTCGGCCATGCCCTCGCCCAGGTGCCGGGACAGGAACCCCGGCGACAACTCCACGGTGATGAACCGATGCGCCTCGCCCGGCAGCCGCACCGCCCGAAGCGGC
Organism: uncultured Verrucomicrobiota bacterium; assembly: GCA_903880005.1. Taxonomy (GTDB): domain Bacteria; phylum Verrucomicrobiota; class Verrucomicrobiia; order Limisphaerales; family UBA9464; genus UBA6176. Next base: position 25,932 of record CAIRNV010000115.1, on the reverse strand, counting down.
TCGCTGCCCTGGCGATAGAAGCCGCCCGTCCCTTCCCGGTAGCGCGCGACGTCCTTGCCCGTGCCGACCTCCGCGACCCCCGAGAGGTTGAGGCACAGCTCGACGCTTTGGGGATGAAAGCTGCGAGCCCAGTCGAACGGCTCGCGCACGGTGAACTCATGCCATTCAAAGCTCACGCCGAGGCGCTGGAAGTCGCCGTACAACTGCCCCCACGTGGCCCCGGCCGCGCGCCACGTGGCGGCTTCGCCCGAGAAGAGGAGGTCTGGCTTCCGCGCCGTGTTCGCCATGCGGGGGCATCCTATGGACGGCCCTCGTTCATCGCAAACCCGGGGATGCCAGCAGGAACTTGGCGGACGCCGCCATGGCAAAGGCCAGCACGAGGTGGTCAAACCAACGCTGCGGGATCCGCGTCGTCAGCGCCCGCCCGAGGAACAGCCCGGCCACCACCACCGGGGCCAGCGTCGCGTTGAGCGCCAACGACGGGCCATCGATCAAGCCCAGCGCGGCGCTGAACGGCACCTTCAACACGTTGATCGAAAGGAAAAACCACGCCGCCGTCCCCACGAACGCCTCCTTCGGCAACGACACCGCCAACAGGTACAACGCCATCACCGGCCCCGCCGCGTTCGCCACCATCGTCGTCACGCCCGCCACGAACCCCACCGAGACGGCGAACGCCCGGGCATGCGGCACGTCCGCCCACAGCGTGGGCCTCACGTTCCGCACCACCTGCACGACGGCCAGCGTCAGCACGATCCCCCCGATCACGGGGTTCCAGTCGAGCCGTGGCCATGCCCGCATGCATGCCCAACCGGCTGCCACCCCCACCAACGCCGGGGGCAAGGTCCGGGCCACGTGCTCCCATCGGGCCTCCCGCCGGAACAACCACACCGCGCCCACGTCCCCCGCGATCAGCATGGGCAACACCACGCCCGTCGAGCGCAGCCCCGGGAACAAGTGCGCGAACAACACGACGTGCAGCAGGCTCACCCCGGGCAGCCCGCTCTTGGAAACGCCGATGCCGAGCGCCGCCACCAGCGCCACCAGCCAACCTCCCCATTCAAGCCCCAGCCACACGGCCCCCACGCTCCCCGGACTTGCCCCGGCCCTCAAGGACTCCGTTCAGCCGCGTCGCTCGCCCCGGGCCTCGGCGAGCATGCCGGCGTAGTAGGCGACGCTCCCCAGGGCCGTCCGCCAGTGCATGCGCCCGAGGGCGACGAAGGCGGCCATCTTGAGAACGCGGACGAGCCAGCCGCCCACCGTGGGGCGATGGACCTCGAAGAGCCGCGACGTGAAGCGGCGGTCCAGGCGTCCCTTCTGGTAGAAGGCGCCCATCGAGCGGCGCGACGCATACTCCACGGCGGCGGCATGGACGGCCGCGACCACCTCGCCGGCGTCCAGCGCGGCGAAGTACCATTGGAAGTCCTCGCCGAAGCTGCTGTCCGGGTTGAACGGCCGTCGTTCCCATGCCGTGCGCCGGTACAGGCAATTCGGGTTTCCGGCGCCGAAGCCAAACCCCCTCCTGAGCTCGCCGTGATGGTACAACGTGACGCCGTCGGGCAACGGGCTGGGGAACTCGCCCACGATGGGTCCCACGACGGCCGTGACGCGCGCGTCCAGCCGGCCCACCGCCTTGCGGAAGCGTGCCAGCAAGTCGCCGTGCACGGGCACGCAATGCGAGCTCAGGCTCAGGACCCACGGGCGGGTCGCCACCTCGAACCCGCTGTTCAACGCCCCGCCATACGTGAACGCCTCGGGCCGGATCCTCACGACGCGCGCCCGCGCGGCCTCCGCCAGCGCCAGCGTCTCGTCGCCCGAGCCCGAGTCCACGACGACCAGTTCATCCGCCGGCCCCAGGTCGAGCCGGGCGAGGACCTTCCGCAACGTGGCTGCGGAGTTGCGCGTGCGGATGACAACGCTGATGCCGGGCTCTTCCATGCTGGTTCGTTGGGGCCATCCAAGCCGGAAGGAACCCGCCGCTCAAGCCTCCATGCCCGGCGAGGCGGGACGCCGCGACCCGATGCGCCGGGGCAGGGGAGCCTGGCCGTCTTCGGTTAAGCCCAGGTTAAGCCTCGGCCTTGGAGGGGATCGTCCCGGCGAGGAGCTTGTGCACCACCTCGCCGTGGACGTCGGTCAGACGGTAGTCCCGGCCTTGGAAGCGGAAGGTGAGCCTCTCGTGGTCGAATCCCAGCAGGTGCATGATCGTGGCGTGGAGGTCGTGCACGTGGACGCGGTCCTTGACGACGTTGAAGCCGAACTCGTCGGTCTCGCCAAGGCTGATGCCGGGCCGGATGCCGCCGCCGGACAGCCAGTAGGTGAAGGCCTGCGGATGATGGTCGCGGCCGAGGGACCGCCCGAGTTCCGCGCTCGCCTCGACCTGGGGCGTGCGTCCGAACTCGCCGCCCCAGATGACGAGGGTGGAGTCGAGGAGGCCGCGGGACTTGAGGTCCTTGACGAGGGCCGCGCAGGCCTTGTCGGTGACGCCGGCCTGGCCCTTCACGCCGCCCTTCACGTCCGAATGATGGTCCCATGCCTCATGGAACAACTGGACGAAGCGGACGCCGCGCTCGACGAGGCGGCGCGCGAGGAGGCAGTTGTTGGCGAAGGACGCCTTGCCGGGCTCGGCCCCGTAGAGGTCGAGGACGTGCTTGGGCTCGCGCGAGAGGTCCACGAGTTCCGGGGCGCTCATCTGCATGCGATGGGCGAGCTCGAAGGCATTGATGCGCGTGGCGATCTCGGGGTCGCCCATCACGCCCAGTCGGTGCTCGTTGAGTTCCTTGATGGTGTCGAGCGTGCGGCGTTGCGCGGCCGTGCTGATGCCGGCCGGGTTCGACAGGTAGAGGACGGGGTCGCGACCGTTCCGGAACGGGACGCCTTGGTACACGGTGGGGAGGAAGCCGGCGCCGTAGTTGCCCGCGCCGCCGGAGAGGCCCCCGGCGGAGCTGAGGACGACGAAGCCCGGGAGGTCCTGGGACTCGGACCCCAGGCCGTAGGTGACCCAGGAACCCATGCTGGGGCGGCCGAACTGCTGCGAGCCCGTGTTCATGAAGATTTGGCCGGGCGCATGGTTGAACGCGTCCGTCGTCATGGAGCGTACCACGGCGATGTCATCGGCGACGGAGGCCGTGTGGGGCAGGACCTCGGACATCCATTGGCCGGACTGGCCATGCTGGGCGAAGGCGAAGTCGGGGGCGTGGATGGCGGAGTCGGGCTTGATGAAGGCGTAGGTCTGCCCGCCGAGGATGTCCTTCGGCACGGGCTTGCCGTGATACCGGCGGAGGGATGGCTTGTGGTCGAAGAGCTCCAGTTGGCTGGGAGCCCCGGCCATGAACAGGTAGATGATGGACTTGGCCTTGGGTGCGAAGTGCGGCCTGCGGGGCTCCAGCGGGTTGGATGCCTGGACGGCGGCACGGGCCTTGTCCTGCATGAGCGACGCCAGGGCGATGCCGCCGAGGCCGACGGAGCACTCGCGCAGGAACCAACGACGGCTGAGGTAGCGGGCGCGTTCGCGGGCCAGTTCGAGGGGAAGGTTCATGGGAAGTGTGGTTCGTGGATGGGGAGGGGTGGGCGGGCTCCTATTCCTTGGTGATGGCCTCGTCGAGGTTGATGACGGCACGGGCGACGCCCGCCCAGGCGGCGACGTCGAGCGTCGTCGCGCCCGGGGGCAGCGGCGGCGGGTTCTGCGGGTCGTTGAAGGCAAACGCGAGGGCCTCCTTCTCCCGCCGGGAGAACTCGACGCGAAGGTCCGATGCGAGCCGCGCCAAGGCGGCGACCTCTCGGGGGTCCGGGCGTCGCCCGAGCACCTGCCGGAAGAGGAAGGTGGCGCGGGACTCCGGCGACGCCCCGCCTTGCTGCAACGCGCGCCAGCCGAGCCATCGGGCGGCGTTGTTCATCGTGGGCTCGTTCAGCGTCACGAGCGCCTGCAAGGGCGTGTTGGAACGGTTGCGCCGCACGCAGCTTTGCTCGGCCGCCGGGGCGTCGAACGCCGTCATCGCGGGATACGGCACCGTGCGCTTCCAGAACGTGTACATGGACCGCCGGTAGCGGTCGTCGCCGGGGCTGACGTTCCACCCAATCTGCCCGTAGGCGAGGCTCATGACGCCGTCGGGCAGGGGCGGGAACACCGAGGGGCCGCCCACCTTGGGCGACAGGAGCCCGGAGGCCTTGAGGACGATGTCCTGCACCATCTCGGCATCGACCCGCACGCGGGGCCCTCGGGCGAGGAGGCGGTTCTGGGGGTCCTTCTCCGCCATGGCCGGCGTGATGCGCGAGGCCTGGCGGTAGGTGGCGGACGTGACGATGAGGCGGTGCAGGCGCTTGAGGGACCATGGGACGCCGTCACCGACGCCCGGCGGCGTGCCTTTCTTGCGCGACGCCGGGGCGGGGCCGGGCTCGACCCATTCGCGCGCGAGCCAGTCGAGGAGGGCGGGATGCGACGGGGCGTCGGCCCGCACGCCGAAATCCTCCGGCGTGGAGACGAGGCCGGCGCCGAAGTAGGCCTGCCAGACGCGGTTGACGACGACGCGCGAGGTGAGCGGGTTGCCGGGATCGACGATCCACCGGGCCAGGCCCAGGCGGTTTGCCGGGGCGTCGTGGGGCAGGGGAGGGAGGATCGCGGGCGTCGCCCCGGCCACCTCGGTGCCCGGGCGGGTCCAGTCCCCGCGCTTGAACACGCGGGTGGTGCGCGGGATGGGGCGGGCGCTGAGGGCCAGCGTGCTGTGCTCCGCCCCGGGCCAGTCCTTCCATGCGGCGTCCCATGCGCGGGCGGCGTCGGCGAACGCCGGGTCGTGCAGCAGCATCTCCCGGAACAACTCGCGTCGGTCGGCCTCGGTCCTCTGGCTCGCGGGGAGGTTGGCGAGGGCACGTTGCCGGGCGCTCAGCGGATCCACCGGGAGCGGCCCGTCAGCGGACGTCATCGAGACGCGGAAGCGGCCGATCAAGTGGTTGAGGCGGCCGGAGCCGTCGGGCTTTTGCCAGAGCGCCACGTGGAGCCGCGTGCCGCCGGGGAACCCCACCGGCTTCTCCGCCTCGAACACGATGCGGCGTTCCTGGTTTCGACGGCCCTTGGTGAAGCCCGAGTGCCAGCCGTCCTTGTTGCGCACCCCGTCGATGGTCAGGGACGGATGCGCCCCCTCGGGCCATGCATCGGCGATGGCGCGCCGGAACGGCACTTGGTTCGTCGTGCCCTTGAACGTCGTCGATCCGGCGTCCGGGCTGGACAACTCCGAGAGGGGCGACGCCTCGACCGTGAACTCGCACAGGTTGAACCCGCCGTCGCCATCGATGCCGGGCCCGCGAAACGGCAGGTTGGCGTCGTTGAGCGCCTCCAGCTTGAACCCCGTCACGTGCGTGTTCGTCACGTCCACCCAAAGGCTCACCACGGAGAAGTTGTGGATGTCGCCGCCGCCGAGGAAGGCGAGGTCCTCCATCTTCTCGAACTTCATGGGCTGGGAATGCCATTCACGGGCGTCCATGGCCTGCCACGAGCCCGCCCCCGCCGCCGTGTCCCGCAGCCACGCCTCCAGGCGGGCCTCCGGGTCGGGCAATGACGCCCGGACCTTGTCCTCCACCGCCCGCGCGGCGGCCTCCACCCCGGCCCGGATCCGCGCCTGCTCAGGCGTCGGGATCTCGATGCGCGGCTCGTCGTCCTGGTTCAGCAGCGCGTAGAAGCCGTAGTAGTCCGAGACCGTGAAGGGATCGTACTTGTGGTGATGGCATTGGGCGCACGCCAACGTCACGCCGAGCCACGTGCGCGACACGCAGTCCACCCGGTCGATCATCGCTTCCACGCGGAACTTCTCCGGCTCGATCCCGCCCTCCATGTTCACCATCGAGTTGCGCAGGAAGCCCGTCGCCACCCGCTGGTCCAACGTCGCCCCCGGCAACAGGTCGCCCGCCAATTGCTCCACCGTGAACGCGTCGAACGGCTTGTCCTCGTTCAGCGCCCGGATCACCCAGTCGCGCCACGGCCAGATGCTTCGCGTGCGGTCCTTCTCAAACCCGTTGGAGTCCGCGTACCGCGCCGCGTCGAGCCACCAACGGGCCCATCGCTCGCCGTAGTGCGGCGACGCCAGCAACCGCTCCACCACGCGCTCGTACGCGCCGGGGGCCTTGTCGGAGACGAACGCGTCCACGTCCTCCGGCGTCGGCGGCAGCCCCGTGAGGTCCAGGCTGACGCGACGCAGCAACGTGGCGCGGTCCGCCTCCGGCGACGGGGCCACCCCTTCCTTGGCGAGGCGTTCCCGCACGAAGCCGTCAATGGGATGGCCCGTCGCCCGGGCCTTCGGCGGCGTCGGCCGGATGAACGGCTTGAACGCCCAATGGCTCGCGCCCTTGCCGCCCACCGTCCCCGCCGCCTCGGCCGCCCCGGATCCGGGCCAGTCCGCGCCGGCGTCGATCCATGCCGTCAGCACCGCGACGTCCGCCGCCGACAACGGGTCTCGCCGGTGAGGCATGCGCGCCACCTCCGGGTGCCGTCCGCCCACCGCGAGCACCAGGGCCGAGGCCGAGGCCTTGCCCGGGACGAGCGCGGGGCCGTGGTCACCCCCCCGGAGGGCCGCCGCGTGCGAGTCCAGGCGCAGCCCCGACTCCTGCTTCCGCGCGCCATGGCAGGCATGGCAATGCTCGGCGAGCAACGGCGCCACGTCCCGCTCGAAGGAGGGCGCCGCCGCGCCCGCCGTCGCCGCCGCGATGTTGCCCACGATGAAAGCAAGGCCCAGGAACCGGATGGAGCGCGTCATGACATGGAACCCGACGTTGCAGGCCGGGTGATGTTCGACGCTATCCGCGCCCGGCCTCGCATGGCAAACGTTCGCCCGCGAAACCAAGGCGGCCCCTGCGCCGTCGTCACGTGACAACGCCCCGCCCGTGCGCCCGGGATCAAGGTTCGGCTTGGAATCCACCCCGTGGAACGGCCAACGTGCCGGCGGTTCCCATGAAGACGAGCATGAATCGAAGGAGCTTCCTCGCGTGCGGCGCGGCCGCCATGGCCGCGGTCCCCATGAGGGCGGCGTCGTCGCCGCGCATCGTGACCCCGCGCCCGCGGCCTCGCATCGCCCTCATCGGCACCGAGGTCCGGCAACACTCCCACGCGCAGCACTTCATCGACCGCTTCCTCCTAGGGTACGGATGGGAGGGCGGCTGGCACCGGCCCGACGTGGACCTGGTGTCGCTCTACATCGACCAGTTCCCCGAGGGCGACCTGGCGCGGGCGACGGCGGCCCGCCACGGGGTCCCCATCTACAAGACGATCACGGAGGCGCTCACGCTCGGCGGCCAGACGCTGGCGGTGGATGGCGTCGTGATCATCGGGGAGCACGGCAAGTACCCCCGCAACGAGCGCGGCCAGACGCTTTACCCACGCTACCGGTTCTTCAAGGAGGTCGTCCGCGTCTTCGAGTCCAGCGGCCGCTCCGTGCCGGTCTTCAACGACAAGCACCTGTCCACGAGCTGGCAGGAATGCGTCGAGATGGTCGAGGACGCGCGCCGCCTGCGCTTTCCCTTCCAGGCCGGCTCGTCCTTGCCGGTGACGCGGCGCATGCCTTCCATCGACGTGCCCCACGGGACGCGCCTGACCGAGAGCGTGTGCGCGGCGTACGGCGGCATGGACAGCTACGACATCCATGGGCTGGAGACCGCCCAGTGCATGTCCGAGCGCCGGCGCGGCGGAGAGGTGGGCATCCGCAGGGTGCGGGCCTTGCGCGGCCCTGAGATGTGGGCGCACGCGGCCGGCATGCCCACCACCCGGCGCCTGCTGGAGTCCGCCCTCTCCCGCAGCCACAACCTGCCGGTCCGCGACGGCTACCCCACGGCACCGGTGACGTTCGACTGGGCGCGCGAGGCCTTCCCGGAAGGCTGGGCCTACTTCATCGAGCACCTCGACGGGTTCCGCACCACGCTCTTCATGCTCGCCATCCGCGACTTCAACTACGCCGGCTGGGACGCCGGGCGCGGGCGCGCGATCTCCTGCCAGATGTACCTGCCCATGCCCACCCATGGCTCGACCACGGCCGACTTCTTCAACCCGCAAATCCGGCACATCGAGCGCATGGTGGTGGAGCGTCGGCAGCCGTATCCCCTCGAGCGCACGTTGCTAACGTCGGGCATGACGCTGGCCGGCGTGGAGTCGTTCGCCCGCGGCACGGCCGTGGAAACGCCCGAGATGCGCGTCCGGTATCGCGTCGGCCCCGAGTCCTTTTTCTGGGGCGCCTGAGGAAGCGACGGCCCGGCATTGGGGACAGACCTCGTGAACCTCGACTTCGTCCCCGCCGCCCTGCGGGAGGTCCTGCTGGGGACGCCCGAGCTGGCCCGCGCCTACCTCGTGGGCGGATGCGTCCGCGACGCCTTGATGGGGCGGCCGGTCAAGGACTTCGACGTGGAGGTGTACGGTCTCGGCTACCCGGAGCTGGCACGTGCGCTGGGGCGTTGGGGGCGCGTGGACCTTGTGGGCCGGTCGTTTGGGGTGGCGAAGGTGACGCTGTCGGACGGACGGCAGCACGACTTCTCGTTGCCGCGCCGCGACTCCAAGGTGGGGCCGGGGCATCGGGGCTTCGAGGTGGAGACGGCCCCGGACATCTCGCCGCGCGAGGCATCGCTGCGACGCGATTTCACGATCAACGCCATCATGCTCCATCCGCGAACGGGCGAGGTCATGGACTTCCACGGCGGAGTCGCGGACCTGCGCGCGGGCGTGTTGCGCCACACGGGCGCCGCCTTCGTCGAGGATCCCCTTCGCGTCCTCCGCGGGATGCAGTTCGCGGCGCGGTTCCGGCTCTCCCCCGACCCCGCCACCGTGGCGTTGTGCCAATCGATGGCCCCGATGCAGGCCGAGCTTCCCGTCGAGCGCGTGCGGGAGGAATGGTGGAAGTGGGCGACCCTCTCGGAGGCGCCGTCGCTGGGCCTGGCGTTCGCCCTGGACGCTGGCTGGCTCGGCGTGCACCCGGAGCTGACCTCGATGAGGGGCGTCGAGCAGGATCCGGAGTGGCATCCGGAGGGCGACGTCTGGACGCACACGTTGCTCGCCCTCGACGCGCTGGCGGGCCAGCGCGGATGGCGCGGGATGGACGAGCGCACGCGCGGCGTGTTGATGCTGGCCACCTTGCTCCACGACGCCGGCAAGGCCACGCACACCCGGCGCGAGTGGCGCGACGGCCGCGAGCGGGTCGTCTCGCCAGGCCATGAAATCGCCGGCGTGCCCATGGCAGGGGCGTTCCTTGAACGGCTCGGGATGCCCAACGAGGTGAAGGAACGGGTGCCGCCCCTGGTCGCGAACCACATGGCGCACCTGGCCAGCCCCACGGCCCGCGCGATCCGGCGGCTCGCCCTCAGGCTGGCCCCGGCGACGATCGAGGAGTTGTGCGAGCTCATGACGGCCGACGCCTCGGGTCGCCCGCCCCGGCCCGCCGGGGAGCCGGGGGCCGTTCGTGCGCTCCGGGCCAAGGCGTCCGAGCTGGCGCTGGAGACGGCCGCACCCCGGCCGATCGTCCTGGGCCGTCACCTCGTGGCCCGGGGCTGGACGCCGGGCCCCCGGTTCAAGGACATCCTGGAAAGGGCCTTCCAAGCCCAGTTGGACGGCGACTTCGACGACGAGCCCGGCGGCATCCGCTGGCTCGACGCCGCCCTCAAAGGGCCGACGGGCCCCGGGTCGCCGGACGCGGCCACGCATCCCTCCCGGGATTGAAGACGGGGCCGAGCGAGGGAGGCCCCCTGGCAGCGCGGCCGTCCCCGGCCGCAGCCGCCATGCCTCAACCGGAACGATTCACTTGGCTCGGTCGTGCTTGCTGGATCTTCTTTCGGAAGAGCCTCGTCCTTCGCTTGTTACGGGCCTGGCACTGGCCCGCGCCTCGCTCACTCCTCGTCTTGCGAAAGAATCTGCAGCGCAATCACTTGCCTCCCAACTGGATCGTCCCGGGGCGCGTTCCCAGGGGGACCGCAGCGCGTATTCATGGGATGGATTTGAGGCCGAAAGGGCCGATGTGAAGTCGTTTTTGCGGGACATCCCTCCGTCAACTTTTTAGGGTCCGGGGTGTGGAACGCCAAGCCGCCCCCAAGAAAAAGGCCCTTGTTCAAGCTCCGGTGTCGTTGGATGAAGTCCAGGTGGTGCCCCTGACCACGGCGTCGGATCTGCGCCGACTGCAGTCGCTTCTTGGGAAGCACCACTATCTGGGCGGGCTCAAGCCCGTGGGCGAGCGGATCTTCTACGCTGCGGTGGACGCCCCGGGGAACTGGCTGGCCGTCCTGGTCTTCAACGCGGCCGCCAAGCACCTCAAGCACCGCGACCAGTGGATCGGATGGACCCAGGCCCAACGGGATCGCCGGCTGAGCCTGGTCGCCAACAACAGCCGCTTCCTCATCCTGCCCAAGGCGCGCCAGCCCAACTTGGGATCGCGGGTGCTGCGCCTGGCCTTGGAGCGCCTCAGCACGGACTGGCAGGCCCGCTACGGGCATCCGGTGCTGGTCGTCGAGACGTTTGTGGACCCCGAGCAGTTCCACGGCACCGTCTACACGGCCCAAGGCTGGGAGGAGGTGGGATTGACCGATGGCAGCGGACGCCATCGCCGGGACTACTACGTGGAACACGACAAGCCCAAGCGCCTCTTTGTGCGGGAACTGGTGAAGAACGCCCGGCGCAGCTTGCAGGCCGAGCATCTCAAGCCGGCGCTGGCCTCGGTGGAAAAGAAGGCCGGCGCCCGCTGTTACCTCAAGGGCACGGAACTGCGTGCCCTGACCCAGCACTTCCGGGAGTTGCCCGAGTATCGGGAGCGCGTGGAGTCCTACCCGGTCTGGTCGCTGGTGACCCTGATGCTGGTGGCCATCCTGTGCGACGCGCCGCGCGGTCAAAAGGACCTGGCCAAGCTGGCCCGGCGCCTCAACCAGCATCAGCGCGGGGCCTTGGGGATCCGCCCCCACCCCAACGGCCGCTTCCCGGCCCCCAGCCAATCGACCTTCTCCCGCTGCCTGGCCAAGCTGGACGCCAAGATCCTCAACCAGTTGTTGCTACAAATCCAAGCCAAGGTGCGGGGACAACCACCGGCCAACGAATTGATCGCCGTGGATGGCAAGAAGCCCCGCCACGGTCCCGGTGACGCGATCCTGGCGGCGGTCACCGTGCCCAGCCAGTTCTACCTGGGCAGCGCGGTGGTCGACACCAAGACCAACGAAATCCCCGTGGCACGGGAGCTCTTCGGCGAGTTGGACCTGGCCGGCCGCGTCGTCTCCCTGGATGCACTCCACACGCAGGACCAGACTGCCCGGGAGTTGGTCCTCGAACACGGCGCGCACTACCTGCTGAGCGTCAAAGACAACCAATCCACCCTGCGTCAGAACATCGACAACGCCGTACCCGTCCCACCGACGGGTTTTTCCCCCTCTGACCACGACGCCCACCCAGGCCCGGAAGCGGGAAAGGAACCGGGGCGTTGCTGAAAGCCGCACCCTGGTCAGTCGTCCGGTCGAGGCCGAGAACGTTGGGTTCCCCTTCGCGGCCCAATGCGCCCGGCTGACGCGCCAACGTCGTGGGCGCAAGGATGAAACCGTCGGACTGATCACCGACCTGAGTCCGGAGGAACTTCCAGCCAAGGAGTGGCTCGAAGCCAACCGCCAAGGCTGGGGGATCGAGAACGGCAGTCATCAGCGGCTGGACGTCACGCTCAACGACGATCGATGCCGTGTCCGCGACACCAACGGACTGCTGATCCTGGGCATGCTTCGCCGCATCGTCATCAGCTTCTACATGCACTGGCGTAGCCGCCAGCGAAGGCCTCGACACCTCTCCCTCACCGACTTCCAAGCCGCCATGGGCGAGGACAACCTCGCCATGGCCTTCGCCTTCGTCACCAACCTCAACCCAAAACTCGCCTGAGCGCTTCATGCATACGCGCTGAGGGGGACCGCGGTTGTTCATCTGACTTCTTGGAGGGAGGGAGGGTTCCGTGGACGATGGGGGCGATGGGCGACGAACTACGGCTGGTTTCCACCGACTTTGACGGGACGATCCACGAGGAGCATGCGGAGGCCCCGATCCCGCTGGCGTTCCAGGAACGGATCGCGTCGTTGCAGGCGCGCGGGGTTCGGTGGGTGATCAACACGGGGCGCGAGATGCAAAGCCTGATGGAAACCCTGGGCCGGTCCGGTGCGTCGGTGCGGCCCGACTACCTCGTGTTGGTCGAACGGGAGATCTTCGCGAACGACCGCGGGCACTATGTGCCGGTGGAGCCGTGGAACACGCGATGCCATGAGGACCACGCCCGGTTGTTCGCAGGCATGGCGGAGGCCGTGCCGGACTTGCTGGAGGGGTTGCAGTCGCGGCATGACGCGATGTTCTACGACGACCCGTGGTCCCCGTTGTGCGCGATCGCCCGCAGCGTGGCCCAGATGGACCGGATCGAGGCCGAGTTGGTGGAGTTCGCGGCGTCGGTGAGCGGGTTGGCGGTCGTGCGCAACGACGTGTACGTGCGCCTGAGCCACGCGGCGTACAGCAAGGGGACGGCGCTGGCCGAGTTGCAGCGGCTGCTGGGCATCTCGCCCGACGAAACCCTCGCGGCGGGGGATCACTTCAACGACCTGCCCATGCTCCTGCCACGGCATGCCCGGCATCTCCTGGTGCCCTCCAATGGCATGCCGTCGGTCAAGGAGCAGGTGGCACGTCACGGCGGATGCATCTCCACGGAGCGGGCGGGCCATGCGGTGGCGACGGCGTTGCTGCGGTGGTTGTAGGCCGTCACGGCGGGCATCGACGCCGCCGACGCGGCCATCGGGGGATTCGATTCACGCCCGGGCGCCCGGTTGGTGCATCACGTCGGCATGCACGCTTGCATCCATGGTTCGCCAGTCCAGCGTCGGGGTGGTGAACCATTCCCCCGCATGAACAAGCCCAGTGGGCGCAACTACCTGCTGTTGTTGGCCGGCCAATTCCTCGGCGCGTTTGGAGACAACGCGATCCTGGCGGTGATCCTTGGGCAGCTCACATTGCTGAAGAACTCGGGCGCGATCACGGAGGAGACGCTGCGGTCGCGCGGGGCGTTGTACACGAGCCTCCTGTTTGTGCCGTACGTGGTGTTGGCCCCGTTGGCGGGGTACCTGAACGATCGGTTCTCGAAGACGACGTGGCTGGTGGGGGGCAACGGCGTGAAGGTGCTTGGCACGGCGATGTGCGCGTTGAGCGTGTGGCTGGGGTACGTCTGGCAGGCGCCGGGGTACTTGGTGGTGGGGATCGGGGCCTGCTTCTACGGCCCGGCGAAGTACGGCATCCTGCCCGAGATCCTGCCTGCGGAGCGCTTGGTGAAGGCGAACGGGACGGTGGAGCTGCTGACGTTGCTGGCGATCATCACGGGCGCGATCGGCGGGTCGTTGATGATCGACCGCCTGTCGGTTCAGGCGTGCTACGGGATCCTGCTGGCGGTGTTCGGGGGCGGGTTGCTGTGCAACCTGGCGATGGACCGCACGCCATGCACGCCTTCGGCGCGGCTCGACGCCAGCCTGAAGGAGTTCGTCGGGCATGCGCGGGACCTCCTGGGCCACCCGCGCATGGCGAGGGTGTTGCTGGGCACGGGGTTGTTCTGGGTGTGCGGCGCGGCGATGAAGATCAACTTCCAGGCGTGGGGCATCGACGTGCTGGGGTTGAAGGATAACACGCAGATCTCGCTGCTGGGGCTGTGGTTGTCGGTGGGCGTGATGGCGGGGAGCCTGCTGGCGGGCCAGTGGCACGCGGTGGGGGACCTTGCGCGCACCCGGTTCTACGGCGTGTTGTTGGTGGCGACGTTGGTGGGCGTGGGCTTGGTGGACGTGGTGCCGGGCCTGCGGGCAAGCCATGTGGCGGGTGGGATGACGTGGTTCCCGTGGGTGATGGCGTTGCTGGTGGCGGCGGGCGTGGCAGCGGGCTTGTTCCTGATCCCGTTGAACGCGGCGTTGCAGGCGGAGACGGACCCGACGCGGATGGGGAAGACGATCGCGGTGCAAAACCTGTGCGACAACGTGGGGATGCTGATGGCCGGGGGCGTGGTGGCGGTGTGCGTGCACTCGGGGGAATGGTTCTCGACGCCCGTGAGCGCGGGGCAGTTCTTCTTCGTGCTGGCCGGTTTGGTGGGGCTTGCGTTGCTGGGGCTCCGCATCCCGGCGCGTCGGGATCGGTGAACGGGCGGAGTCGGGGTGGCGCAAGAATCTCAAGACGATGAAGACCTTGATCCGATGGGTGCTGACGTGGTGGTTCCGCTTCCGGGCATTTGATGCCGGGGTATTGGCGGCGAAGGGGCCGGTGTTGCTGGTGCCGAACCACGTGTCGTGGCTGGACTGGGCGTTTCTGTACGCGCTGCTGGACGACGACTGGAAGTTCGTGACGAGCGCGACGACGGCCGAGGCGTCGTGGTTTCACCGCAAGATCATGCTGAACCGGCGGACGTTCCCGGTGGACACGGCGTCCCCCTACGCGGTGAAGCGGATGGCGGAGTTCCTGGCCACCGGGGGGCGGCTGGTCCTGTTTGCGGAGGGGCGCATCTCGCTGACGGGAAGCCTGATGAGGCTGTACGACGGCTCGGGCTTCCTAGTGCACAGGACGCAGGCGAGGGTGATCATGTGCCACCTGCGCGGGGCGGTGCGGGTGCCGTTCGTGCGGCACCTGGGCTGGACGCGGTGGTTTCCACGGGTGACGGCGCACTTCAGCCCGGCGATGGAGCCGCCGCGGTTCCATGGCTTGCCTGCCGCCGTGGCGAGGCGACGGGCCACGGCCTGGATCCGGGACCACATGTTGCGGCAGCAATTCGAGGCCGAGATGCAGCTGGGTCCCACGCACGTCGTGGCGGCCGTCGCGGATGCGGCGTGGCATCGGCCCCGCAAGATGGCGTTGGAGGACATCCGGCAGCAGCCGTTGAGCTATCGACGGCTGATGGTGGGGGTGGATGTGCTCGCCTGGCGGCTGGAGGTGTTGATGGGGGCGACGCCCAAGGGCGGGCGCGTGGCGGTGTTGCTGCCCAACATGAACGCCACGCCGGTGGCGTTGCTGGCCCTGATGGCCATCGGGCGCGTGCCGGCGATCCTCAACTTTTCCTCGGGCGTCCCCGTGATGCGGGCGTGCCTGGTGCTGGCGGGATGCCGTCAAATCCTGACGTCGCGCGCCTTTGTCGAGAAGGCGAAGATCCCGTTGGAGGCCTTGGCGGGCGGGGACGTGTCCGTGGTGTATCTCGAGGACGTGGGCGCATCCGTGCCGGGTTGGTTGAAGCTCGTCCGCTTGATGGCCAACACCCTTCGCTGCGGCGGGCGTTGGTCGGGCGCGACGGCGGCCCCGGACCAGTCGGCGGTGGTGTTGTTCACGTCGGGGTCGGAGGGCGTGCCCAAGGGCGTGGAACTCACGCATCGCAACCTGCTGGCGAACGTCCGGCAGATCACGGCGCACCTGGACGTGTCGGACGAGGAGCGCTTCTTCAACGCGATGCCGTTGTTCCACAGCTTTGGGCTGACCACGTGCACGTTGTTCCCGCTCATCCGGGGCGAGTACGTGTTCCTGTATCCGTCGCCGTTGCACTACCGCGTGGTGCCGGCGCTGGTGTACGACAAGGCCTGCACGGTGCTCGTGGGCACCAACACGTTCCTAAACGGCTACGCGCGACGGGCGCATCCCTATGACTTCAATACCCTGCGATACCTTGTGGCGGGGGCGGAGAAGCTGCAGGAGGCCACGGCCAACACCTGGGCGCGGACGTTCGGCGTCCGCGTGATCGAGGGGTACGGCGCGACCGAGTGCAGCCCCGTCATTTGCGCCAACTCGCGGATCGAGCCGCGCTTTGGCTCGGTGGGCCGTTTCCTCCCCGGGGTGGAATGGCGCCTGGAACCCGTGGAGGGCGTCCCCGAGGGCGGCCGCCTCCTGGTGCGGGGTGCCAACGTGATGAAGGGCTACCTCAACCCCGAGGCGAACGCCCGGTTCCAGCAGATGGGCGGGTGGTACGACACCGGCGACATCGTGCGGGTGGACGCGGACGGGTTCGTCTTCATCCTGGGCCGCCTGAAGCGCTTTGCGAAGGTCAGCGGCGAGATGGTCAGCCTTGCCGCCATCGAGGAGGCCCTCGACGGCGCCTTCCCGCGCCACGGCCGCCGATGCGAGGTCGCGGTGGTGGCCCTGCCTTGCGACGCGAAGGGCGAGAAGCTGATCGCGATCGCCACGTCCCGGGAATTGACCATGTCGGAGGTACGCGACGCGATTCGCGCCAAGGGGTTGAGCAACCTGAGCATCCCGCGCGAGCTGCGGTTCATCCCCGACATCCCGAAGCTTGGCACGGGCAAGACGGACCATCGGTCGCTGATGGC
The DNA here is from genome assembly GCA_903880005.1 of uncultured Verrucomicrobiota bacterium. Taxonomy (GTDB): domain Bacteria; phylum Verrucomicrobiota; class Verrucomicrobiia; order Limisphaerales; family UBA9464; genus UBA6176. Next base: position 9,639 of record CAIRNV010000115.1, on the reverse strand, counting down.
ATGGTTGGCCTCGCAGGACGCCCCGGCGACTGGCAGCGTGCCGTGACCCGGCGCGCGCGGGGGGGGGCACGTGGCAGAGCCTTCCCGGCTCTGGCTTGGTCACGACAGCGGCAGGATGCCGTTGCCACCATTCCACCGGGCGCCGCGTGAGGGCACGCGGCCTACAGGATGGGGAGGCGTTCGGATTCGCCGGGGATGTCGTTTGCCCGGAGCGGATCGTCCTCGCTAGCGCGGCTGATGCCAGATGGAGCGGAGGGGGTACAACGCCACCTGCTTGAGGCGGCGTGGGCCTCCGGGGGCCCTCACGAGGACGTGTCGGTCGTCGGGCGCGGGCTGGAACGGCATGGGCACGTAGCAGAGGCCGTCGCTGGCGAAGACCTCGAGCCCGGTGCGGTCGCAGAAGACGGTGATGCGCTGGCGGCTTCCGCGACGGGGCGCGGGGGCCTTGTGGCCTTGGACGGAGATTTCCTGCCGTTCGTCGTCGTAGCGGATCACGGCGCCGCGCACGACGAACTCGACCGAGCCTTGGCCGTGCTCGAACTCGGCGGACAGCTCCAGCAGCTCGGCCTCGCCGAGGTCGAGCGGGGCGTCGGTGGAGCGGGTGCCGACGGTGACGTTGCGGAGGACGCGGCCGCGTTGCCGCAGGGACTGGATCTCCTTGGCCGGGTTGTAGGCGAGGCGGGGGCCCTCGGGCGTGGACGTCAACGTGAGCACCAAGGGGAGCGTCATGGACTGGTTGAAGGACGCGCCCTTGGTCTCGGTCTGGAACCAGCCGAACTGGATGCGGCGGCCGTCGCGCGCGGGGATGTCGCTGAACGTCTGGGGCGCATAGAAGCCCTTGCCGCGTTGGCCGGGCAGCCGCGAGTGCCCGGGGGTGAAGCGCGTGCCGTCGAAGGTGCCCACGGCGTACTCGGTGTTGGCCCCGGCGAGCACCCACCTCTTGTCCCTCGGGTTGCCATCGACGGGCAGCTCGAAGAAGTCGGGGCATTCGTAGAGGTAGTTGCTGCCGCGGACGCCGTCGGTGACGGACGCGAGGGACCAGTCCTTGAGGTTGGGCGATGTGTAGAAGTGCACCGTGTGCCCGCGTCCCGGCAACTCGACATACAGGACCATGACCCATTTCCTGGTGGGCTCGTGCCACAGGACCTTGGGGTCGCGGTTGCCGCCCGTGACCTGGGGCAGGATGGGGTTGCCGGGGTACTTCACGAACGTCCGTCCGTCCGTGCTCGACGCGATGCATTGGACGGTGGGATTGCCGGCGGCGGTGTAGATGAGGACGAGCGGGGGCTTGCCGTCGGTGCCGAGGCCGCTGGTGTTCTGCCAGTCCACGACGGCGCTCCCGGAGAACATGGGCCCGTACACGTCGGGCATCAGCACGTCGCCCAGCTCCGTCCAGGAGACGAGGTCGCGGCTGACGGCGTGGCCCCAGTGCATGTTGCCCCACGCCCATCCGTAGGGGTTGTGCTGGAAGAAGAGGTGGTACTCGCCCCGGAAGTACACCATGCCGTTGGGGTCGTTGTTCCAGCCGCGCTGGGGCGAGAAGTGGAGCTGCCCGCGCAAGGGCTCGCGATAGAGCGTCGCCGCGTCGGGAACCGTGTCCGATGTCCGGATGGACGCGAGCCCGGAGGAATCCTCGGGGAGCTTGTCCACCGTCACGCGCAGGGATTGGCCGCGCCAGGGTCCCACGTCCATCACGCCCCACCACTCGGCGGCGCCCGGGGCCAGTTCCACGTCGTTGCGCACGATGACATGGTCACCGGCCGAAAGCGTGACGACGCGCTTGGGTGCGCCCGTCTTGATGGGGACCAGCAGGTACCGGTGCGAGGCGGTGACGTCGCGGGCGGCGTCCCGGATCAACCCGGCGGGCTTGCGGTCGGTCTGCACCACATGGTCCACGTTGATGTGCCCCCATCCGCCGGTCGCGTCGTCCACGATGCGCAGCACGACCGTCTTGCCGGCGAGGTCGGCGACGTCCCACGAACCGGGGGCCAGATCCTCGCTGCCGCCAGGCTGGCTGTTGCCGCCGGTGGCCGACCGTACGACGCGGCCATCGAGCAGGAGTTGCAGGGCGAGCTTCTCGGCGTTGGCGCCTCCGCCGATGAGGAAGGACAGGTGGCGCCGTTGCAGGACGAACGGCGGGGACGTCAGGACGCCGGTGGCGGCGTCGCCGTTGCGGAACGAATTGACCAGGCCCTTGCCCTTGAAGCCCGAGACGGACATCTGGCCCGGCAAGGCCCCGCGCGCGGGCCCGTCGCCGAAGGCGTCGCCCGCCGCCGTCCAAGGGGCATAGGAATCGCCGTCGAATTCGGCCACGACCAGGTCGTCGGCCGCCTGCCCTTGCTGCGCGGCCCAGGCGATGCCCAACGCCGTCCCAGTCGCCATGAAGGCGCGATGCATGCTGTGTTTGCGGGTAGAATTCATCGGGTAATGGGGAAAATGGAGACGCGGACGACGTAGGGCTGGCAAGGGCAATGATGCGTCGATGGGCGCGGCATGAAGCCGCCGCCCCGGCCAACGCCCCGGCTTCAGGGCTTCACAACAAACCCGGCCTCCGCCCAGTTGGCCAGGTCCTCGCGGGAGCCATCCCCGGCATCCGTCGCCGCCAAGGTCACGACGCGCGCCCCGTCCGGGATGGGCACGTCGAAGCGCCACGCCGGCGACGACATCCGCATGACGGGGCTGGCCGCCGCCTGCTGGCCGTCCACGAAGACCTTGAACACCACGCTGGGATGCCTCGCAAGGTTGGAGCCGTTGCCGACGTCCAGGAGGTTTTCATCCACGCCCGCGAGCGCGACAAACCTCCTGAACCCGGGCCTGACCTCGTAGGCGACCGCGCTGGGGGCTCGCATGCCAAGGCCGTGGGCGTGCACGGCGCGCCCGGTCTTCAAGGGCTTGCCCTCGTTCGAGCGATCCTTCTGGGGCGGCAACGCGCCCGCCGAGTACCGCACGACGCCGCCATAGGTGTGGCCGAAGCCCACGTTGCGGACGGGGACGAGGTCGCCGACGTGGACGTCGGGCTTGGGTGGAAGGGGGCCCATCCGGGCGAAGGATCCCTCGGACTCCAGCCCCACCTTGCGGCCCCCGCGGAAGGCGACGGCCCGGACATGGGTGGTTTGGGTGACGACGAACGGGCCCTTGTACAAGGGCGAACGCGGTGTCGGGGCCGATCCGTCGAGGGTGTAGCGGATGTCCGCGCCGGGCTGGAGCGGGGCGGTCAAGGTGACGGTGACGGGTTGCTCGAAGAGATGGGGCCGCATGGGCGTGCCCCACGGCGCGATGCGCACGGGGTCCAGGAGGCGCTGGCCCTCCCAGTGGCCGGCGCGGGCCAGCTCGTCAGCGAGGTGGATGGTGGGCGCGAGGTGCTTCTCGAAGTGCTCGACCACCTGCTCCGTGTTGAGGTCCGGGGTGAAGCCGCGCGACGGGTCGTAGCCCGGGTGGGCGTCGGTCATGTCCCGGGCGAGGACGCAATGGAGCCCGGCGGTCTTCATGGCGCGCAGGCCCATGGGCTTGCCGAGGAGGCAGACCTGGGTGTGGAAGCCGACGTACACGAGGTGGGTCAGGCCCTTCGCCTGGCAGAGGGCGTACACATCCGACTGCGTGTCGGGCATCCAGTCGTCGTCCCCGATCCGCAGGCCGGGGTGCATCCCGTCCCATCCGTAGTTGCCGGCGCAGCGCTCGCGACCGCATGCACAGCCGCCGGCGTCGGGGACGGGCGGGCACGTGGCGTCCACGAGGCGGGGCACGACGACCTTGGGCAAGGCGAGGACCTTCTCGCGTTGGGGATGCCCGGCGTAGTTCTCCACGACGTCGCTGGGGCACAGCATCACCGTCATCCCCATGGCACGCGCGGCTTCCAGCGCCTGGTTGATGCGCGGCACGAAGGCGTCCACGCGCATCGTCGCGGTCTTGCACCAGTGATGGTTCCACACGTCCACGGCGACGACGCCCACGCGCTTGGGATCCACCTTCTCGACGGTCACGCGGACCTTTCCCGTGGCCGGGTCGCGGGTTTGGAGCCGCCATTCGATCCCGGCCGCGCAGGCGGACGCAGCCATCCCCAGCGAGGCAAGGACCCAGGCCGTGGCGATGCCGAGAACGCGGGCGCGCCGGCCAGACCGCAATCCACGACGGAGCCCTTGCATCAGAAGATCCAGCCAGCGCGACCGAACCAACGACATCGTCGAGGCCGAGTCGGAGGCGACCCACCATGGGGGAACGGAATGGAGCATGTCCGGCTATCCCATGCCCGCCGCCACGAAGGGAAGGCAAACCTTTGCCTGAAGCGCGCCCAGCCTGGGCGATTCGTTGGCATGAGGAGCGGCGGCGCGTGGCGCGTGACGGTGCAGGGACGCGCGAACGGCTCTTCAATCTTCACCCAATTTCCCTTTTGAAGGCACGCCCCTGCAAACTGGGATTGACCTCGCGGCACGGTGCCGCGCATCGTCGGCGCGTTCTCCCTACGGGCGCGTTCGCACCAGAGTTTGCACAGCAGCAGAACGTGATGCCCGGCCATGGGCGGACACGTGGTGCGAATGCACGACCCGAAGGGGGGTGACGATCAATGCCAGCCAAGAAGGCTCCTGCAAAGAAGGCCGCGGCCGCCAAGCCCGCAGCCAAGAAGGCTCCTGCGAAGAAGGCTCCCGCGAAGAAAGCCGCGGCCGCCAAGCCCGCAGCGAAGAAGAAGTAACGTCTTCAACCCTCCAAGGCGGAGGCTCTGCGGCATGCCGCAGGTCCTCCGCCTTGGTCATTTTGATGGGCGCCACGTCGTGGGCCCCAGCTCCAGCCAACCGTCCGACAACACCCGCGCCCTCAGTCCGCCGCGCCCCTTGAGGAAATGCTCCGCACCCGGCCCCACCGCCTCCTCCATCCACGAGCAGGGCCGGCACTCCTCCACGCCCTCGAATGCAACGCCCCCAAGGGTGAACGGACGCCCGATCCAATCGTTCAGGTCCACGCCTTCCACGATCACGTTGCGGCGGCATGCGCTGGGTTCGCGCCGGACGCCCAAGGCCTCGCACAGGGCGCGGTGCACCTCCGCCGCGTAGAACGTCACCTGTCCCTTGTACCCCGGCGCGTGGTCGAGAAACCGGTCCCCCTCGATCCCCCGATCCGCCAGGAACCGCAGGCGCTCCAAGGAGTCGATGGGATGCGTCCCCGCGGGAAGCCCGAACCGGCCCACGAAGTTGTGCCCGGGGGAACGATGAAGCCCGACGATGACAACCGGGGTCATGCGCCATCCCGGACCAGCACGGCCACGAAGGCGCCGTCGGTGCCATCCGCCAAGGGCGTGAGCGCCCGTTCCTTCTCGAGTCGCCACCCGGGATGGGTCGCGGCGAAGGATCGAGCCACCGCATGGTTTTCCTCGGGCTCGATGCTGCACGTCGAGTACACCAGCGTTCCCCCTGGCCTCACCATGCGCGCGGCCCGGTCGAGCAGTCCCACTTGGGCCGCCGCCAAGCGCTCGACCTCCGACGGCTCCAGCCTCCAACGAAGTTCCAGCCGACGCCGCAACACGCCCGTGTTCGAGCACGGGGCGTCCACCAGGACGCGGTCGAACGTGCCCGGCGTGCCGGGGGCATGGGGCGGGGGTGCCACGACGATGGACGTGGCCCCGAGGCGCGTGGCGTTCTCCTCCACGAGCCGGAGTCGTCCCGCGTGATTGTCATGGGCGACGACGCGGGCCTGGTTGGAGGTCAATTGTGCGATCCACGTGGCCTTGCCGCCGGGCGCCGCGCAGTAGTCCAGGATCGTCTCGCCCGGCCGCGCGCCCAGCTCGAGCCCGGCCATCAACGTGCTCGGGTCCTGGACGTAAAAGCCGCCGGACAGGAAGGACGGCAACGACGCGAGGGACGGATGCGAGAGCAATTCGTGGACGAGCCCCGAAGGCAGCCACGGCCGCTCGAAGGGCCTCGATTCCACGCCTTCCTCGCGCCATTGGGCCAGGGTGGCGTCCGCCGTGGCGCGCAGGGTGTTGAGGCGCGCGTAGGTCGGGGGCGGGGTGTTGTCCCATTCCAAAAGGCGGCGCAGGCCCTCGTCCCCGTGGTGGGCCTGCCAACGCTCCACCAGCCATCGCGGATGAGAGTATCCCGTCGCGGGATCCTCCTGCCGGAGCCGACCGAGCGATTGCAGGACCATCGCCCGTTCCCGCTCGCATCCCCGGAGGATGGCGTTGATGAACCCCGCCGCCCCGTCCAGGCCGGCCGCCCGCGCCACCTCCACGGTCTCGTGGACCGCCGCGTGGGCCGGGATGCGCTCGAGCCAGAAGAGCTGGTACAACCCCATCCTCAGCAGGTCCTGCACCTCGGGTCGTTGCGGGCGACCCTCCGTGCGCCGCGCGACCAGCCAATCCAGTGTCGCGCGGTGCCTCGTCACCCCATACAAGAGTTCCTGCGCCAGGCGCCGGTCGAGACCCGGCAGGGCGCGGAAGGCTGGATCGGACTCCAACCGGTGCTCCAGGAAATCCCCGGCCGAAGCTCGGCGAAGGGCGCGAAAGGCAATTTGTCTTGGTCTGGCATCCGCCACGCGGCCATAATGCTCGCCATTCGACATTCGGCCAGCGCGCAGTTCCGCCCGGATTCAGGTGGGAAGGTGTTTCTTTCCCCGGGCACGCCAGCGGGCCGGACGAGCCAATTTTAGAAGATGAAAGACGAACTCGATAAGCTGGTCGCCAGCGGCAAGATCCAGTCCCGCCACGTCGACCCCATCCTCAAGCTCGTCCAGGCTGGCTTCTGCCAGCACAAGAGCTGGGGCTTCGGCCGCATCACCGCCCTCGACGGCGTCCTCGGGCGCCTCAACATCGACTTTGCCTCCAAGCCCGGGCATTCCCTCGACCTCATCTTCGCCGCCGATTCCCTCAAGCCCATTGGCCGCGACCACATCCTCGTCCGCAAGCACCTCGACCTCGACGGACTGAAGCGCGAGGCCGCCCTCCATCACCTCGACGTCGTCCGCATCGTCCTCCGTTCCATGAACGGGCGCGCCACCGTGGACCAAATCCAGGCCATCCTCAGCGACGTCGTCACCGAGGACTGGAAGAAGTGGTGGGAGGTCGCCCGCGGCGAGATGAAGCGCGACGGGCACTTCACCGTTCCCCTCAAGAAGACCGAGCCCGTCCTTTACGAGGAGAAGGAGATCACCCTCGGTGACCGCCTCCTCGCCGACGTCCGCGCCGCCAAGGGCCTCAAGGCCCGCATCGGCGTCGCCGCCGACGTCCTGAAGTCCATCGACGACCTCCGCGACCACGGTGTCGTGCCGGAGGTCGTGAACCTCTTGGCCGCCGAGGTTCAATCCCATGCCCAGACGATGCCGTCGCTCGCGCTCGAGGGCATCTTCATGCGCGACGACCTGCGCCAGGCCGGCGGGCTCACCCCGCCCGAGTCCCAGATCAACGCGCGCGACATCCTCGTCCCGCTGAGCCAGGAGTCGCCGCCGGAACGACTCATCGAGCGCCTGGTCGCCTTCCTGGAGGAACTCCCCGCCGTCAAGCATCGCCGCGCCCTGGAGTCCCTGCGCGACGCCGTGCCCGACTGGGGCGCACTCCTCGTCCTCGTCATCAACCGCGTCTCCGCCAAGCTCGCCGGCGAATGCGCCCGCATCCTCATGGTCGAGAGCCGCGGCCAGCTCCTCAAGGACACCCTCGCCCGCCTCATCAGCCAGCACGGCGCGTCCAGCGAGCTCCTCCTCTGGCTCGGCAAGGAACGCGATGACCACTTCGCCGACATCCTCGGCCCCGAGGTTTTCCGGGCCATGATCACCGCCATGGAGCGAGACGCCTTCAACGAGAAGAAGACCGCCCGCCTCCATGACTTCATCCTCGCCGACCAGCAGCTCCTCCCCGACCTCATCGAGGCTGCCGACGTCGAGATCGTGAAGGACCTCGTCCGCAGCCTCCAGCTGTCGCCCGTCTTCGACGACATGAGCAAGCGCTCGCTGCTGGGCCGCATCGTCAAGGTCTATCCCCAGATCCAGTCCATGATCACCGGGGACGCCTCCAAGGACGACAAGACCTTCATCGTCTCGTGGACGTCCCTCGAGCGCCGCAAGGCCGAGTACGACCACCTCGTCAACAAGGACATCCCCGCCAACGTCAAGGACATCGCCATCGCCAAGTCCTACGGCGACCTTCGCGAGAACCACGAGTTCAAGGCCGCCAAGGAAATGCAGAAGGTCCTCCACCGCCGGAAGCAGGAACTCGAGCTCCAGCTCGCCCGCGCCCGCGGCACCGACTTCGCCAACGTCCGCACCGACATCGTGGTCCCCGGCACGCGCGTCACCTTCACGGACCTCGGCTCCGGCAAGCAGGAGACCTTGTCCATCTTCGGTGCATGGGACGGCGATCCCGACCGCAACATCCTGTCCTACCTCACGCCTCTCGCCCAATCCCTCCTGAACAAGGGCGTGGGCGCTGACGCCGAGATGGGCGCCGGGGACACCCAGCGTCGGCTCCGTATCGATGCCATTGCCGCCGCCGACACCGCCTTGGTCACCCCGCCCTCCGGAACCTGACGCTCCCGTCCGCGCGTGGGGCCTTCCAATCCCGCGCCCATGGCCCCGCTCGCCGCCATCGCCCGGCATGCCGACGGTCCGGCCCCTGTCGTGCGTGTCGCGGCGGAGGCCATGGCCACTCGGTTCGAGATCGCCCTCCACGGGGCGCGTCCCGAGGCGCTCCGTGCGGCCGCCGAGGACGCGTTGAACGAGGTGGCTCGCGTTGAACGGTGGCTCTCCCCGTACCTGCCCGCCTCGTGCCTGGCGCGCATCCACCGCGAGGCGCATGGGCGACCGGTCGCCGTCGAGCCTCCTGTCTTCCAGTTCCTTTGCCTCGTCCAGGACCTGGTCCAGGCAACGGGCGGCGCCTTCGACCCCACCGTCGGCCCGCTCCTTCGCGCATGGGGTTTCCAAGGCGGCGATCCCGTCGCGCCGGACCCGGCCGCCATCGACCGCGCGCACGCCCTTGTCGGGTGGCGCCATGTCCAACTCGACCCGTCCACCCGGTCCGTGTGGCTCGCGCGTCCGGGCGTCGAGATCCATCCGGGGGCCATCGGCAAGGGCTGGGCGCTGGATCGTGCCGCCGAGATCCTCCGCGAATGCGGCGTGGAGTCCGCGCTCCTGCATGGGGGCACCAGCTCGGTCGTGGCCATGGGCACTCCACCGGGGCTTCCAGCGTGGCGCGTGGCGTTGCCCGGTGCGCCCGACTTGTCGATCCACGACGCCGTCGTGGATCTGCGGGACGAGACCTTGTCCGTGAGCGCGGCATGGGGTCGCGCCATCCATGGCCCCGCCCATGTCATCGATCCTCGCACGGGCCAACCCGTTGCGGCCGGACGTCTCGCGGCCGTCGCGTTGCCTTCGGCTGCCGCCTCGGACGCATGGTCCACCGCGCTGCTCGTGGATTCCCAAGGCATCCCGCAACGGCTGGCCTCGCGTCATCCCGGGGCACGGTGGTGGAACTCCGCACGGGTCTAGCCGGAACGATTCAGTTGGGAGGGAAGTGATTGCGAAGCAGATCGAGCAAGCACGACCGACCCAACTGAATCGTTCCGGTCTAGTGTCGTGTCTCACAAATGGCTGGTGTTTCGCCGCGAGGGATTTTCGTGTCCAACGAGGCGCGAGCGACGAGCAGACCCGCAGAGGTCTGTGAGG
>CAIRNV010000114.1 GCA_903880005.1 uncultured Verrucomicrobiota bacterium | reverse complement strand
GACAGCTACCTGGTGTTGGCGGACGCGGCGCAGGAGACGCTGGTGGCGACGTTGGGGAGCGTGACGGTGGTGCCGGAGCCGATGAGTGCGACGGCGGCGACGGGATTGGCGGCTGGGTTGGCGGGGTGTTGGCTGGTGAGGTGCCGCCGGCTGCGGACTTCGGGTTCTGGATGGGGCGCGGGACCGACCTGTCGCGGTAGGTGAAGGGGCCTGCGCCTGTGGAGGTGGTGGTGCGGGCGGGGGGCGGGAGTGGATCGGAGCGACCGTATGACGCTGAGGTGATCTGACTCGACAGTGAGGAACCAGTGGCTGGATGTGACGGTGAAGGCTGGGTGGGCAGGCAGGGCTGGCCTGTGAGGTCTTGTTTTAATTTGAGATCATGGTGGGGGACTTGGCGGATTCCGGGACGCTGTTGTTGACGTCCGAGGACATGTCATCGGTGCGGGCCGCGGCGGTGGCTTGTGCGGGTGCCGGCGACGATGGCACAAGACGTGACCGGGACGGCTCGGTGAACTCGACGGACCCGCTGCTGGTGAGGGTGAACCAGACGACGACGGCGACGCGGGGTCCGTGGATTGGGGCGAGACGACGTGTCGAGAAATGCTTGCCTCTACGTAGAGGCTTATTATACGCACGTTGGACGGGTGCAATCTACCAGGAAGTTCCGTGGCGGAGATCTCCTGCTTGGGCGGCAAACTGACCGAGAATCTAGGCGAAAGCGTGGCTCGTTGGGAAACAGGGATGGGTTGGTTCGAGGCTTTGGAGCATCGCGTCCTGCTTTCTGGCGACCCAAACCTAGCAGGCGTCACCTGCACGATGTCGCCTGTGATTGGTGTGGGCCATATCGAATTGGTCTGCGACACGACGCCGGTCGAAGGGGCGCTGCCGGGCGGCAGCAACGGGATTGAACTCGACATTCTCGCAGGGGCGTCGGCCCCCCTGCTTTTCGGCGAAGGGGCCATGGAGGAGGACAACAACCCCTTGTCCATCGAAAATGCTTCCATGGGCGACGAGGGGGTGGCGGAAGAGTCGTTCCCCATGGCTTGCGGATCAGATGCCGCAAGGCGCTCCGTAATTGAGCCCGGCCTAAGGACGCCGCATGAGAGCCAAGTGCTAGGGTTGGCGTCAGAACGGGCCGTGCCGTGCGGCGACGAAGTGGCTGCATCTGGCGGCGGCGTCCTGACGTTGGCGGTGACCAACACCCTTGCGCCCGAATCCGGTCTTCGATGGCGCTGGGCGGCTACCGCCGGCGATCCGGCAGCGATATCGGTCGCCTTGCCCAGCCAGCTGGAGTTGCCGGCGTTCCAGCAGTACGCCCTCAACTTCGGATCTTCACCCATCACCCCGGCTGGCCCAGTGCTTGACGCAAGGATCACCTTCTCTGGCCCGTCGCTTTCATGGCTGGGTGATCCCGAAATTCGCGATGCCAATGGGAGTCCTCTGTTGGCCGCCTCCGGCACCTCGGTGACCTTGTCCGGCACACCGGGAGCCATCAATGCGTTCCTGGCCCGGGGCGCCTTGAACGCAACGATTTCAACCGACACCAACCTATCGGTGTCCGTGAGTTACGGCATCGGCTCGCCTTCGTCGGGCACGGTGGCGCTTCGGGCCATCAGCCCCTTGGTGCCGATTTCGAACGTGCCCGACCTCCGGGATTTCCTTCCAAACGGCTACTCCGCCGTGTTCACGCAAGCCGGGTTGGTTGGCGGCGCCGCGTCCCGCAACGAACTCTTCCAGTTTGACCTGACGAATGGCTCGGGAGGGAACCAGCGAGGGGACAACTACACCCTGGCCGGTTCGGGCTGGCTCAGGACCCAGCAAGCAGGGTTTTACTACTTCTACGCGGTGGGAGACGACTCGGTGAGGTTCCGAGTGTACGATGCCGCTGACAACGTCATTGCGGAGGCGTATGACCCGTCGTCGGGCGATGGCTTTGCCATCAATGGCAACACGGCGTGGACAGGAAACAGCCTTCTAGGCCTGAGACGGTCCGGCCCGGTCTATCTCACGGCAAACCAGTATTACCGGTTCAAGCTGGACTTCACGGAGGGCACCGGAGATGACCTCTTCTCTGTCGGTTACACCATCGCGGCCAACCCGACATCCAGCGTCTGGGTCACCCAGGTCACGGCAAGCTCCGAGAACTACCAACCTTGGGCCGGCAACACGGGCATCCATGAGGGTCCCTCCAACCTCTTCACGGGGGACAATGGCAAGTACCTCAACCTCGATCGGTTCGGGAACACGACCCAAGGGCGCGACTCGGGAATCATCATGGCACTCTCGCAGGCGGTTAGCCTGACGAGCATCCAGTTTAGAAGCGCCAACGACGGATCGGACCGCGACCCGACCACGTACCAACTTTACGGTTCCAACTTGCCCTTGGCGTGGAACTCCTCGGCATGGGGCGCTCCCGTGGCCTCGGGCAACACCAACCTCACGACGACGCGCAACGCCCTCGGCACGGCATCCTCCATCTCGGGTGCTTCCGCATTCCAGTTCTACAAGGTTGTTTTCCCGACGATCCGGGGCTCGGATGGTGGAAACTACTGGATGCAATTGAACGAGATCTTGCTCCAGCACGGCTCCGGAACGGCCGTGGGCGGAATGCCGCAACCCGCGAGCAACACGCCGTCCCTTGTTACCCGAAATGGCCCGGTCTTCAGCATGGCCCCGGACTTTTCGGGCCTCGCCACCGTGACGGCGACCTTGTCCGCGAGCGGCAGTGGCCGGTTGGTGGTGGTGACCCCCTCGGGATCGGAGGTGGCAAATGGCGCCTCGCTGGACAGCGTGACGGTCCAAGGCAACGGAACCACGACGCTCCAGTTGTCTGGCACCCTCGCCGCCATCCATGCGTTGATGTCCACACCCGGTAGGTTGCTTAATTCCGTTAGCCTGGCCGGCCAAGACGTGGCCGTTCGATTGTCGTACAACGGGTTCGCGATGACCAAGCACGACCCTGGCAACGGCATGAACACGGGCATCCAACCGCTGGATTTTTACGGGCCGAGTTCGCCGATCACCTCGACGGTCGTTGCCACCACCCTTTCGGGGGGGGCTACCGGGGTTGGTGAGGAGGTCTCGAAGGTCAACGACCTGAGCACGCTGACGAAGTACCTCAACACATCCGGGCCCGGCCAAGGATTCGTGGTCACGCTCGACGCAGCGGACGTCCTTGATTCGCTCTTGGTGGTGTCGCGCACCAACGATGACATCGCTAGGTGGGACCCCGCCACTTGGGAGGTTTACGGTTCCAACAGCAACCTTGCGTGGAATGGGGAATGGGGCGCTGCCTTGGGCTCCGGCAGCCTTAACCTGACCCCTGACAAGGGGTCCATGAGCGTTGTTTCCTTCAACAACCGGTCCGCCTTGCGTTACTACAAGGTCGTGTTTCCCACCATCCGGGCGAGCACCCCCTCGGGATTCACCGTCCGCCCGGAGAATTACGTCCACGTCTCCGAGGCGCACCTCTTCAAGTCCGCAAGGTTCAAGCTGGCGTCTGCCGGTTCCCTCGCGCAGAGGCCGGACCTCCGTACCCTCGCTGGCAACGGTTGGACGCAGCGGATGTGGTTTGACCTGACCACGGGCAACAATGCCACCCTCGCGACCCTTCTGTCCGAGTCGGCCACCAGCCCTGACCTCATCCGGATCCAGGCCGGTTCCTTGCAGACATCCTATTCGCAGAGCGACCTCGACGACCCAAGCCCGCGCGTTGGCGTCGAGTTGCAAGGGGGCACCAACACGTTTCGATACGAGGATTACGGCCAGGTCGCGAGCGCGTTCTTCTCGACGGCCACCTCGGGGACCTTCCATTTCTGGGTCACCGGCGACGACCTTGTCGAGTTGTGGGTCTATGACGCCTTGGGAACCAGCTTCGCGCTTTCGGGTGGGGCTCCGGCCGCAGTCGCCAAGAATACGGACTGGGCGAGACGCGATGTGTGGCGGGATTCCAATTCTTCCACCTCGACGTCGAATGTCAGGTCGGCAGCCATCACTTTGGCGGCCGGTGCCCTCTACAGGCTGGAAGTTCGCCATGTGGACAGGCACCTGCTCGGCAATGATTACTCGGATTTTTTCCAGGTCGGCTACTCCCTGAACAAGGAATCGCCATCGGTGCCCGACGGCATCGTGGGTTCAGCAAGCTCCCCGTTCTTGTTGTTCCCTGACTTTGCCGGACAGGCTCTTCTGGCGAGGCTTTCGGTGACCATGGGCACCCTCGACGTGGGTGCGCAAGGCGTCGCCGACAGTTCGGGAACAGGCGTGACAATCTCCAATGATCGCACGGCGGCCGTTTCCGTGAGTGGATCCCTTGACGCGATCCATCGTTACGTCCAGTCCGCAAATCTTCTCGCATCAACGACGGGTTCGTCCATCAGCGTCCAGCTGTACGGGCCTTCTGTCGGCAAGGCCATGCCTGACCCGTCCACCGGGGTGCCTTATCAAAACCTCGTTGCACTCTACGAGTTCGAGGAATCCTCTACCCCCTTCACGAACGCCATTCCAGGTGGGCCCGTGCTTCAGGTCACCGGTGCCGTTCCTGCCCAAACGGCTGCCTTGGCGGATGACACGGGATATTCCTTGTCGGGAGCCATAACAACGACGAGCGGGGCTGCCAATCGACTGTTCCTCGACCGCGGAAGCACAGCATCGACCGGCCTTCAGACCTACTCGGTCTTGTGGGACATCTTCACTCCCTCGGGGTCAAGGGACGCCGAGCGATCCCTCCTGCAAACCAGCAGCAGCAACGCCGACGACCGTGACCTTGAAATGGGACCGCTGGGCCGTCTGGGAGATGCCGACCTTGGAACCGATCCATGGCTGCAGCCATCCACGCGCGCGCCGAGCATCATTGATTCAGCCTGGAAGCGCGTCGTCTTCACCTCCAATGGCAACTCCTTCCAGTTGTGGATCGACGGGACCCTCCAGGCAACGATGACCGCTACCGCCGCAGCATACGACATCGGCCGGTACCTTCTCTTCTTTGCGGATGACAATGGCCAGAATGGGCCGTTGAACGTGGCCAGCCTTGCATTCTGGGACAGAACCCTGACTGCGGCCGAGATCGGGTCTTTGGGATCCCCGTCGATGGGTCTTGTCAGCCCCCAAGGCACGGCAGCCCTTCTTGGATCAACTGCGCTAGCAACCGCATCTTACGCGGTCACGGCGGGACCGGCGATTACCGTCCAAGGAACCATCCAACTCGCCGTCGGGAGCCCCGTGGGTGCGATCAGCAAGACTTATGACGGGTCCGACGCCAGCAGCCTTGCTGTGGGAGACGTCTCGGGAATTCGGCCGGGGCATTCGGTGATCGTATCAGCCAAGGCGACCTACGATTCGTCAAGTGCGGGGACCGCAAAGACAATCACGTTGGTGTACTCGGTCGCGGGCACCATGGCGTCCTACTACGTGCCGCCACCCAACACGGTGATCAGTACCGGTGTAATCACGCCCCGAAGCCTTGCGCTGGATGGTTTGGCTGCGATTTCCAGGGAGTACGACGGTACAGCCATGGCCACCATCACGGGAAACCCCGTGCTTGTTGGTCTTCTCGCAAAGGACGAGTCATCCGTGTCGGTGGTGGGCACTGGGTTCGGTACCTTCGCCCAATCCGATGTGGGTGCGGGCCTTTCCGTGAGCGTGTCGGGATATTCACTCTCGGGCGCCATGGCAGGCAATTATTCCCTCGTTCCTCCCGTCTTGTCCGGGTCGATAACCGCAAAGACGTTGTCCATTGGACCACCGAGCCTTGCATCAAGACATTACGACGGCACCACGGTACCAGGTGCCTTAACCTTGGGGTCTGTGTCTGGTTTGGTCGGGAGCCAAACGTTGGGGGTGACGGCAACGGCCTCGAATTACTCCGGTGCGAGCGTGGGGACCTACACGGCAACGGTCACTTACCAACTCTCCGACGGGGCCAATGGAGGTCTGGCCTCGAACTACAGCCTTGCAACGGACACGGCGACCGGACTGGTGACGGCGCGGCCCTTGACGATCACGGGGCCGACCATTGCGTCGAGAGCCTACGACGGGACCACGGCGGCGGGTGTGCTGACGCTGGGAACCTTGTCTGGGATGGTTGGCAGCCAGAATTTGGAAGTCACGGCAACGGCCTCGGCCTACTCCGGTGCGAGCGTGGGGACCTACACGGCAACGGTCACCTACCAGCTCTCCGACGGGGTCAATGGAGGTCTGGCCTCCAACTACAGCCTTGCGCCGGGCACGGCGACCGGACTGGTGACGCCGCGCCCCTTGACGATCACAGCGCCGACGATTGCGTCGAGGGCCTACGACGGGACCACGGCGCCCGGCGCGTTAACCATGGGCGTGGTCTCGGGCTATGTCGGGACCGAGACGTTGACCATCACGGCGTCGGCGTCGGCCTACTCGGGCTCTGCGGTCGGAACCTACTCCACCACGGTGACTTACCAATTGGGCGACGGCGAGAATGGAGGCGTCGCATCGAACTATATCCTGTTCGCGAGCGTGGTGACAGGGTCGATCTTGGAGGCTTCCGCTCCGATTACCGGGAACAGCTCCAGTCCAATCTCTGCTAGCGGGAACACCACGCTGTCCGTGACGGCCAACGCAACCCTGTCGGGTTCGATTTCGGGAAGTGGAAGCTTGGCATTCACCTTTGGTGCGCCCGGCCTGCGCGTGACCATTGATGCCCCGGCAACCCACACGGGCTCTGTCAGCATCACCGGAGGAACGTTGGCATTGGGACAAAACGGTTCACTCTCAAGCTTCCAGTCCATCACGCTTGGCCCCGGGGGGATCTTGGATGTTTCCTCTGGGGCGACGCTCGCGATCGGTGCGGGTCAAACCCTCGGTGGCACCGGGATGGTTCTGGGAGATGTCCAGGTAGGTGGCACCCTGAGCCCGGGAGCTTCACCGGGGCTCCTAACGTTCGAAGGCGACCTCGCGATGGCGACCGGTTCCATCATACGATGGGAACTGAACGGCAACACGGTCGCAGAGCGTGCGGGCCAATACGATGCCGTGCGGGTAACAGGGGGCGTCACGTTTGCCTCAACGGTAACATTGCAAGTCGTGCTCAACGGCGATGGTTCGCAGGTCGAATTCAGCGACAGTTTCTGGGATACCAGTCGATTGGGCCAGGATGGGTGGCTTGTCTATGACGCCGACGGCCCCGTCACCGGGACGGGCAATGTGCAAGTTTTGGTTGGGGATGACAGTGTTGATGCTGCGTTCAATCGAGGTTTGTTTTTCCTGCGCACGATTGAAGGCGATGTCTATCTCAATTACGCCGCAGCTCCGTCCTTGGTCGTGGTGGCTGGGAACGACCAAGCCGGGGCCGTTAACGCGGCATTGCCGGTGGCACCGTCCGTCAAGGTGATGGACGGAGGGGCAACGCTGCTTGAGAACGTTGGTGTTAGCTTTGCGGTGACAAACGGCGGCGGCGCAATTGCGAATGCATGGGTTGTCACCGGCAGCCAAGGGACCGCCTCGGGTGGAGCGTGGACGTTGGGCAGCATGGAGGGTACCCAAGGTCTTTCAGCTTCCGTCATGGGCTCGGGAACCCCCCTGGCAGTCGGCTTTGTCGCGACGGCGACCACGGGTACCACGGTCATCGAAGTCCCGGGTATCATGCGGATCCTGTTTGGCTCCTACAACATTCTCCCATCCACGGATCCGCTCCAAGCGTTTGCCACGGCTCGCAATGCCGTGCTTGAATTGCTTCATTTCGATGGGATCCAGCCCCTGACGCTTGAAACGGTATCGTTGTTTGGATCGCCTGGGAGCATTACCGGCATTGAAGTTACGAACGTTAGCGCGGAGAGCTCCGGCCGCATGGGCCCCGCTAGCTTCAGGCTCCTTTCAGCGGAAGCCCTCACGGTCAATTTTGCTTATCTTAAGGCAACCCGCTCCGGCGGATCCTGGGGATTGGATTCTGCCTCGGTGGGTGTCGCGATGAGTTCAGCCGCCTTGCTCCCCGACCAAGGCAGTGTCACGGCATCCGTGCATGGCGTCAGCACCGAGGTGAACATCAAGACGGGTGAGTTTTTCGGGACGGGTGCGCTTCGCTTGCAGTTGGATGGCTTCCTCGTGGTCAGCGGGGTGGCAAACATCCGGCGCGAGCACCTGTCCGATGTCAGCGTCGTGGAAGGCGAAGGGGCCGTTTCCAGGATGGATTTGCTTACCGTGGACGTGACGCAGGCGGGAATGTTCGTCGGGCTTGGGGGCGGGCTCGCCGGAAACGGTCAAATCACGACGGATGGGGCCTCCGGATTTAGCATCACCGGCGGAGCTGTAACCGTTGGCCTTGCTCGGGTGCTGGACGTTTCCGGGGCCGATCAGCGGCGATGGCTGGGCCTTGTTGCCACGTCGTCTTCCATGGCCCCCGTCGGATTGCCTTCGGACATCGGCATTGCCATTCGCAACATGTCGGCCGCATCGAATACGTCATCCGCAGGTGGCGGCACAGTCGGCACGAGCGCTCCTCTGAACTGGCAGCGACTCATCACGTCCGGGTCCGTGAACGGTGCGGCGCTTCGCTCGTTGGGTGGGGGAACGACCCTCTCCGTCGCCGGCGAAGTCGAGTTGAACCTTTCCGGGCAAGTCATGGCGGCCGGCCAAGTCCGATTGTTGAAGGGCGAGGCGTCCGCCTTGATCCAAGGGCAGGCCAAGTCGTTGCAGGTGCTTAGGTTGGAGGCCAACAACGTTCGTCTTTTCGTCGGGGTTGGAGGGAGTTTTGAGTCGGGGATCGGGCCGACGCGACTAGCCTTGGAGGGCGCCACGGGATTCAAGGCCGAAAACCTAAGCCTTAGCATTGGGATGGCTCGTGCGCCCAACGAGGGGGGCCCGTCTTCACAGCGTTGGACTGCCGTTGCACTGGGCGCCTCTGAGCTTGGGGGCGTCAACCTGCCTGAAGGCATGGATGGCTTCGTGAATGGTCTCTCCATCCGATACAATCCAGCGACGGATGGAACCGCTTTGGATTGGTCTGGCTTGGTTTTGGATGCCACGAGCGCCTTGACCCAAGTTACCGCAGCCTCCCCATTGAGCCTGGCGGGTCAAGTCCGGCTGAACCTTGGCGGCGCGGTCATGGCGTCCGGAAGCCTCTCGTTGGAAAGGGTCAATCTGGAGGACATCGACGTTGGTGGTGGGGTGGAGGATCTGGAAGCGCTGGTTCTGAGCCTCACAGGATTGGATTTGTTCGTCGGAATTGGCGGTACCTTTGCTAGTAACGGCGGGGTTGACGTCTCCGGGGCAAGGGGTGCCTTGGCAACTTCGGCCGCATTGGCGATCGGGATAGCCGGACCGCGAACGCGAGGCACGAGCGACACGAGACGGTGGATTGGCATCGCGGGTTCTGCGTCGGCTCTTGCGGGCGTAGGCCTTCCGGCGGGTTTCGACCTTTCGGTGGCCGACTTCTCGGTACGATACAATGGTGTGGTTGGATCTGCGAGCGGCGCGGTCCCTAATGCACTAGGTTGGTCAGATGTGGTCGGAAGTGCCGGGGGACCTTTGGGAATGCTTGCGGCATCGACCGCATGGGCAGCTATCGGTGACGTTTCCTTTGGCATCCAAACCTTCGCGGAGATCAACGGCGTTGTCGGCTTTCAGAAATCCAGTCTAGGCGAATTGGTACTCGTCGGCTCCAGCATGGACGCGGGCCTCTCTGTCGGCGCATCGATCGGGTTGGGTATTACTGACTCGACGGCGGCGATCCTCATCGACGGAGCAGGGAAGGTCGCCGTGCAAGGGGCGGGAACACCCCGAATCCAACTCGGGACTGACATCGTTGCATCTGCCCGGTCGATCGCGGTTCGGTTCAACAACACGGGTTCCGATGTGCAGAGGACCATCACGGCTCATGTCGGTACTGGGATTGTCTCCACAAGCATCAATGTCGCTCATGGCATATCGGAGGTGTTGGCCACCGGTGTCACCATGGAGGTTGGTTCGTTTGTCACAGTTACCGGAGACCTTGGCTTCCAGAAATCTAACGAGAAGATCTTGGCTGTTGCTACCGCGACGGGCGTGAACGTGGGGATCTCGGCCGGGTCCTCGGCGAGCGTGTCGCTGACGGGCGCGCGGCTGGGCCTGAAGTCGGGCAGCGGCGCGACGGTGGTCGAAGTTCGGGATGGCACGTTCGTGGCGAACGTGGCGGGACTTGCGTCGGTGGCGGCGACGTCGGTGCGCGTGCAGTACAGCAACGCGAGCGGGACAGCGTCGGCGGGCGAGACGCTGACGGTCGGCGGGACGAGCTTTGAGTTCGCGGACGCCATCGCTGCCAATA
Organism: uncultured Verrucomicrobiota bacterium; assembly: GCA_903880005.1. Lineage (GTDB taxonomy): Bacteria > Verrucomicrobiota > Verrucomicrobiia > Limisphaerales > UBA9464 > UBA6176. The sequence goes on along the minus strand of CAIRNV010000114.1, from coordinate 459 downwards.
CGGTGCTGTTCGAGGCGAGGGGCTTGTCGGCGGAGGTGGGCGGGTTCGTGACGGTGTCCGGGAACTTCGGGTTCCGGAAGGCGGGCGAGGAACTGGCGGCGGTGGCGACAGGCGTGAGCGTGGGGATCTCGGCGGGGTCCTCGGCGAGCGTGACGCTGACGGGCGCAAGGCTGGGCCTGAAGTCGGGCAACGGCGCGACGGTGCTGGAGGTTCGCGACGGGACGTTCGCGGCGAACGTGGCGGGACTTGCTTCGGTGAGGGCCGCGGCGGTGCGCGTGCAGTACAGCAATGCGGGCGGGACGATGTCGGCGGGCGAGACGCTGACGGTGGGCGGGACGAGTTACGCGTTCGCGGACGCGATCGCGGCCAACACGGTGCTGTTCGAGGCCCAAGGGCTGTCGGCGGACGTGGGCGGGTTCGTGACGATGTCCGGGAACTTCGGGTTCCGGAAGGTGGGCG
>CAIRNV010000113.1 GCA_903880005.1 uncultured Verrucomicrobiota bacterium | reverse complement strand
GCGGCCGACGCGCCGGTGTCGTGGTTCCGGGACGTGACGCCGTTGTTCAAGCGCTCGTGCAACGGCTGCCACAACCCCAACAAGATGAAGAGCGACGTGGACACCTCCACGTACGCCGGCTTCGCCAAGCCCGGCAAGAACGGGGCCAACTACGTGGCGGGCGATCCCGCCAAGTCGTTGGTGATGTCGGAGGTGACGGGCAAGGAGCCCAGCATGCCCAAGGAGGGCGACCCTTTCACCCCGCAGGAGGTGGCGTTGCTGGAGCGATGGATTCGCGAGGGCGCCAAGGACGACACGCCGGCGGACGCCTACAGCACCGCCCTCAAGGAACCGCCCACCTACGAGGCGCTTCCCATCACCACCGCCCTCGCCGTCTCCCCCGACGGCAAGTGGATCGCCGCGTCCGGCTATCACGAGGTCGTGGTGTTCTCCACCGCCACCTTCGCACGGCACGGCCGTTGGGTGGGCGAGTCCACCCGCATCGAGTCCGTCGCCTTCTCCCCGGACTCCAAGCGCCTGGCGGTGGCGGGCGGCGTCCCGGCGCGCCTGGGCGAGGTGCAGGTGTGGGACGTCGCCACCGGCGCCATGACGTCGCGTTGGAAGCTGTCCTCGGACTCGGTGTACGGCGTCTCCTGGTCGCCGGACGGCACCCGGCTGGCATTGGGCGCGGCGGACAAGTCCGTGCGGGTGCTGGACGTGGCCTCGGGCAAGGAGTTGGTGAAGTTCGACAACCACAGCGACTGGTCCTTGCAGACCGCGTGGTTGCCCGACGGGCGGCGCCTCCTCAGCGGCAGCCGGGACCGCGCCATCAAGCTCATTGATGCGCAAAGCGGGCAGTTCATCGACGACATCAACAAGCTCATCGAGCCCGTCACGTGCATCGCCCGGCATCCCAAGGAGGAGACGGTCTTGTACGGCGGCGGGGAGGGCGGGGTGAGGATTTACCGTTCGCGCGAGAACCAGGATCGAACGGCGGCGAACAACGACGTGAACCTGGTGCGGGCCTTCGAGCGCCAACCCGGCGTCGTGCAGGCGGTGGCGTTCAGCCCGGATGGCTCCGAGGCCGCCGTGGGCGTGTCGAACGGCGAGGTGCGCCTGTACAAGGTGGCGGACGGCGCGCGGACCCGGGTGTTGGGCGGGCACGGCGGCGCGGTCTTCAGCCTAGCCTACAGCCCCGACGGGAAGCGGTTGTACACGGGATGCTTCGACGGACTCGTGCGTGAGTTCGACCCCGCCAACGGGAGCCTGACCGGGATCTTGCAGCCCGTGCCGTTGATGACGGCGGCGCATTGAGGCGCGGCGCATCCCGATGTCGTGGGGGATTCCGAAAACGTCGCGGGTCGCTCAACCCCCGGGGAGCGCGGCCGTCCCCGGCCGCCTCGCCATGCTCCCGCCAACAACGGCGGGTGAAGTGCGGGGCTGGACCAAATCCCCGCGTAAGGAGGGGGGAATCTCTCGATCCGCAAGCGGGTGTGTTGCGGCAGGCTTCGTTCCAACACGCCTTCGTAGCGGATGGGGATGAACCCCGGCTTGAGCGTCCACGAGCCTGCATCCTTCGCGTGAGGCATTCCCAGCTTCCTAACTCACGAGATCGCCGAACGAGACACGGAGACGCGGAGAGGTGAGCAAGAACTCTGCGTCTCAGCGTCTCTGCGGGCGGATCAACCTCATGCACCGAGAGACGCTCCTCGGTGGCCACCCATGGCAGCGGTCGCTGTGGGAATGGGCTTAGGGAGGGAATCGCGCGCGGAGACGCGGAGACGCGGAGATATGAGCAAGAACTCTGCGCCTCTGCGTCTCTGCGGGCGGAACAACCTCATGCACCGGGAGGCCCCCAATTCCCGCGTAAGCAGGAGGAACTGTCTCGATCTACCACCCTGCGAATTACGGCAGTCTTCGTGCCAACACGCCTTCGTAGCGGATGGGCATGAACCCCGGCTTGAGCACCCACGAGCCTGCATTCTTCGCGTCTTCGCGTGAGCAGATTCCCGCTGCATGCACCACGGAATCAGCGCTTGGGATGTCTTGTTTTTTTAGATCACGCGAAGACGCCAAGACGCGAAGAGTTCCGGCAGGGTCCGAACTCCGGCGGGGGCGCGTGAGGCGAGAACCGGGCAGTCAAAAACTCCTTAGGCGCGGATCAGGGCCTGGACTTGCACCTTGGCCCGGGTGGGGTGCAGGGGGTAGCCTGCGGGCATCAAGGATTTTCCTCCATTCGGCGCATGGGACCGGTGTGTCGCGAGGTTCCTGCACGTTGCGCGGGCCGTGTTGGTCGGCGCCGGGGTTATGGCCGCGGCCCACGGGGCACCCTCGCGGCCCGCGTCCGGCCCATGGTGGTCTCTCGAACCCGTGCGGCGACCCACGGTCCCGGACGGCGACCCCGGCGCGGACCATCCGATCGACCGGTTCCTTGCGGTGGCCCGCGCGGCCAAGGGCGTCGAGGCCCTTCCGATGGCCCCGCGGG
>CAIRNV010000112.1 GCA_903880005.1 uncultured Verrucomicrobiota bacterium | reverse complement strand
TCCTTCGTCGTTCGCTCGTTACGGGCCTCGTACCGGCCCGCGCCTCGCTCACTCCTCGGCTTGCGCAAGCATCTGCTTCGCAATCACTTCCCTCCCAACTGAATCGTTACGGCTAAGCCAAGGTTTGACCCCTTTCCGCTGCGAGGGACACGCGGGACAGATCGAGGCCCCCACGAGCGAACGACGATCCTCTCGCCAAGGAATATCCCGGGGTTGGACATGCCCTACACGCGCCAGCCGGACGGGTACTTCTTCGCCAGCAAGGCGTCGGCCGCCTTGCTTCCCGTCCGCATGCGCCGGGCATCCCATCGAAGGGGGCTGCCGGAGCGAATCGCCACGTTGCCCAGCAAGACCGCCTCCGTCACCGGCCCGGCCACGTCGAAGCGCGAGGCCGGCGGCGTCTTGCCCCCCTTGCAGGCCGCCACCCATTCGTCGTAGTGGCCCTGCTCCCAGTCGGAGGGCTTGGCGAAGATCTCGGGCACTTCCTTGAAGTCCGACACCTTCGCGCCGCTCAGGAACCGACCGCCGCCCTCGTATGAGGTCACCAAGGTGTCGCGGTCCCCGGCCAGGACGATGCCATTGGTCATGCCGAGGTCGCCGCCATACCGGGACGGGTCCGGGCGTGATCCGCCGTCGTGCCAGACCAGCTTCAGCGCCGGTTGCGCCGCCTTGCCCTCCGCGGCCGGCAGGGCCGGGAAGTGGTAGGTCACCACGGACCACAACGGCGCCGACTCCTCAGTGCCGCCCGCCGATTGGGCCTCGACGGAGATCGGGTCCCGCAGTTGGAACGCCAGCGCGAGGATGTTGACGAGGTGGCACCCCATGTCGCCCAGGGCACCCGTCCCGAAATCCCAGAACCCGCGCCAGGCAAACGGATGGTACCCCGGCGCGTAGGGACGGCCCGGGGCGACGCCCAGCCAAAGATCCCACGAAAGCCCCGTCGGCGGCTGGCCCGACGCGGTGGGCCGTTGCAATCCCTGGCGCCAGAACGCGCCGGGTCGATCGGTCCACACGTGGGCTTCCCGGACCGTGCCCAGGACGCCGGCCCGCACCAGCTCGGCCTCGCGTCGCAACGGCCCGTGCCCCATGCCTTGGTTGCCCATTTGGGTGGCGACCTTGGCCTTGCGCGCGGCCTCGGTGAGGGCCCGGGCCTCCGCCACCGTGTGCGTCAACGGCTTCTGGCAATACACGTGCTTGCCCAGCCGGATCGCCGCCATGGCCGGGGGAAAGTGCATGTGGTCCGGGGTGGAAACGGTCACCGCGTCGAACCCGGACCCCAGGGCGTCGAACATCTGCCGCCAATCCGCGAAGCGCCGCGCCGATCCAAATCGTGTCCCCATTTGCGTCAGGCGCCCCGCATCGACGTCGCACAAGCCTACGATGCTTTCGCCGCCGACCTTGGTGACGTCCGTCGCGCCCTTACCGCCGACGCCGACGGCCGCGACATTGAGGCGGGCATTGGCCCCGAGGACCCGGAGTCGTGAGACCATGGGGAAGGCGAGGGCCGTGGCGGCTCCGCGGCGCAGGAACGTGCGGCGGGTGAGTGACGAGGATTGCATGGGGCGAGGGTACGGGGCATGCGGGGGTTGATTGAAGCTTCAATCCGATTGGAAAAGGAGATTGACCCTGCCCCTTCAATCAAAGCATCATTTCATCCTGATACGTTAATAATTCATTGGAACACCTCGGCATCGTCATCCCCATCCCCATGAGCAATCGTTTCATCTTCTCATCCGAGTCCGTCGGCGAAGGCCACCCCGACAAGGTCGCCGATACCATCTCCGACGCCGTCCTCGACGCCTGCCTGGCCATCGACAAGACCAGCCGCGTCGCCTGCGAAACCTACGTGAAGTCCAACATCGCCGTCGTCGGCGGCGAGATCACGATCCCCAAGATCGGCTTCCGCAACCCCACCGACGCCGTCGATGTGGTCTCCCTGACCCGCAACGCCATCCGCGAGATCGGCTACGTCAACGACGACGACGTCTTCCACGCCGACAAGGTGTTCGTGAACGTCATCCTCACCGGCCAATCCCCCGACATCGCCCAGGGCGTGGACGCCAAGGCGGCGAAGGGCAAGAAGAAGGCTGAGCAAGGCGCGGGCGACCAAGGGTTGATGTTCGGCTACGCGGCCGACGAGACCCCCGAGCTGATGCCGGCGCCCATCATGTACGCGCACCGCCTCGGGCGGCGCCTCACGCAGATCCGCAAGGCCGGCAAGGTGGCCAAGTGGCTCCGGCCCGACGCCAAGTCGCAGGTCTCGGTGGTCTATGAGGACAACAAGCCGGTGGGCATCTCCAACGTCGTGATTTCCACCCAGCACGCCGCCGACGTCCAGCATGCGGAGATCGAGGAGTTCTGCATCGAGGAGGTCATCAAGAAGGTGTTGCCCAAGGAAATGTTCACCAAGGACACCCTCTTCCTCATCAACCCCACCGGCCGCTTCGTCGTGGGCGGGCCCCAGGGCGACACCGGCCTCACCGGCCGCAAGATCATCGTTGATTCCTACGGCGGGTTCGGCCGTCACGGCGGCGGCGCCTTCTCCGGCAAGGATCCCTCCAAGGTGGACCGTTCCGCCGCCTACATGGGCCGTTACGTGGCCAAGAACATCGTCGCGGCGGGCCTCGCCTCGCGGGCCGAGATCCAGTTCGCCTACGCCATTGGCTACCCCGACCCCGTCTCCGTCTATGTCAACACGTTCGGCACGGCCAAGGGCGGCCTCACCGACGCCGCCATCACGGACGCCGTCCAAGCGGTCTTCAGCTTCAAGCCCGCCGACATCGTCAAGCAGCTCAACCTGCTGCGTCCGATCTACTCCAAGACGACCAACTACGGCCACTTCGGCAAGGACGACGCCGACCTCACCTGGGAGCGCACCGACAAGGTCAAGGCGCTCGTCAAGGCCCTTCGCTGAACCCACACCCCCTCACATCCATCGATCAAGAACATGGCCAAGACCGCTAAGAAGCCCGCCGCGAAGCCCGCTGCGGCCCCCGAGTCCAACCTCGCCAACCTCGTCGCCTTCTCCGCGTTGACGCCGGCCGGCGGCGACTACGTCGTCCGCGACATCGGCCTCGCCGACTGGGGTCGCAAGGAGATCGCCGTCGCCGAGCACGAGATGCCCGGCCTGATGGCCGTCCGGAAGAAGTACGCCAAGCAGAAGCCCCTCAAGGGCGTCCGCATCACCGGGTCGTTGCACATGACGATCCAGACGGCCGTCCTCATCGAGACCCTGGTGGACCTCGGCGCGAGCGTCCGTTGGGCCTCGTGCAACATCTTCTCCACGCAGGACCACGCCGCCTCCGCCATCGCCGCCACGGGCACCCCCGTATTCGCATGGAAGGGCGAGACCCTGGAGGAGTACTGGGAACTCACCCTCAAGGCCGTCCTCCACGCCGGCGACAGCGGCCCCCAGCTCGTCGTGGACGATGGTGGCGACGTCACCCTCCTCATCCACAAGGGCTACGAGCTCGAGCAGGGCTCCAAGTGGGTCAACACCCCCTCCGGCAGCCACGAGGAACAGGTCATCAAGAACCTCCTCAAGCGCGTCCATGCCGAGAAACCCGGCGTCTGGACCCGCATGGTCAAGGATTGGAAGGGCGTGTCCGAGGAGACCACCACGGGCGTGCACCGCCTCTATCAACTGGCCGAGCAAGGCAAGCTCCTCGTCCCGGCCATCAACGTGAACGACTCCGTCACCAAGTCGAAGTTCGACAACCTCTACGGCTGCCGCGAGTCGTTGGCCGACGGCCTCAAGCGCGCCACCGACGTGATGATCGCCGGCAAGGTCGCGGTCGTCTGCGGCTACGGCGACGTCGGCAAGGGCTCCGCCCACTCGCTTCGTGCCTATGGCGCCCGCGTCGTGGTGACCGAGATCGACCCCATCAACGCCTTGCAGGCCGCGATGGAGGGCTTCGAGGTCAACACCATCGAGAGCACCCTGGGCACCGGCGACATCTACGTCACGACCACGGGCAACTGCGACATCATCACCGTGCAGCACATGCTCGCGATGAAGGACCAGGCCATCGTCTGCAACATCGGCCACTTCGATAACGAGATTCAGGTCGATGCCATCAAGAAGGCCAAGGGCGTGCGCATCGAGAACATCAAGCCCCAGTACGACCGCTACTACCTGCCCAACGGCCGCAGCATCTACATGCTGGCCGAGGGCCGCCTCGTGAACCTCGGCTGCGCCACCGGCCACCCGTCGTTCGTCATGTCCAACTCGTTCACCAACCAGACCCTCGCCCAAATCGACCTCTGGCAGAACAAGGACAAGTACGAGAAGACCGTCTATCGCCTGCCCAAGAAGCTCGACGAGGAGGTTGCCCGGCTCCACCTCGAGAAGATCGGCGTGAAGCTCACCAAGCTCACCAAGTCCCAGGCCGATTACCTCGGCGTCTCGCCCGAGGGCCCCTACAAGCCCGAGCACTACCGCTACTGACCCGCGTCATGCGCAAGGCCGGGGAAGGACATCCTTCCCCGGCCTTTTCGTTTCCAGGCCGACCGTTTCAGCTGGCGATCAGCGCCCGCCCGGCGCGGCCTTCACCTCGATGACATCGTGCGGGGCCGCCTCACGCTGGCCGGCCGCGCTCACCCGGATGAAGCGGGCCCGGTCACGATGGTCCGCCAAGGTGCGCGCCCCGAGGTAGCCCAGGCCCGACTGGATCCCTCCCACCAACTGCGCCACCACGGCGTCCACGGATCCTGCCACTTCCTTCAAGGCCTCCACGCCCTCCGCCGCCGCCTTCTTGGTCGTGTCGGGCGCATGCCCGTAACGGGCGGCCGAGCCCGCCTTCATGGCGGCGTGGCTGCCCATGCCCCGGTACTGCTTATAGAGCTTGCCGTTGATCTCCATGATCTGGCCCGGCGCCTCCGCGCACCCTGCAAACAGCCCCCCGCACATCACCGCGTGGGCCATCGTGAGCGCCTTCACGATGTCCCCCGACTTCGTGATCCCGCCGTCCGCCAGCACCGTGACGCCTGCGGCCCGTGCCGCGCGCGTGGCCACGTACAAGGCGGTCAACTGGGGGATGCCCACCCCCGCCACCACGCGCGTCGTGCAAATCGAGCCCGGTCCTTGGCCCACCTTCACCACGTTGGCGCCGGCCCGCGCGAGGAACTCCACCCCGGCCCCGCTGGTCACGTTGCCCGCGATGATGGGAAGCGCCGGGAACAGGCCCCGCACCAGGCGCACGGCCTCGCCCACCCCCTCGCTGTGACCGTGGGCCGTCGAGATGGCCACCACGTCCACCCCGCGCTCCACCAACCCGCCCACGTGGTGCGCGACCCGGTCCCGGTCCAGTCCGCCCCCGGGCAGCCGGGGCGTCGAGATCGCGGCCCCGCACAGCAGCCGGAACTTCCCATCCCGTGCCGGCTTCAACTGCGCCCCGCGCTCCAGCGTGATGCGCTCGATGTCGCTCAACGTGAACAACCCCTTCAGGCGGTCCGCGCCGTCCACCACGAGCAACTTGTGGATGCCCGGGTTGTCCGTGAAGAACCGGTCCGCGCGCCCGATGGGATCCGGCTGCAACTCCGACACGTCGATCGTCCGCACCTGCGCCCTGGGCGTGAGCGCTTCCGCCACCTTCCGCCTCGCGTAGCGGGGCTTCACCACGTGCCCCGGCAACAGGCCCAGCAATCGCCCCTCGCCGTCCACCACCGGGAACGTGGCGAACGAGAACCGCCGTTCCTCGATCATCGCCAGGACGTCCCCGATTAACTGGTCCGGCCCCACCTTGATCGGGTCCTGGATCAAGCCGTGCACGTGGTTCTTCACCCGGGACACCTCCCGGAGCTGGTCGCGCTCGGGCATGTTGTAGTGAATCAGCCCCAGGCCCCCGTTCAACGCCATGGCGATCGCCATGCCGGACTCCGTCACGGTGTCCATGTCCGCCGACACCAACGGCACGTGCAGTTCCAGCCCCTCCGCCAGGCGTGTCTCGAGCTGCGTGTCCCGTGGCAACACCCCCGAGTGCAACGTCGCCAACGTGACGTCGTCGTAGGTCAACGCCACCCGTCGGTTCGCCCCGAAGAACGCGTCTGCCCCCAGGTAAAACTCCCCGTCCAACTCGTTCAGAAGTTCCTGCTCCGCCATGGCCCATGCTGGAAGACCCGGCTTCTCATTGGCAAGGCACGCGTGCAACGAAGCGGTTGCGAGGCCGTGCCCTCTTGCCCCGTGGGTTGGAACCGCGCGTGGGCGCCCGTGCTGCGGGACCCGTCCCCGCTCGACATGAGGGCGACTTTTGGGGAAGACAACGCCTCGCTCGCTGGTGGACCAATGCCCCCTCGAGGAGCCCCCGACGCGACGTGGCGATTCAACGACATGAGCACGCCCAAGCAGGCTTCCGCCGAGGATTCCGTGGCCCGCGATGAGCGGGCTGCCGCCGTCTTTGCCACCACGTCGTGGACCCTCGTCCGGCAGGCGGCGCGAGGCGGACATGAAGCCTCGCTGGAGGCGTGGGAGCACATCGCGCAACGCTATTGGCGGCCCTTGTACCTCCACTGCCGGCTTCGCGGCGACCCTCCCGACGTCGCCGAGGACCATGTCCAGGGCTTCTTCGCATCCTTGCTCGGGCGCGACGGCCTTGCCGGCGTGCGCCAGGACGTCGATCCGCCCCCGGGCGGTGGCGAGGTGCGCTTGTTTCGCAATTGGCTCCGGACGTCGCTGGATCATTACCGATGCGATGAACGGCGCCGTGCCCATGCGCAGAGGCGTCGGCCAACGGGTGGATTTGACCCGCGTGACGTCTCGCAGGTCGAACGGGCGGTGGAGGCCCATGCCCATGCCCCCTTCGACCAGGCCTTCGACCGCCAATGGGCCGCATGCGTTCTCGAAACCGCCCGGCAACGCCTGCGTGGCCAACACCACGCCCGCGGCATCGCCGAACGGTTCGACGTCCTTTGGCCCCACGTCGTGCCGGGCGCATCCGCCTTGGACAAGACCGATCCCGCCCGTGCCCTCGGCATGAACCCCAAGTCGTTCGCGAATGCCCTGACCGACTTCCGCCAGGAATACGGCCGCGCCATCCGACGCGTCGTCCGCGAAACCACGACGGACGATTCCGACGTGCGGACCGAGATCCTCCTGCTGATCGAGGCCCTGACATGAGCCGCCACTGCCCTGGCTGCAACGCCGTCCTTCCACCGCCCGGCGACGGTCCCTGCCCAGCCTGCTTGCTGCGCCTGGCGATTGAATGCCCCGAGGACACCGCGCCCGCCGATCCCCAGCCGTCCCTGGGCCATGTCGGCCGGTACGAACTCCGGTCGGTCCTGGGCTCCGGTGCCGTCGGCGTCGTGCATCGCGCGTGGGATCCCCTCCTTCGCCGTGAGGTCGCCATCAAGACCCTCTACCCGCACCTGTCGGGGGACACGTTGCGATTGCAGCGGGAGCGTTTCCGACAGGAGGCCGCCATCGTGGCCCAGTTGGACCATCCCCACGTCGTCCTCCTCTACGACCATGGGGAGCACGACGGCGCGCCCTACCTCGTCCAGAAGCTCTTCCCCTTGGGCGACCTCGCGAGCGCCGTGTCGTTACCCGTCTCGTCGGACCGGGCGGCGCGATGGCTCCGCGACCTGGCGGATGCCGTTGCTGAAGCGCACCAACGCGGCGTCCTTCACCGCGACATCAAGCCCTCCAACGTCTTCCTCGACGACCAGGACGACGTCTTCCTCGGGGATTTTGGGATCGCCCGGCTGATGTCGGATGCCACCCGCGTGCATACACTGCCGGGCCAGGCCTTGGGTTCGCCCGGCTACATGGCCCCCGAGCAAGCCATGGGGCGCGCCGAAGACGTCGGGCCGGCGGCCGACATCCACGGCCTGGGTGCCTTGCTGTACCACCTCCTGACGGGCCTGCCGCCATTCCGGGGCAGCACCGTGGAATCGACCCTCCGGCTTGTGGTCGAGGAGGAGCCCATTCCCGTCCGCCGCATCAACCCGAGCGTTCCGTCCGACCTCGAGACCCTCTGCCTCAAGTGCCTCGAAAAGAATCCCGCCCATCGTTACCCCAACGCGCTGGAACTTCGGGATGACCTGGATCGCTTCATGGACGGTAGGCCCATCCATGCGAGGCCGTTGTCGGCGCCGGGCCGCGCGTGGCGATGGTGCCGCAGGCATCCCTCGGTCGCCGCGTTGGTCGCGTGCTTGGTTGTGTCCCTGGTGGTGGGGCTTTCAGCTACCACCGCGGCCCTGGTCCGCATGCGCGCGGCGGAACGCGGACGCCGGGGGGTACGGGACGATCTCGCGTTCCGGATGCTGGATGTCTGGTCCGGTCGTCTTGAGCACGGGGCCGCGCTCGATTCCCTCGCGAGGCTGTTGCGCGAGGACCCAAGCCATGTCGCGGCCATGCGCCGAGCATGGAACATCCTCGACCGCGAACGCATCCCCGTGCCGATGTTCGAGCTGGGCCCGTCGAATTGCCTTGCGGGCGTTTTTGATCGTTCCGGCGACCGCATCCTTCTCTGGTCCTCCGCCTGCCGCATCGCGTTGTTCGATGCGAACAGCGGCCGTGACATGGGAGGGCAGGCGCTCGCGACCAACGTGCGTGTGGTGGACATGGGATTCAGCCCGTCCGGCGACCATGCGTGGGTCCGATATGCCGACGACGCGGTCCAGGCATGGTCCTTGCCGTCTTGGAGGCCTTATCCGGGAGCGATCCCGCCAGAGTGGCATCCAGCGCCGCCGCCGTTGCCGCCATCCATCTCGACGAATGGCGTCCTCGCACATGAATTCAGCCCGGACGGACGCCACGTGGTGCTGCGCAAGCAAAACATGGAGCGCGAGTATGAGCTGGTGGAGGTTGCCACCGGCCGGGTGATCCGGAAGTCAGTGGAAGGCGACTACCTCTTTGTTTGGCGAGGGAAGGGGATGTTCCCCGGCCCGGATGCGCCGTCCCGGATGCTCACATGGGCGGTGGACAAGGTCATGGTGCGGGACGTCGCCACCGGGCTCGCCGAGATGTCCCCGATCGATTGGGGCGTCCCCATCGAGTTCGCCTGCTTTCACCCCTCCGGCCGCAGGGCCTTGATCGCGCCCTTGCAGGGAAGGCCGATGTTGTTTGCCGTCCCGGACCAGCCGCCTGCGGTGAGGCAGGTGCAAACGGGGATGGACGTGGCCGGTGTGACGTACAGCCCGGATGGCAAGTGGCTCTCCATCGAGAGCGGCACGAAGGGCGTCCAATGGCTTCCCTCCGGCGCGCTGGATGCCTCCGGGCCCCAGGGTCCTGAGCTCAAGGTATCGCGTTGGGTTGCATGGACGGACCATGGGATGCTGGCCGCCACCCTCGACGGCCGTGTCTTTCGCTGCGTCCCGGGCGGATCCAACCCGGCCGTCGCGATGGTGTTCAAGGCGTCCGGCCCCATCGCGGCCATCGCCGCCAGCCCGGACCGACGGCATGTCGCGACCATCACCACGAATGGCTGGGTTGAGTTGTGGGATGCGCGCCGGGACTCGGGGCGTCCGCTCGCATCCAGCGTCCTGCCGGACGCCGTGTTGTCCCAAGGAATGGGCGACCCCGAGGGAGTAACGGGTTTCGCCTTCAGCCGGTCCGGCGGCCACTTGGCAATGAGCCTCAACGGAGGCCGGGCCGAGGCATGGAACGTTCCAGCCATGGGCCGCATCTCGCTTCAAGGCGCGCGTCCTTATGCCTATGGGAACGCGATCCATCCGACGCGCCCGGAGTTCGTCCTCGCGGACTTGGGAGGCCAAGTCTTGTCATGGCGCCTCGACGAAGGTCCGGCGCCTCAACCGCTGTCACTGGATGCCTTGCCGTTCGTAGGGCGCGCGACCTTTGACCGCACAGGGCGGCATCTGGTGCTGGCGGCCATGGGAGGCCGTGTCCAAGTCCGGGCGTGGCCCCCGACGCGTGGCACGCCTCACACATGGAGCGAAGAGGGCGGCGCATGGCACGTTCGTTGCCTTGCCGCCTCCGACTCGTTCCTGCTCGGCACCACCCGGGGCACGTTGGAACTTCGTTCCATCCCAAGGATGTGGCCTGAGGCCCGTTGGACGCTGCCGGTGCAGGACCATGTGAATTGGCTGGCGGTCGCGCCGGACGACTCTCGCGTCGCAGCGGGGATGAATTCCGGATTCATCTTTGAGATTGAGTTGCCCCCGGTGGGTCCTGCCCCGGATTGGTTCGTGGACTGGGTCGAGGCGCATGGGCGCGCCGCCATCCTCGTGGACCCCAACGGGCCCGGCTCCGTGTTCCGTCGTATTGTGGCGCTACGGACCCGCATGGAAGCCCTCCGGGGCGACGATTTCTGGAGCCGCTGGGGCCGAAGCGTCGCCCGTCGCGAACTCGCCCCCGAAGCGGCCTCGATCGATTCCGGCCAGCCGTAATCTCGGGCCGCATCAACCCAAGGACGGCCTTCGTGATGGGGGCCAAACCCATCGGGGAAGCCCAACAACTCGCTCATGCTGTAGGCCGCGTGCCCGCATGCGGCGGCATGCATGCAACAATCCCGTGCGCACGGCATCGGCATCCTGCCGCGGGTCCATGCTCGGCAAGCGGCTGGAAGCCGCTTCCACTTTCACTCGGCCTTCATGGAAGGTGGCAGCGGCATCCTGCCGCCAAGCCGGGACGATTCAGCTGGGAGGGAAGTGATTGCTCCGCAGATTCTTTCGGAAGACGAGGAGTGAGCGAGGCGCGGG
>CAIRNV010000111.1 GCA_903880005.1 uncultured Verrucomicrobiota bacterium | reverse complement strand
CCAGCAAGCACCACCGATCCAACTGCATCGTTACGGCTAAGCCGGAACGATGCAGTTGGGAGGCAAGTGATTGCGCCGCAGATTCTTTCGCAAGACGAGGAGTGAGCGAGGCGCGGGCCAGTACCAGGCCCGTAACGAGCGAAGGACGAAGCTCTTGCGAAAGAAGATCCAGCAAGCACGACCGATCCAACTGCATCGTTCCGGCTAAACCCCGGCGAACGCCTCGCGAAGCATTTGGACACTTGCGGGCACGGCCACGTCGGGGTCCTGCTTCCCCTCCATCTCAAGGGCCACGTAGCCCCGGTACCCGGCCGCTCGCAGGATCCCGGCGATCCGACGGTAATCGAGGTCGAGCGTGTACCACTCGCCCCCTCCCGGATACGTCTTCGCCTGGACATAAACAGTGCGCGGGGCAATCGCGGCCAGCTTCTCATAGGGATCCTCAAGGAAATTGCCCGTGTCCATCAACGCCCCGATCCATGGCGAGCGAATGGAGTCCAGCAACCTCAACAATCCCTCCGGGGTGCGAGTCAGGCCCCAGTGGTTCTCCAATGCCAGGGTCACGCCCCGATCCGCCGCCGACGGCAAGCATTCCTCAATGGATTCCCGGCACCATCGAAACCCGTCCTCCTCCTTCACGCCGGGCAGCACCGGCTCCACCCCGCGGGCCTTCATGAGGTCGTCGAAGGACGCAATGGTGTTCCACCGGCCCGAATTAAGACGGATGCACGGGATCCCCAAGGCATGCGCAATCTCGATGCACTTCAATGTGTGGCGAACCTGCGCCCGGCGCACCGCCCGGCTGGGATCCACGAAGTCTTGATGGATCGACAAGGCCACCAGGTCGATCCCCCGGTCAAACGCGTGACGTCTGAGGCGCGCCAAATAGGCCCGATGCTCCCGCGTCAGCGGCTCCTTCTCCGGGATGTCCATTTGCCGGTGCAGGATATCGACCCCTCCCACTCCCAATGCGGCTGCCTTGTCGATCACGGTCTCGATGGGCACCCGCGCCGTCTTGAAGTGCCAATACGAATAGCTCGCGATCGCGAGACGCACGGGCGTGGGCGAGCCCACGGACGAACGTGCGATGGCCGGCATGGATCCGGCGGCGAAGGCAACGGGCAGGCTGGCTAGAAATGCGCGACGATTCATGGCTCAAGGCCACGACGCGATGCCTCAACTTGCAAGGCCCAAGTTTCCAAACACACGGGCGAGCTGCTCATGCAGGCACTCCAGGCGACCTTCGGACCACAGGACCTTCCCGGCAGCCTCGACCTTGGCCTGCATCGGCCATTGGGCTGCGTTGCGCGCATCGATCTCCGTGTCGTTCCAGCCGCGCTGCCGCAACCTCTCGCGCTGGCTCCCGACCGAGCATGCTACCGCGACGACGGCGTCGAACTCTCGTTGGTATCCCTTTTCATACAGCAGCGGAATCACCACGACGGCACGTTCTCGGCCTTGTGACTCGACCGCCTCCAGTCGCTCCTTCCAAGCCCGGTGGATCCGGGGATGCAAGATCGACTCCAAGTCAGCGCGAGCCTTTGGATCCGAAAAAACAAGGCGCCCCAGGGAAGCCCGATCCAACGTTCCATCCGGCTTCAGGAGGCCGTTGCCAAACCTTTGGACAATGGCCGCCAGGGCGTCGCCTCCCGGCTCGACCAACGCGCGCGCCAGGTCGTCAGTATCGATCACCGGAATGCCCCGATCCAACAGCCAGCGGGCAACCGTGCTCTTGCCGCACCCGATCCCGCCGGTAAGCCCGATGCGGATCATGTCCCAATGCGAAACGACCGCCCGAAGGCGGTCGTTGCAAACCTATTGGTCGAGCATCACGCGGTAGGCCCGCATGATGGATCCCTCGGGTATGGGGTCCCTCACCCATAGGGTTTGGTTCACCGGCAGCGGATTGCTCACCTTCTGCAGCGTGCGCCAGGCCCCGTCGAGCGAGGACGTGTACTCCACCGTGTAGGATTGCATCGGGGCGGCTTCCCACGTCACCCGGAACCCAGTGCTTCCGTCGTCCACGACCGCCACGTTCTCGAGCTGGAACTTGTCGAAGGGGCTGGCGTCAAATGCATTGACGATGCCGTCCCCGTCGGAATCCAACGTCGAGCTGAAGCGAACGCTCTGATGCACCGGCTGGGACAGGCCCAGGACAGTGACCCAGTCGCTGCCACCGCGCAGTTGGACCTGCTTGAATCTGCCACCGGTCAGGGCCGCAGCGGCCTCGAACTTGGCGGGATCCAAGGCATTGGTCCCACGGTTCACGGCGCTGTAATAGACAGTGTAGTCCTTGTCGGTGATCAACTCGGTCAGCAACACGACGCTCGTGCCGTTGGTGCTCACGGCGTTGGTGGTGAGGTTCAGGGTCTTGATGTAGATGGCACCCGGGCTGCCATCGCCCTTGAAACGCACTCCCGAGAACGAGCCGCCATCAATCGTCAACGATGCCACGGATGCCCCGTCGAAGGCCGAGGAGGACGCATTTCGATCCGCACCAGGCCAAACCACCTCAGCCTCCTGAAAGGCGGGCACCTGGAGGTTTAGGATGAGGTTGCGAGTCTCGATGCTGGCCGGGATGCCATTCAGCGCGAGACGATAGGAGGCGTTGATCGCCGCCCCGTTGGTCTCAACCAACAAACTGCTCGAGGCCATGAGGTCCACCGAAGGCGCTGACAAAACCGTCCCGGATCCCAAGACAACTTGATCACCCTTGGCCACCAATTGGTACAGGGCCTTCAGGTTGCCCGGTAGGTTGATGCTGGGGAACTCGCTGTTCGTGGGGACCGCGAGCGCCGGGTCCACGATGTTGGCCGTCGCCCGGAGCGACAAGCGCCCTGCCTCAAGGGTCAGGCTTCCGCCCTCGGCCCGCATCACTCCATTCGTGCCAACCGACAGATCCTCGGCCTTGAGGTAGATGGTGCCCGACCGGATTTGGCCATCGTTGGTGATGTAGGTGAGGCCCTTCGGCGATCCAGCCCCCAAGGCAATCATGTTGGAGACAACGAGCACGCCGTTGTTGATGAAGGTCTTGAGCTTGGGCGCCGTGCTGGCATCCAACGTCTTGCTCGCCAGGTCGCTTCCTTCGTTGCCGCGGATTTCCAAGCGCCCAGTGATGGTGAGGTTCTCCGTGTCCAAGGAGGCGATGCGGGTCACGGAGAGGGAGTCGCCAATCGTGATGTTCGTGCTGCTCAGTGACAGGTCGATCACCGGCGTCGGGAACGTCGGGGTGATGTCCGCGTCCACCAACATGACGTGGTACGTGGCGATCAACTCAACCGTCGTGGGCGTGCCTGGGGGATCGCCCGGGTTGACGGGAGGAGGGGGAGGAAGCTCCACAGACGTGGTGTTGGTGAAGGTCGTTGAAAGGATCGTCACCGTCCCCGACATGCGCTGGACCCTGGACTGGAAGACGCCGCTGAGGTCCATCTTGCCAGACTTGGACGTCAGGTTGGCGTCAATGTAGGGGGCATCAATCGAGGCTTGCTTGGTCGAAACCACGTCGCGAGCGCGCAGGATGACCGGGCCTTGGCCACGAATGCGCGCCCGTTCCAAGTTGAGTTCGTCCGCATCGATGACCAAGCGCCCGACATTGTTCGTGGGCGAGATGTCGGGAATGGACGGGCTGACGGGGACTCGGCCCGATCCGAAGGACAAATCCATGCGGTAGGCCATGTATCCGTTGGTGGACACCAAGTTGGTGTAGGCAATCGGATTGGTCAGGCCAGGGCCCGTCCAGGCGGTGAGGAGGTCGCGCCGCATGTTGAATTGGCCCGTGGGTGCAGTGCCCAGAAGCGCAGGGCGCAGGGCGCCGAAGAAATTGGTCAGCGCGGCGGCGAAGGCATTGGAACTGGCCGTGTTCGCCGCCGTGAAGGGACTCGGAACGCCGCGCGTGGTGGCACGCGAGACCGTGAGATTGGTGGGGCGCGAGGCAATGCCCGTGAGCCGGTTCGTCAGGTAGATGGCTTGAGGGTCCGTGCCGAAGCTATTGCCAAAGATCAGGCTGACGGCGTCGTCGGTTCCGGTGATGTTGTTGGAGGAAACGCCGGTGATGCGCAACGTGACCAAGGGGAAGGGATACTGGGCGCCGGGAGAGGGAGCCATCGCGGCATCCACCAACAGGTTGGTCGAGGCCCGACGAACCATCACGATGGTAAAGGATTGGTTCGTGGCGGGATTGGTCGCGGTGGCCGAAGCGGCATCCGGGGCCGACGTGTTCCAAACGAAGGGGATGATGTCGCGATTCAACCGGTTGTTGGGCGCGGCCCATTGGAAGACAAAAGGCCGTCCGCCGGTGCCATCCGCATTGAGGACGATGGATTCGTTGCCCACGGGGTACCGCGCGATGGAGGTGACGTTGGTCACGCCGTTCGTCACGCCAGCCTGCACCACCCGGTTTGTTGCGAAGCCCAAAAGCGTGGCATATCGGAAGCCGGCAGCGGAGTAGCCCCAATGGATCTCCGTCGTGCCGGGAATGGGATCAAACCCACCGTCCAAGCCGGGGTCGTCAGGCACTTGGTCCGGGGGGGGATTCACGCCCACGATGGACCTGGCCAAATCGACCTTCCTGCCCACCAAGGCCACCTGGCCGCCAGCGGAGCCAAACAACGCCCCGCGATTGATGATCGTGTCGGCGTAGATGTTCAGGTAGCTGTCCGGGGCGGAGCGGTAGATGCTGGAGATCGAGCTGAGGATCGAGTCGATCTGGTCGGCGGTCTGCTGGCCGAGCGGCACCCGGTTGATGAAGTTTTGATAGGCGTTGCGGGCGCTGACCAAGCCGTCCACGGCCTCGACGCGTCCGCTGGGGGCATTCGAGAACACCAACGCCGGCCGACGCTCCCCGTTGGCGCCGTTGAACTGAAACCGGATCCCCGGCTCGGATAGAATCAGCCCGGAGTTGTAATAGTAGTCCGTGGACTGCGTGTCGTAGGGGCCGACCACCGGGGTCAACGTCATGAAGCCTCGGTTGTCGAACACCGTGGCATCGATTTGGACTTCGTCGGGCACGGTGCCGACGTTGAGATACAACGGGGCCGTCTGCGCCACGAGGGATGGCAGCAGCGCCGGGAGGGCTGCGAGAAGGGCGTAGATTGTTTTCATGCGTTGGATCTCAGTTGCCGCCGTTACGGACGATCGACTCGATCATGCGAAGATTGGCCCGGCCGATGGGGTAAACAATCGGGGCGTTGGTTCCGCCGTCATACGAGCCCCACATGAAGGACGTCCACCCCTGTTCCTCGGTGAGGTTGTCGGTGGCGTTGCTATTCAACTCATGAAGCCCAAGGCGGGCGATGTTGATGACGATCGGCGTGCCGCCTGGATCAATCGTGCCAGGACCCAAAGGCGCCACTTCGCTCCCCGTCGTGGCATTGTTCATGGTGTTGAGACCGCCGTTGTTAACAAAGGTCTGCCCCACCGTGCGACGAATCGCAATGGGGACTGCCTGCCCCGGGTCAGCGGTTCCCAAGTCACCAGCGGAGAAGATGATGTCCGGCGTCGTTAATTGCCGTTCAACCGTTTGGCTACGGAAGTTTCCCGCAACCCCATTGGTCGAATAGGTATCCGTGTAGCGAACCACAACGGGCCTCTTGAAGCTCGCAAGGAGGGGATTGCCCACATCGCCGCGGACGAAGCGAATCTTGTCAACGCCACGACGGACCGCTTGGTTGACAACTGTTCCCACCACGGCGTTGGTGCCCCCACCGAAGCCAACGCCATAGCTCGGAATCCATCCATTGCCACCGCCACCGCTCGAAATCACCTCCACGGGGCTGATGCTCTTGGCCGTGGCACCGGTGGGCAGGGTCTCGACGGCAACCGTTCCCGGGTGATACAGAAAACGAAGCCCTCCGACATCATCCCGGGTCAGGCCGGTAAGAAAAACTCCCCGGGAATTCATGATCCGGGCGACGCGGTCATCCACGAGCCCCCCAGAGGCCGCGTATCCCGCGACGGACATGTTGGGCTCGTTCGGATCGAGGGAGATCTCCGTGGCATCCCACTCATCGTCGCCGATCAGTCCGATCCGGTAGGTGTAAAGGGTCTCGTTGACGAAGGAGCTGGGGAGGATGGTGAAGGGGTCGTAGTTCCGGCGCAGGGTCAGGAAGTTGCGAACGACGTCGTTGGGCCGGTTCACCTTGCGAAGGGTCCAGGTGTAGCGCTCTGGACTGCTGAGGCCCAACTGCGCCACCACCTCCGCCAAGACCGTGGACTTGAGATCCCAAAGCCTGAGGCGACGGGCCGTGTGATTGATCCGGGCGGTGGTGACGGGATAGTCGGAGGGGTTCAGCTCGGAGGCGGGCGGCAAATCGTTAAGGATCTGCATGGCGGCCTCGACCGCCTGGATCCCGGGCTGCCCGAAGAACTCGACAAAGGTTTGGTCGAAGCCATAGACCAGCACGGGTTGGTTCACCCGGTATTGCTCGCCTGGCGTCACGGGCCCGCCGATGTCACCAGCCTGCAAATAGCCTAGGTCGGCCGTCATCCATGGGGCGGTGGGGCCTACCAACGTGAAGGCCTGCGATGCCGTCGGCATGAAGGCCGCCAATGCGACCGCTGCAAGTTTCTTGGAAAGGAATTTCATGGTCAGCGGATGCGGTTGACGCGGAAGTAGCTGTTGGCGGAGATGCCGGGGGCCACGAGTGAATCCCCGTCGGTTGGCGCAAATCTATATCCGCCGACGTCCGTCCAGGCATTCAGGTCCTGGGAGGCTTGGACTTGGTAGATGCCGCCCACCTTGGTCTTCCAGGTGAGCAAGGTGCCCTGCTCCGTGGAACGGATGGCCACGGCAAGGTTGTCGGACGCATCCTTGGGGTTCGTGCCGCCAAGGAACTCGTTGCGATCGCTCACGCCGTCACCATCGGAATCGACGTTCGGCTTGGGCCATGCCAGCGCCTGCGTCCCAAAATGGGTGGATTGCCAGTCGTCAGGCAGTCCGTCGTTGTTGGCATCCTTGCCCCAGGATTTGCCCTCGCCGACGGCGGACCACTCGGAACGACGACCGTCTGGAAGCACGTAGGCGACCTGAACCTTGTGGGTGGTGGAGGGAAGGACGTCGGGGGATTCCCAGAAGGGCTGGGTCGTTTGGAAGACCTGGGAGTCATCCAAGGCAACCTCATAGCGTGCGATGGCGATGCCTTGGACGGGAGCCCAAGTGGCCTTGACTTGCCAGGACGACAGACCCGAGACGATCGGGGCCGGGAGGGCGGCCAGGGGTTGTGCCACGGCCGCGAACCGCTGGACTGCGATCTCCATGCCATCATCAATGCCGCGCCAGTCGGTCCAAGCCGACACAAAGGTGCCGTCGGGGCCCACGGTGACCGTGGGGTGAAGCTGTTCCTCGGCCGTGATGCTGTTGACGACGAAGGACGAACCTTGAGGAAGGCCCTGCTTGGTCATCATGCGGGCGCCAACGCCCGGGCCGGATCCATCCATTTGAGTCGATGACCAAACGGCCATGACATCGCTTTGGGAGACGGCGAAGCGAACGTTGGTTTGGTCGCCCTTGCCTTGATCCGAGAGCCGGGTCTCGTTGCCCAAGGGGGTGCCCTGGGAATCGAAGCGGCGGAAGAAGGTGGCCCAGCGAGGCCGATCCTTGGCGGTGAGCATGGCCAAGGGAGCCTCGGGATCCTGAATGCGGGACCACGCAATCCAGGTTTCCGTGCCCACGGTCGTGATGGCCGGCATGGAGGCGGGCTCCACGCCCACGTTGGCCCGGGCGATGGATCCGACCGGTGTGCCATCGTTTTGATAGCGTCGGAAGTAGATGTCGGATCGTTCGGCACCCGTTTGCAACTCGGAGACCCATGCGACGGCAAACCCGCTGGGTGTAGCCGTTACGACAGGCGACCGTTGGTTGCCGGCGGTGTACTCGTTGCCGAGGAGGACGGTTCCCAAGGGGTTCCCGTTGCGATCAATCCTCTGGAGCGCGACACCGGCCATGTCGCCGTCGAGGCCTTGGGAGGTCCAAGCGAGGACGGCGTCGCCATTGGCCAACACGCAGGCGACCGGGCTCCGGTTGTCCGTGGAGCCCACGGGCGAGATCTGCCTTTCCGGAGTCCTGAAGGTGCCGTTGGGGTTCAGGATGCGATATCCCACCTTTTGGAAGCCGGGCTTGCCGGTCTGCCACACGAAGAGCGAGGCACCGTCCGGCATGGTGACGACTTGGGGGTTGGCTTGGTCGCCCTCGCCCGCCTCATTGATCCGGAAGCGCTCGCCGCGAACGGATCCCGTGGCGGTCAGCAATCGCGCGGAAACGCCCTGGCCGTCGCCGTCGGTGGCGTTGTCCTCCCAAGCCATCACTCCCCCGTTTGATCCGAGGGCGATGGTCGGGCGAATTTGGTCACCGCTCATGCGAGCGAGGACGAATTCGGTTCCTTGTCGGGAAACCTCGGCCTGGGCCGAGGCGCCGAGTCCGGCGAGGGCGATGGCCACTGCCGCCCTGGAGAGGGCACGGCGGGCGTTCGCCTTCGCATGGGTGTTCTGCGAGTGAGGCATAGGCGCTGACCTGTTGTGGATGCCGATGGAGCGATTTCCGGGCCAATCCAATTACTTGGCAGCCGACTGCACCGGGATCGAGTTGGGATCGAACGGCAAGTTATCCGGGGTATGAACGCGCTTGCCACCGGGGTCGATGATCGTGGGCGTGACAAAGATCACGAGGTTCTTCTTGGCATTGTTGGATGCCTCGCTGCGGAAGAACCGGCCCAGCACGGGGAAGTCGCCCAGCACGGGGATCTTGTCGCGCGTCTTCTTGACGTCCTCGGCGATCAAGCCACCCAAGACCACGGTCTGGCCATCCCACACGATGGTGGAGGTGGTGACTTGGCGAATGCGGAAGCGCGGGAGCGGGAGCCGGGCGCGGACCGGGGCGACGTTGGCACCGGTTTGGACCGGGACGAAGTCACCCGGATCGTCATAGCCAATGAACTCGGCATAGGCCGGGATGATGGACATCTGGATGGAGACGTCGTCGGCATCGACATAAGGGATGACGTCCAGCGTCGGGCCGAAGGGCAGCGGCTGGGTGAAGTAGTCGAAGCCGACGGTGGGCTGGACGATGGGGTTGAAGCCAGCGCCACCGCCTGGTTGGACAATGCCCCCTGCACCGCCTGCACCGCCGCCATTGCCACCGCCGTTGCTGTTGAGCCCGAGCACAACGCGGCGCACGTCCGACACCTTGATTTGGGCTTGGCGACCGGAAAGGGTCGTGACCTTCGGTGCGGACAAAAGATCAACGCCGTCACGTTGTTCCATGGCCCGGATGACCAACCGAAATTGCGGGTCGGTGAGGATGCCGCTGAAGGTGGCGAGCGTGGGGATGGCGGACTGGTTGCCATCGACGTTTCGGAGGCCCGTTGTGATCCTTCCGTCACTGTTGCCCACCGGGACGGAAGTTCCGGCAATGTCGGATCCCGGGAAGGTTCCCTCGGGATTGCCCGTCGAGGAGCGGCCGCCATTGAAGGAGGGGGCGGTGCCACCGGACAGGCCGAGGCCGCCGTTGCGCATCATGAAGTTTCCGAGGAACCAGTCGAAGCCGATGGCCTTGCCATCCGTTTGGGTGATCTCGGAGAACTTGGATTCGATCTGCACCTGGGGAGGCGCGACGTTTAGGACTTGGATGGCCTGCTCGATGATATCGAGGTCGGTCAACGTGGCCCGGACAAACAAGATGCCGGTGCGGTCATTGAAGAAGAGCGCCTTGGCATCGGGCGTCTGGAGGGGTTGGCCGTTGGCACCCAGCATGCCGGCACCACCCATGCCGCCCATGCCCATGCCGCCCATGCCCATGCCACCCATCCCCATTCCGCCCATGCCGCCACCCATGCCACCCATCATGCCGCCGCCCATGCCGCCCATCATCATGAGGGGACTCATGGGGAATTGGACGCCGCAGGCGATGAAGAACTGCCGAACGATGTCTTGGATGCTGACCATGTATTGGGTGCGCGTGACACCGCCGATGCCGGGGCCGAAGCCGACGCTTCCGCCGCCCATGCCACCTCCCATGCCGCCCATGCCGCCACCCATGCCGCCGCCCATGCCGCCGCCCATGCCGCCGCCCATGCCGCCGCCCATGCCGCCGCCCATGCCGCCGCCCATGCCGCCGCCCATCATGCCGCCGCCCATGCCGCCGCCCATGGTGACCTCAACGTAGGGAATGGTGAACAGGCCGCCGCCCATCATGCCACCGCCCATGCCCCCGCCCATGCCGCCGCCGCCCATGCCACCGCCACCGCCACCGCCACCACCGCCGCCACCGCCCGCACCACCGTCGATGGGGAGGGGCAAGCCAATGACGGATTCAAGGCCCTGATAGAAGGTATTGGGATTCACCCGAAAACGTCGGGTGAAGAGGAGATCCGCCTGGGGAGCGCGTTGGGTAAAGACGATGGCGTAGTCCTCAATGGAGTACTTGATGGGCCGGTCAGCGACCTTGGTGATGGCGTCCAGCGCGTCGGCCAGGCGAACGTCGCGGAGGCCAGGCATCAAGCGAACGTTGATCTGCGAGACGTCCACGGGCTCGACAGGAGGCGCGGGGATGGGGTTTCCCTGTGCATCGACCTGCGGGGTTTGTTGAGCCTGCTGTGGGACGTCCACGGAGGACGAAATGATGAAGTTGAGGCCCTTGCGCTCCGGGTCACGGAGGCGTGCTTGCTCCTCGAGATTCTTGACGACCTCGCCCAAGGGAAGGCCCTCGATCTTGAGCTCGTTGAGCCGGATGCGATCGAGCTTGTGCGCGATCATCTGGCGACCGCGCCCGGTGTAGATGGTGTTGGTGCGGGCGAAGGGGTTGGCCTCTGGGAGCTTGGAGACGGGGGTTTCCCAGCCGTATTCGACCTCGACGATGCGGTCCTTGGCGGTGAGCTCGCGACGGCGCGCGCCCTGGGCGTACTTGCGCTCGTCGATGAGGGCGAGGTAGTGGTGGGCGGCCCGGCTTTCGGGGTTGATCTTCATCGCGGCGTGGAGCTCAGCCGTGGCCTCCTCAAACTTGCCGAGCTCGAAGTAGAGCTGGCCGTTATGCTCGTGGACGCTGGCGTCGAGGAGTTCCTTCTGGCGGTCGGGGACGACGGCCAAGGCGGCATCGGAAGGCGAGCGGCCCTTGAGTTCCTCGAGGCGCTTGTCGTTGTCGCGCTTGAGCTGCTTGGCGAGGGAGTTGTTGGGATCGACGGCGAGGACGCGCTTGAGGCGGCCGTCGGCCTCCTTGAATTCGCCGGCCTTGATGGAGTCGTTGGCGAGGCGGAGGTACAGGGAGGAGAAACCTGTGGTGGCCTGCTTACGTTCGGCCTCGGCGGAGGTGCCGAGTTCCTCGACGAGCGTCCACGCCTGCTCATAGACGCGGGCGGCACCGGGCAGGTCCTTTTCCTTCTCGAGGCGCTGGGCGGTCTCGAGGCTCTTGCGAAGGAGGATGGTCTTTTCCTGGCGCTTGATGGCGACTTCCTCGGCCACTTGCGTGGGGGATTGGCTCAACAACCCGTTGGCGGAGGCGCACACGAGGACGACGCTGAGAAGACGAGACGCGTTGGTCATGGGGATGTTTACTTTTGAGACTGAAAGACTTGGAGAAGGAAACGGATCAGGTCGGGGATCGAATACAATGATGCTGGAGGGACGCTATTGCGAGGCAACGACAGGGAACCGGGTGCGCACTTGGTTCGGGGCCGAGACTACAAGTTCGTCTTTCGCGATGGCAACAACCTTGTAGGTGGTGCCGCCAAGCTGGAGCACGTCATCGACGCGCCGAGCGAGGTAGTCGCGTCCGTCACCCCTCAGGTCGGCCGCATAGCCGAAGGGTTTTCGGAAATCCTTGGTGCGAGACAGGAGGAACCGCTCGCGGGTTTCGACGAGCTCGCAGACGAGCTCGGTGGGATCCTCCTTGGGGCCACGGGCCTCGACGAGGCTCAGGACGTTGTCCTTGGAACCCACATTGAGGGAGGTGATGACGGGCTGGCGCTTGGCGGGTGCCTTTTCGAATTCGCGGGCGACGGCGAATTGATAGCGCGGGTTTTCAGCAACGCCGACGGGACCACGATAGGTAACGACGAGGTTGAGGGGGATGATGCGCGTGATGGACAAGCCGGCCAACCCGGCCTTGCCTTGCTTGCGTCGGAGGACATCGCCTGCCTTTTCCCAAGTGCCCGGGTTGAAGGTGTTGTGGGGGCCATCCAGGACGACCTTGAGGGGTTGGGACGAGCGGGCGACGACCAGCTTTTGGGTCGAAAGATCGAGGGCGGGGATGGCGGCCCCCTTTTTGACGGTCTTCTGGGCGAGTTGCTCGGCCAGCTCGTCCTTGACGGCGGTGACCTCCACGGTCAGCAGGAACACTACGACGGCGACGGCCAGCAACACGACGCTCAGGATGACCTTCTCGTAGTGTTTCTTGATGAAGTCCATGGTCGGGTTTGGATGGGGTATGGACGATGAGGAAGGGCGGCGATGCGTGGTGCGGGATCAGCCCTTCTTGGCCGGCTTGGCCGGGCCAGGCTTGGCGACGGGTTCCGGGGGGAGCTTGAGCACGTCGATGTTGAGGGTGACACGGATGGGCTTGTCATCGAGGGGAGCCTCACCTGGCTTGGGACCGACGGCCGCGGCGGCGGGCCCCATGCCATAGCGGGAGGCCATGCCGGGGGGCATTCCGTAGCGCGACGCCAACGACGGATTCATGCCCATGGCCGGAACCGCGGCGCTGGCCGATGAGGAGCCGTCGGTGGAGCCACGTTCGACGTTGATGGATTTGACGATGAGAACGGGATCGGCATTGACGAGTCCCGAGAGAACGGACCCGAGCTCGGAGCTAAAGCAGTGGAAGATGACTTCGTAGGGATGGACGGAAGCCCCGGTGATGGAGTTCGTGGACTGCTTCTTGGTGAGGTAATTCGACGGGGGATTCACGTCGTTGGTGCCCACGCTGACGCGGCGGATTCCCTCGAGGGCATGCACCTTGGCGTTGAAGAGCACGTGGCAGATGTCTTGGACATCGAGGAGCTGGACGGTGAGGAGCGGGAGGGTCTTGGAAGTGAACTCGAGCTGCTTCTTTTGTCCCTCGAAGGTGAAGGCGAACTTGCCGTCGGCGGGCTTGGGTAGCTTGACGCCGTTGCGGTCGGCGAGGCGTTCGAGGGAATCGACGGTGCGATCGAGGAGGTTTTTGAAGGCGGCGTCGTCGAGGTTTTCGGGGAGGGGCGTGGACTTGAAGAGGGGCCGCAAGGTGGCCTTGAAGTCCTTGAGCTGTTTTTGGTGGCCCTCGGCCGACCGGATGTTCTCGTCGTTGGGGGCGGCGGGCTTGCGATCCACCAGCTCGGTGAGCTTGGCATTCTCGGACGCGAGTTCCTCACGGGCGGCGTTCGCGGCGCTGACCTTGCCGAGCATGTAGAAGATGCCGCCGCCGAGCAGGGCGATGGCGACGGCAAGGCCGACGACGAAGGGGAGGTTGCGCTTGATCCAAGGCATATCAGAGGAGCTTGATGGGGCGCTTGAGCTTCACCTTGATGGGGAAGGAGAACGTGGTTTCCTCCTCATTAAGGTTGCCGTCAAACCGGGTGCCCTCGGCATCGAAAAGGGGGCTGGCCTTCAATTGGTTTTGAACCTCGAAGACGAGCTCGTTGTTGGCGCCGGTCTTGACCTTGGAGAGGTTGACCGCGCGGAAGGTTAGGGAAACGGTCGCGATCTCGTTGGTGGAATTGGAAGTCTTGGGCTTCTTCGCGGCGCCGTCGCCGTCGCCGGCTCCACCGCCGCCCTCGCCGCCCTCGCCACCGGTGCCCGTGCGCGGGAGGAGGCCGTATCGCTTGAGGAGCGCGGGATCCATTTTGTAAAGGGACGGCGTCGAGGCCGTCTCCTCCTGCGCCTGTTGGGCGGCAGGTTGCGTCGGTTCCGTGGTGATCAAGGTATCGATCCACACGCCCACGGTGCCGGGGGCCGAATTCAGCTTTTGGCGCTGGGCCTCCTCGGAGGACACCAGGATTCGGCGGAATTCACCGAGGACGTCGGCCCAGTAGGTGCGTTCCTCCAGCCAACCCACCCATTGGCCCGTCTCGTCTTGGGCCTGCTTGAGGGCGGCTTCCTCGCGTTGGAGGCGCTCGGCCTTTTGGCTGAGGGGCTGGACCTGCTTGGCAATCTCCTCGATGCCGGCGCGGCGGGCACCCTCGACGCGTTCATTGAACCAGCCGTAGGCGAAGACCCCGGCGACCATGGCGTAGGCGGCGGCCAGCAAGTAAGGCTTCTTGCCGTTGAACTCCTGGCGGGCCCGGGCTGACCGCGGCATCAGGTTCAGCTCAACCGGGCACTGGGCCACGTTGCGCAACGCGAGGCCGACGACCTCGCCGAAGGATTGGGCGACCTTCTCAAGGGCCGCCACATCGACGGAGGGATCGATCTCGATCGAGCTGTTGCGGAACGGATTGAAGACATCGACGGGCAGGTTGAGCTTCTCGGCGAAGAACTCGGCCGAGTAGGGCAGCATGGCTCCGCCACCGGAGAGGAACACCCGGACCGGGGCGCCGCCGCCCTGCTGGGTGCGGTAGAACTGCACGGTTTGGTTGACCTGCAAGTGCAAGCGCGTGAGGACGTTGCGCGCCACCTTGGAGACGGCGGCGATGCGGGGATTGTCTGGTTCCTCATACGCGCCGCCGAGGCTCACGAAGCCGTCGGCGATCTTGATCTTCTCGGCCTCGGCCGGAGGGACCTTGGACTCCGCCGCGAACTCCTGGGTGATGGAGTTGGAGCCGATGGGGACATTGCGGGCGTAGATGCGGGAACCCTCAAGCAAGAGCACGTTGCTGCTCTTGGCACCGATGTCGATGAGGAGGTTGCAACCGTCTTGATCGCCGTAGTTGAAGCGAAACGCGTTGCACAGGGCGGCCATGGGTGCATCGACGACGTCCATCTTGAGGCCACTGGCCTCGCCCATGGCGAAGAGCTTCTCGATGGCATCGGACTTGATGGCGGCGAGGAGTGCCTCTTGCTCGGCGGCCCCGGAGGGACCGACCAAGTGGAAGTCCCACGACGCCTCGGCGGCGGGGAACGGGAAGTGTTGCCGGGCCTCGTATTCGACGATCTGGGAGACCTTCGCCGAGTCCACTTGGGGAACCTTGGCGAACTTGGTGAAGACCTGGAAGCCCGGTGGGCAAAGGTTGGTCTGCTTGGATGCGAATCCGCCCTCCGCCAGCACCTCGCCGAGGGCCTTTTTGACGATGGCCTCGCGAGCCGCCTCCTGCGCACCGGCCAAGCCGAGGGCCCGAACGCCGAAGCGCACGAGACGGATGCCGCCACCCTCGGTGGGCTCGAACTCGGCCACCTTGAGGCTGCCCGCCCCGAAATCGATGCTGAGAAATGACTTCGACTTAAGCATACGCGCTCGTTCCCAACCGACCGGCGACGACCTGGCGAGACAACGACGAGAACCGTCATGAAACGCAGGCCAAGGGAGGTTAACCGGCTGAGCTTGCGCCGTGGTTTATGGAAAGCCCGTCGAAGGGTCAAACAAAAAGCCCGTCGTCACACGAATTCCTGCCTCGACATCGTTGGAACGTCACGGGTTGCGCAGGATCCCGGGCGGGATGCGCCCCAGGTCATCCACCACCCAATCCGGCTGGAACGTCCTCAGCTCCTCGACGCCAAAAGCCCCCGTCGCCACCGCCAGCACGCGGGCCCCGATGGCACGCGCGCATTGGATGTCCTTTGGCGTGTCGCCCACCACGACGACGTCGTGTGGTCGGACCGGGTGCCCGAGCCGCTCGATCACCCTTTCCAAGGCGGCCGCCGCCACCCTGTCGCGGTCCTCGTGGTCATCGCCGTAGCCCCCGGTCTCGAAGACGTCCCACAACCCATGCGCGCGCAGCTTCAGCTCGGCGCCGCGCCGCACGTTGCCCGTGAGCAAGCCCAGCAAGGGGGGCCGCTCGAGGGCCCGGCAGGCCTCGATGAAGGACCACACGGACGGGCACGCCTCGCCCGCGTGCTCGGCGAGCAATTGTCCCAGCAGCGCCAGGTACGCGTCCAGGAAGCGCTCCATGTCCCCGGGGGTCTCCGGCAGCCCATGATGCCGCAGGAACTCGCGGACCAGAGACGTATCCGTGCGGCCGTGGAACACCATGTGCGCCGTCCCTCCCGGCAATCCATGAACCTGTTCCGCCGCCATCGCGAACGCCCGAATGCCCGCTCCTCCCGTGCGAATCAGCGTTCCATCAATGTCGAACAACAGGGCCTCCATGGCGGCCATCGTTCCCCACGCCGTTCGTTCGGGCAACCCGCGGCCATCGCGGCCGGGCGGCGCCGGTCTTGCCGAGCCATTGGACACGCGACCCGTCCACCCGATAGCCTGCGCGGCCATGTCGTCCCCCACCATTGCCGCACGTCGCCCGTCGCCCCGAAGGCTGGCCGAGGCCGGACTTCTCCTCGTGGTGTTCGTCCTCGGGCTGCTCCTGTCCGTCGCGGGCGGATCCGTCGAGCGGCCCAAGTTTGAGACGCTGCCCGACGGGACGCGCCAGCGTGCGCGCACGACGAGCGCTACGGGCGAGGAGGTGCCCGCGACGGAGCGGGTGAACAAGTTCCTCAATGCACAGAACCTCGCGCAGCTCGCGAAGGACACCTCGTTCTTCGCCATCATGGCGGTCGGGATGACGTTCGTGATCGTGGCCGGGCAGATCGACCTTTCGATCGGGTCCATCTACGCCCTTTGCAGCGTGTTGACGGCGATGTTGCTGCGGCATTACGGGCCGGAGGGATCGGCGGCGGGTGCGGGGGTGGGGGGGACGTGGCTGGCCGTGGGGACCTGCATGGCGGTGGGCATGGGGTGCGGCCTGGCCAACGGCGTGATGGTTACGGGCCTGGGTGTTCATCCATTCATCATCACCCTCGGGACGATGGCGATCTACCGGGGCATCGCGTTCGTGGCGACCCAAGGCCAGAGCATCGGGTCGTTCCCGGAGCTGCTTCGTCGTGTCGTGGGCTGGCAAGCATGGGGAGGGCTCACGCTGACACCCCTGCTCATCACCATCGTGGTCACGGCCGTCGCGGGGGTGTTCCTGTCGCGAACGGTGCCGGGCCGGCACGTGTACGCCGTGGGAGGCAACGAGTTGGCGAGCCGGTTCAGCGGGATCCGGACCGGCCGCGTGAAGGTCTTGGTGTTCATGGCGTCGGGGTTGGCTGCGTCCCTGGCGGCGATGGTCCAGCTTGGGTACTACGGCGCGGCGTCCTCGAACGACGGCCAAGGCTACGAGCTTCATGTCATCGCGTCCGCCGTCGTCGGGGGGGCTTCGCTCTCGGGCGGGCGCGGCTCCGCGCTGGGGGCGGCGTTGGGGGCGTTGGTGATCCAGATGATCACCAGCGGCATCGTCATCGTGGGGATCGACCAGAACTACTCCCAGATCATCATTGGGCTCGTGGTGGTGGCGGCCGTGTTGCTGGACCAGGCGAACCAATGGTGGCGACGCCGCCAACTCGTCGCGCAGGCGAGGTGAGCCGGGCCGGGCGGGAGCATGGGGTGGCGGCCGGGGGCGGCCGCGCTCCCAGGGTTGAGCGCACACGATGTCTTCGGGACCGCCAACAACTTCGGGATGCGCCCTCTGGCGGACGTCGCCCATGCGTGGGCTTGCCCGGACGTGCTGGTTTTGGAAGCGTCACGTCCCTCGTTACTTATGGGACACATCAAGCTGCACATTCCGGGACCCGTCGAGGTGAGCGCCCGGACCTTCGAGGCCTTCTGTCGCCCGATGATCGGGCATCGTGGGCAGGGCTTCAAAGACCTCTACGCGGAGGTCCAGCCGGAGCTGCAGTCATTGCTGGCCACGCGCCAGTTGGTCTATCTCTCCACGTCCAGCGCCTGGGGCGTGATGGAGGGGGCGATCCGCAACCTCGTCACCCGGCGGGTCCTGAACTGCATGTGCGGGGCGTTTTCCGACAAGTGGCTCGACGTCTCGCGCCGCTGCGGCAAGGAGGCGGAGCCGTTGCAAGTCCCGTGGGGTTCCCCCATCCGGCCGGAGCAGGTGGACGCCGCGCTGGCCACCGGCCGTTTTGACGCCCTCACGCTGATTCACAACGAGACGAGCTGCGGCGTGATGAGCCCGCTCGCCGAGATTGCGGCGCTGAAGTCCAAGTACCCCGACGTCACCTTCATCGTGGATGCGGTAAGTTCCATGACGGCGGTTCCCATCGCGTTCGACGGCCTGGGCATCGACGTCCTCCTGGCGGGCACGCAGAAGGCGTTCGCGCTACCGCCGGGCCTTGCCGTCTTTGTCGCGTCGCCCGCCGCGCTGGCCAAGGCCGCGAAGGTGGCGGATCGCGGCTATTACTTTGACTTCGTGGAGTTTGAGAAGAACGCGCGGGAGAACATGACCCCCAGCACGCCGTCGATCGCGCACGTGTACGCGCTGGCCAGCAAGCTTGCGGAGTTCAAGGCCGAGGGCCTTGCGGCTCGTTATGCACGCCATGCGCGCACCAATGACATGCTCCGGGCATGGGCGTTGAACCACGGGTTCACGCTCTTCCCCGAGCCCGGCTACGAATCCCGTACGCTCGTGTGCGTCAACAACGGGGCCCGCGCCGGCGGCCGCACGATCGACGTCGCCAAGTTCCAGAAGGTCGTGAAGGAGGCCGGCGTCCTCATCGACGGCGGCTATGGCAAGCTCAAGGGCCTGACATTCCGCGTGTCGAACATGGGCGACGAGACGCCGGAGACCATCGGGGCGCTGATCGGCATCATGGATGCCGCGTTGGCTCGGCTCTGAGCGGAGAGGCCGCAGCCGGGATCAGGGCGGCGGCGGGGTCAGGGACCGGCGCCATGCCATCACCGCCCGCAACATCGACCGCGCCATCAAGAGCCATTGCCAGAGGGGGATGTATAGGAACGCCTGGATGTTCTTCACCCCCCGGGGGTGGAACATGACGAAGTACGTGTAGGCGCACGAGCCGGCGACGGCGACCCCCACGACATGCCATCGCAGGGGACTGGCCTCCGGCAGTCGCCGCGAAAGCCAGGCGGCGGAAACGGCCAACAGGAACGGGAGCATGGTCCACGGCAGCAAAAGGCCATGGAGGGGTGATCCTTGCAGGCCGGGCGCGGCCACCAAGGTCATGTACACGCCCGGCACCATTCCACCAAGGCATGCGGCGAACAGCGTGCCAACGAACGGCCCGGGCAACGCACCCTCGCCTTGCAACACCTCGCCCGACGCGTCCTTGCCGTGATTTCCTTCCATGGGTTCAGAATACCCGGGTTGGCGTCTTGGCCCAAGCCGGGGAATGGGCCGGACGGAATGGTAGGCCGGGGGCCCTCACCCGGCGCACGGAGGTGCGGCCTCGTGGCCGCCGCGTGAGGGTGCGGGGCCTGCATTCGAGCTTCAACGGAGGGCCTGGGTCAGCCTACCTCCAAGCACCGTTCTTGCCCGCCTGGCCGCGGCGGTCCAAGACCTCGGCGGTCCGTGCAAAGATCGCGGCGGGGACCCCCAGGTGCCGCTTCAGCGCCACGTC
The DNA here is from genome assembly GCA_903880005.1 of uncultured Verrucomicrobiota bacterium. Taxonomy (GTDB): domain Bacteria; phylum Verrucomicrobiota; class Verrucomicrobiia; order Limisphaerales; family UBA9464; genus UBA6176. Next base: position 1,283 of record CAIRNV010000111.1, on the reverse strand, counting down.
GCGGTCCCAGGCATTCGTGATCGCCCCAATCTCCCGCATCTGCTCGCGTGTCAACCGGTCCGGGAAATACCACGGCGACACCAGCGCGGTGTTCATGAGCGGGAAGTCGGATCCGTAGAGCAGTCGTCCTTCCAACGCGGGCTCGGACAGGGCCTCGCGGAGGCGACCCAGCCGATTCGCCTGGGTCAACGCCGAGATGTCGGCCAACAGCCGTGGATGCTCGCGCATCAGCCCGACCAACCGGTCGAAGTCCCGTTGGCCCCCGTTCTCGCCTCCGGCCGCGACGTGGCCCGCGATGACGGTGACGCCGAGCGACAAGGGCAGCCGCAGTCGTTCCGGGTCCGCCAGTTCATCCCGCGCCCACGCAAAGCTGCGCTCCTTGCCCGCGTGCGACAGCAACGGGATTCCCAGCTCCGCCATCCGCCGGTAAAACGGCCCGTAGGCCGGGTCGGCGGGGTCGATGTCCATGATGGACGGGATCCACTTCACGAGCACGGCACCTTGCGCGACGGCGGCGTCGAGGCGCGCGAGGGCATCCTTGCGACGCGGGTGGATGGATGCGCCAAACCGGAGGCATGGATGCCGGGCAACGCCCCGGGCCACGAAGTCGTTCGGCACATGGACCTGGGTCCGTGACGGGTCCAGTTCGCCGTCTTGATTCACCCATCCATCGAGGGCAAGGACGACGGCGGCATGGACGTTGCTCGCGCCGCGGACTTGCGCGGCGACGCGGTCGATGAGGATGTCGTCACCCATGGCCTCCAGTTCCCCTCGGGTGGTGCCGAAGGCGGACAGGTAGATGCCGAACTTCCATGAGCGGGCCATCTCGGGGGAGACGAAACACCCGGAGCCGCCCGCACCGATGCCTGCCACATGTGCGTGCAAGTCGATGATGGGCGGCGCCGGCAAGGCCTCGCTGGGCCGGTACGGGCCGCGCCAACCCAAGGCCCGGCAGCCGGCGAACACGGCGGCGCAGGCGATCCACAGACACCACGGCCACCGGCGCGCGTTGCGCCGCGCGGGGCTTGCTTCAGAAAGGGTCACTGGATTCCTCACGCCACATCCTGCGCCGCGCCGGGCGGTTCGGGGAATCGAAGAACTCAATACGGACATCGACCGACCCAACGGAATCGTCCCGGCCAAGCCGGGACGATTCAGTTGGGTCGGTCGTGCTTGCTCGATCTGCTTGCGCAAATCCTTCGTCGTTCGCTCGTTACGGGCCTCGTACCGGCCCGCGCCTCGCTCACTCCTCGGCTTGCGCAAGCATCTGCTTCGCAATCACT
>CAIRNV010000110.1 GCA_903880005.1 uncultured Verrucomicrobiota bacterium | reverse complement strand
TTCCTCTGAGGAAGACCGGTCAGGAATGAGCGAACTCCGTCTCTAGCTCCTCCGGATCCAATTCCGCCACGGGCACCCCGTGGTGTCCGGCTTCCAACAGGAAGCCTGGCCGGCTCAGCCGTAACGATTCCGTTGGGAGGGAAGTGATTGCGAAGCAGATGCTGGCGCAAGCCAAGGAGTGAGTGAGGCGCGGGCCGGAACGAGACCCGTAACGAGCAAACGACGAAGGATTTGCGCAAGCAGATCGAGCAAGCACGACTGATCCAACTGAATCGTTACGGCTTGGACACTTGGGAGTTGGAGTTCACTCCAAGCCCGTGTCATGCGTGATCCATCGCTGGTGTTGGGTGGCTCCAAGAAGGCCCCGGCCTGCGAGCCGAGTCGCGGGCCGGGGCGGGTCATGAGGCGGTCGTGTCTTGGGAGGCTACGCCTTGTCGGGGGTGCGTCCTTCCTCCTTGTCGCGACGCGTGGGGCGCTTGCGCTCGCTGCGCAGCGTGCCGCCCGCCATCTTGTACTCGTCGCTGTCCGGCCCGAACCGGGCCTGGACGGCCTTCAGGATGCGGCTTGAGAGGTCCTGAACCTTGGCCTCGATCTCGCGGAACCCGACCCGCTCCACGTCGAGCCTCGCCGTGAGGTCGTTGAGGTTGCTCAGCTTCGCCCGGGCTTCGTTGATGGTCTCGACGTAGATCCGAACCGACAGGCTCGGGCCGAAGTCGAGCTGGCTCTCGATGGAACGTAGGGCCGACGCACGCGCCTCGGCCTCGTTGATGATGTTGGATGTCCTTTGTTTTCCCATGGTGAATCCTTTCCAACGGTCGCCTACCACACGGCCTCCCAACGGTTACAACCGCCCGGCAGGAAACTTCTCCTGAACGCCCGCCAGCGCCCCACGGGCGTCCTGGGCCATCCCGGCGATGGCCGGGATGGATGGAAGTGGGCGCGAGATGAATCCAGGCGATCTCGGGATGGGTCCGGACGCGCCCCGGTTTTGCCCGGAGGCACCCGGGATTGATTCGGGTGCACGCGAGATGAGTTGGGGCGCACCGGAGTTTTGTTCGCGAGCCCGAGAGATTCTTCCTGAGCCGCCCGAGATTTGTCCGGGTGCACGAAAGATTTGTCCGGGTGTCGGGGAGTTTCATCCGGGAGCCCCGAGATTCTTCCGAGGGCGTCCGAGATTGATTCGGGTGCACGCGAGATGAGTTGGGGTGCACCGGAGTTTTGTTCGCGAGCCCGGGAGATTCTTCCTAGGCCACCCGAGATGGGGCCGGATGTACGAAAGATGGGTTGGGGTGTCGGGGAGTTTCATCCGGGAGCACCCGAGATGGGTCCGGGCGGGGGCATGGAGTGGCGGCCGGGGACGGCCGCGTTCCCAGGGTTGGGCGCACACGACGCCTTCGGGACCACCCACAACTTCGGGATGCACGGTCCGGCTGAGGCGGGTCCTTTGCCGCCGTCGTTGACACTGGGCGCGGGGCTTCGCGACGCTTGGAACTTATGGCCGAGCCGAAAGTCAACGAGCTGATGGAGAAGATCGTGAGCCTCTGCAAGCGGCGCGGGTTCGTGTACCCGTCGTCCGAGATTTATGGGGGCATCAACGGCTTCTGGGACTACGGCCCACTGGGTGCCGAGCTCAAGCGCAACGTCAAGGAGCTGTGGTGGAACCGGATGACGCGGATGCGGGAGGATGTCGTCGGGCTCGAGGCCACCATCATCATGCACCCGCGTATCTGGAGGGCGTCGGGGCACGTGGACACGTTCAGTGACCCCATGGCGGACTGCCTCCTGACGAGGAAGCGGTTCCGTGCGGACCAGATCGAGCCGCAGTCGGGCACCGCCTATCATTACACAGGCGCGATGGACCCGGCCTCAGGCAAGGTGAGCGAGGAGCCCTACGCGGTGTTGCTGCCGCCTGGCAAGCCCCCCGAGAGCGCGCGCAAGCTGGCCATCCAGTTCTACCAGTCGCGCGGCCTCGGCCCGGTTGAGCTGCAGGGCGAACGGCCGGAGAAGGTGGAGCATTCGCAGCGCTTCAACCCGGACAATGGTTCGCTCCTGACGGAGCCGCGCCCGTTCAACCTGATGTTCAAGACCTACGTCGGGCCCGTGGCCGACGAGGACAACGTCGCGTATCTGCGGCCGGAGACGGCCCAGGCGATCTTCGTGCAGTTCAAGAACGTGCTGGAGACGTCGCGGCAGAAGGTCCCGTTTGGGATCGCGCAGATGGGCAAGGCGTTCCGCAACGAGGTGACGCCGCGCAACTTCACCTTCCGCTCGCGCGAGTTCGAGCAGATGGAGCTGGAGTTCTTCATCAAACCCGACGAGGTCGTGGAGGCGCTGTGCGGTCGGGTGGCCAAGCCCGAGGCCGCGGGGCATCCGGGCGAGCCGCGCCCGGACTGGGGCTGGCAGTTGTGGCACCAGTACTGGGTGGAGGAGCGGATCCGCTTCTACGAGTCCATCGGGCTTCCGAGGACCTCGTTGGAGGAGTACTGGCAGAAGCCGGAGGAGCTGGCGCACTACGCGCGGGCGACGGTGGACTTGCTGTACAAGTTCCCGTTTGGAACCCAGGAACTCGAGGGCATCGCCGCCCGTAGCGACTTCGACCTCAGCCAACACGAGCGCGTCTCCGGGAAGGCCCAGGGCGTCTTCGACGAGGAGCTTCGCACGGCGTGGGGCAAGCTGGCCCCGGAGGTCCAGCAACGGCTCTCGGAGTCGTATTTCCAACATCGGCGCAAGTACCTGCTTCGCGCGGGGGCGGCGGAGGCGGAGGCCGAGAAGGAGGCGCGGGAGGACGCCGCCGGGCTCGCCAAGGGGCAGTACATCCCGCACGTGATCGAGCCCTCGGCCGGGGTGGACCGGCTGATCCTGGCGCTCCTGGCGCATGCGTTCACGGAGGTCACCAGCACGGACGACAAGGGCCGCAGCGAGACCCGGGTGGTGATGCGGTTCCATCCGTCCGTGGCCCCCATGAAGGTGGGCGTGTTCCCGCTGCTGAAGAACAAGCCGGAACTCGTGGCGAAGGCTCGCGAGGTCTTCGAGGTGCTGCGCGGTTCCATGCTGGCCTTCTACGACGACGCCGGGGCCATTGGCCGTCGCTACGCGCGCCAGGACGAGGCGGGGACGCCCTACTGCGTGACAGTGGACTTCGACACGCTGGGGGAGACGCCGGAGTTGAAGGACACGGTGACGGTGCGGCGCCGTGACGACGGCAGCCAGCAGCGCGTGCCCATCGGGGCGTTGCGGGCTCACCTGCTGGAAGCGATTCGCTAGTGGCCAAGGCCGCAGGCCACGGGCAGGATGGATGAGGCATGAACCGCGCCACGCGCATTTCCTACGTGTTTGTCCTCGGCCTGCTGGCCTTGGTCGCGGTGCTGCACATGACGGTGCCGCTCATCACCGTCCTGTTCGCGTTCTTCGCGCTCAACCAACTGAGCTTCGGCCAGCGCTGGCTCGGTCTGGTGATGTTTGCGATCGTGTTGTCGGGGGTTGTCAGCGGACTGTGGTTCTTCGCGGGGCAGGCGGTCGTCGCGCTGCCCAAGATCGCCAAGGAATCCATCCCCCGCGTCATCGACTACGCCACGGCGCGGGGCCTTCAGTTGCCCTTCACGGACATGGTCGGCCTGAAGGAGGTCCTCATCACCAAGGTGCAGGATCAACTGGGCGAGATGAGCCAGCTCGCGGGCATCACCAAGTATCTCCGCGCCGCCGCCGTCGAGGCCGTGTCCGTGCTGATCGGCATTGTCGTGGCCATCAGTCTCTTCCTGACCCGCAAGCTGGATCTGGGGAGCCACCCCGGGGCCGAGGAAGGCAACCTGTACTCCGCCACCGGCCAGGCCATCGTCGAGCGCTTCACGACGTTCTACCACAGCTTCGCCACGGTCATGGGCGCCCAGATCGTCATTTCCGCGATCAACACCGCGCTCACCACCATCTTCCTCGCCTGGAACCACTACCCGCACTTGGGCGTCGTCGTGGTCCTCACCTTTGTCCTCGGCCTCCTCCCCATCCTGGGCAACCTCCTTTCCAACACCCTGATCATCAGCATCGGGCTCACGCTCTCGGAGAGGACCGCCGTGTTGGCCCTCGTGTTCCTCGTCGTCATCCACAAGCTCGAGTACTTCCTCAACTCCAAGATCATCGGCGACCGCATCCGGAACCCCATGTGGCTCACCCTGCTCGGGCTCGTCATCGGCGAGCGCCTCATGGGCGTCCCCGGCATGATCCTCGCCCCCGTCGTCCTTCATTACATCAAGGTCGAGATGTCCCGCGTGAAGGCCGAGCAAGGGCGCGCCCTCGCCCCGAACCACGAATCCACCACCCCCGCGTCCTGACCCGTGCACGTGGTCCTTGGCCAGCTCGACATCGCGTGGGAGGACCCCGAGGCCAACATCCGGCGCGTCGGGGAAGCGTTGAGGTCCCTTCGGCCCCGGCGTGGGTCGTGGGTGATCCTGCCGGAGATGTGGGCCACGGGCTTCAGCATGGACCCCTCACGAACGTGCGGCGAGGCGGCCCGCCTGGCGACGGAGGCGCAGCGTGGATGGGCGATGGAGTTTGGCGGGCGTGTCCTTGGGGGCATCGCCTCCCAGGTCGAGGGCAAGCCCATGAACCGGATCGTGGGCCATGATGCCTCGGGACGTGAATGGCTCGCATTCGCCAAGCTGCATGGGTTTTCCCCGGCCAACGAGCCCGCCATCTACGCTCCCGGCTCCGGGGTGGTTGTTTGCGACGCCGACGACTGCCGGGTTGCCCCGTTCCTCTGCTATGACCTGCGGTTCCCGGAGGTCTTCCGCGAGGCGTCGGCCCTCGGGGCGGACTTGATGGTTGTGGCGGCGAATTGGCCTGCCCGTCGGGACCGACACTGGCGCGCGTTGCTGGTCGCACGGGCCATCGAGAACCAGGCGTGGGTCGTCGGCGTCAACCGCGCCGGGGCAGATCCCCACGCCACCTACGCCGGGCGCAGCCTCGTGGTGGATCCCACGGGCGTCGTGCGTGCCGACCTTGGCGAAGGGGAACGTTGGCTCGGCCTCGACATCGACATCACGGAGGCCGCCCGATGGAGGGCCGAGTTCCCCGCGTGGAAGGATCGCCGACCCGCCGGGGTGCGCTTGACGGGAGGGACGTGAGGCGTGTCGGGCGGCGGAGAGCCCTAAGCCGGAACGATTCAGTTGGATCGGTCGTGCTTGCTTGATCTTCTTTCGCAAGAGCTTCGTCCTTCGCTCGTTACGGGCCGCGAGCTGGCCCGCGCCTCGCTCACTCCTCGTCTTGCGAAAGAATCTGCGGCGCAAT
>CAIRNV010000109.1 GCA_903880005.1 uncultured Verrucomicrobiota bacterium | reverse complement strand
GCATGCCGCCGCCCCGGGATCGCCAGGAACGTCATCGCCAGCTTCTCCGCGCCCTTCTCCACCACGTCCAATCGAAACCCGTCCTCCTTGTCGAACGCGTACGTCCCCGCCCGGTACTCGTTCAGGTTGCTGATCCCGTCGCCGTCGTCGTCGTCGCCCGGGCGCAGGTCCCGCACGTTCCCGTTGCGGCCCACCGAAGCCAGCAACGCCCTCTCCCATGCGTCGGGGATGCCGTCGCCGTCGCTGTCCTCGCCCAACGTCAGGTCCATCTGCGTCACCTGCGTGGGCCCGCCGAGGGACGCCGTGTTGATGGCCGTCTCCAGCGGCAGGTAGGTCACGGCCCCGATCTGGACCTTCATCCGGTACGACGTCGCCGCACGCAACGCGGTGGCCTTGTAGTTGTCCGCCGTCGCACCCGCGTCCATCGGGACCGACACGGAGTAGTTGCGGCCGGGGCCGAGGTTGGGGACGACGGCGGACTTCACGCGGACCCCGTTGAGGGTTTCGAGGAGGACGACGGCGTTGGTGTTGTTGAGGGGGTCGCCCATCTCGTTGCGGAGCATGCCGCGCACGCGGTGCGGGGGCGTGGGCGGGAAGGCGACGGCGGCGACGGCAAGGCCGAGTGCGGCGGCCGAGGCCAACGATGCGAGGGGTCTTCGGGAGGTGTCCATGGTGTGAGGCCTAGTTGCCCGAGTAGGAGTAGGTGACGAAGTGGATCTGGATGTCTCGGACCGTCTGCATGAACCGGTCGAGGCCCTCGTTGGGGTTGTTCAGGAGCGTCCGCCCGGGGATCACCAGCTTCCATTGGCTGTTCCATGCAGAGCGGCCCACCAGCCGGTTGTTCGTGAACTGCGAGCGCAGCAACGTCCCGGTCGAGCCGTACAGCGCGGGGCTGAACAACCCGGGGTTCGACACCGGCCGGAACGACTGGTGCTTGCGCACCGTGAACAGCGGCTCGGTCAGCGAGTCGGACGACTGCCACAGGTTTTTGTCCGAGAAGTCCGACCCGCCCACGTTGAACGGCATCGGGATCGCGACGTCATCGACCGTCCAGCTCCGGATGGCCGACGTGTCCCCGAGGGGCGGGCTGCGCATCGAATCGACGCCCACCGGGACCAGGTACACGTACGGGGTGGACGACAACGAGAGCGGGTCCAGGAACCACGACGGCGGGTCCGAGGGCGAGCCGGAGCCGGAGGACCCGCCGTTGGCGCTGGGGTCCTTCATGCCCCGGTACCCGACGAACGCGATGCCCACGCCGAAGATCTTCGTGGCGAACGAGGCCGGGTTGAACTGGGTGTCGCCCCCGGCCAGCTCGCGCCCGAAGAGGTTGTAGCCCTCGGCGATCGTGGTGCTGAACCGCAGCACGATCCCCGGCACCGGCAGGCCATCGCCCTTGTCCACCTGCATGCAATGCCGCCGGATGTCCGTGTCCTCGAGGATGTTGTTCATCCGCGAGGCTTGCAGCGCGTCGCGCCAGTTCGCGTCGCCGTCCGACGTCGGCAGGATGCGCAGCAACTCCGTGCGCAGCGATGCGGTGGTGCCGTAGGCGTCGGGGTTGTTGAAGCCGAGCCTGCCGCGCAGGACGTCCCAGTCCGCCTTCATCTCGGCCAGCACGCTGGAGATGCCGGGGTCCCCGGTGTTGCTCCCGGCGAACATGGGCTCGCCGTTGCGCACGACGCCGAGGGCGCGCGAGTCGATGATGCGCTTCTTGAAGTCCTTGCCCTGCTTCGTCCCAAGCAGGCCGGTCTCGTAGTCGTAGGCGTTGGCCGCCAAGAGTGAGTACCGCGCCGCGAGGTCGAACATCGACTTGTAGCGCTCGAGCTTCTCGGTCCGGAAAATCCGGAAGGCGGCGTCGCGGGTACGGAACCCTTGGATCACCTGCGCCGAGCGCTGCCGGACGACCATGCGCTCCTCGAGGATGCGGTCGCCCTCGGCCAGCAGGCGCCGGTAGGCGAGCATGGCGTCGTCGTACTCACGCAGCTTGATGTTGATCCCATTGAGGAAGTCGGTGAGGCCCCAGACGTCGTGGAGAAGGTCATACAAGGCGCCCTTGGTGGCCTCGGCACGCTCCTTGTCGGAGATGGCGAACTCCGTCCACCGGCGCGCCGTCGTGTTGGCGCTCTCGAAGGCCTTCAGGAGGATGAAGCGCACGAAGGCCCCCACCTTCAGGGACGACTTCACCGCGAACCCGGCCGCCTTCAGGGCGGCCTCGCCCACCGAGGTGATGTCGCCGCCCGCCGCGAGCCCCGCGATGAAGCTGTCGGGGAGGGCCGCCGAGGCGACGTCGCCGGTGGACTCGATGGTCTTCTCGGTCAGCTCGTCGATCTGGCTGACGATGCTGTCGGCGGCCTGGGCGTACAGGAGCACCTCGTCGGCGATGTTGAGCCCGAGGTTGGCGTTGCGGATGTCATCCTTGACGCCCTCGCTGGCCTTGAAGTTGCGGATGGAGTTCTCCAGGTCGTTGCGGACGTAGCCGAGGTCACGCGCCGCGAGCAGGAGCTCGGCATGGGCCTTCACGACGTCGGACACCGCCTGCTGGATGCGGCCGGGCGAGGCGCGCCGCCCCGTCCACGCCGCCGGCTTCTCGAAGAACCCGTGCTTGTCGAGCTTGAACTCGAACGTCTTGTTCGGGTCGTAGTGGGCGTCGAGTTCGGAGGCGACCGCCCCGGGCCTGCTGGAGAGCGCGTCGAGGATCCTCACGTCGAGGCTGGAGATGGCGAAGACGAAGGTGTTGTCCCCGTCCGGCGTGGTGGCGCCCCCGAAGTCCGACTCCGGCACGTCCACGTACGCGTAGTGCAAAAGGTCTGGGCCCGCGTAGCCCTGCGGGTAGGTCTTGCCGGGCCCGATGTCCTCGGGGTAGGGCGAGCCGTAGAGGTCAATGAGGGCGTTGTTGTAGGCCATCTCCTGCTTGGCCACCGCCGCGCGCGTCTCCGCCAGCGAGTCCTCCTCGGAGCGCATGAGGCGCGTCACGTCCTTGGCGTCGTCGAACGACGCCACCGCGTTGTTCAGCGCCACCTTG
>CAIRNV010000108.1 GCA_903880005.1 uncultured Verrucomicrobiota bacterium | reverse complement strand
GGCCCCGCCGAAGTCGATGTAGAGCGTCGGACGCCCCGTCGTGCCGATGCTTGCCAAGAGCATGATCTTGTTTTGGGCCGTTCCGTAGTCCACGACACGCGCCGAATCCGCATGGCTCCTTGGGCGGACCCAACCCTCGAGGGTGATCGACCCGGACAGCGCCGATGGGTTGCTGATCGTGAAATGGCCCGCGCCATCGAGCTGGGCGGACGTCGTGTTCTGGGCGGAGACGCGGGATGAGATGGCAAGGCTCGCAAGCAAGACGAGCACCCACGCCGCCCTCGCCCAACGTGCAAGCATCGGTGCAAGGACGGCGACCGCACCAAGGAACGGGGAGCGAGAAGCACGCACGCCGATATCGTATGATGCCCCCGCCATCTGCCCTCAACCGGCCGCAGTGAGCATTTTGTGAGCAGGCAAGGAGCGGCCGGGGAGCGTTTCCGCGAAGTCGTTCCGCCGTCTGCTCGACGCCATCCGGGACAGCATGGCGGCGTTGCAACCTGAAAACGGCATGGGTTGTGGGGATCAGTCAAACCCTCAGGTGAAGCCAAAGGCTTGGCTCACGCTGTAGGCCGCGTGCCCTCACGCGGCGGCAAGGATGCCGCCCCTCCAAGCCTTTCTGGGACAGACTGGCACCGGCATCCTGCCGCAGGGCCATGCAGGGCAAGCGGATGGAAGCCTCTTCCACTTTCACTGGGCCTTCATGGAAGGTGGCAGCGGCATCCTGCCGCTGGACGTGATCCACCCAGAGCCGAGACGGCTCCGCCACGTTTCCGCCGGGTGAGGGCATCCGGCCTACAACCCGGACCGGCCCATGCCAACCACACCTGCGAGGGGAGGCCTTGGATGGGTCCCACAGGGTCTTTTTGCCTTGTTCGCACGGCGCAGGAGGCGGGTGGTTGGCCCGACCCGTTGTCCGCATGCTCGACCTTGCCCCGCCGGAATGCCCGGCTCCCCGCCGCCGGGGCCGCTTCGTGTCCCGCTTCCGGTTCACGCGCGCACGATCAGCCCCATCGCCTGGGCCCGGGCGAGGGCCTCGGCGCGGCCGATGACATGCAGCTTCCGGTAGATGTTGTTCAGGTGGGTGTGGACGGTGTTCGGGCTGATCCCGAAGGCAGCGCTGATTTGCTTGTAGCTCTCGCCCCGGGCAACAGCCCGGAGGATCGACCTTTCCCTCGTCGTCAAGGACTCGATGGGTGGGACGGGGGTCGTCGTGTCCATCAGGTCATTCAAGAGCCGGCGCGCGATGCGGGGGCTCATGGGTGCGCCGCCCGCCTGGATCTCATCCAAGGCCACCTGCATCTCGAAAGGCTGGATGGACTTGATCAGGTAGCCCACCGCGCCGGCCTTCAGCGCGGCGTACACGACGTCGCGTCCCTCATGGATGGTCCAGACGACCGAGGGGATGCCGTGGCCAGACCCGTGGAGCCAGCGGATGAACTCCACCCCGGTCTCGCCAGGCAGGTCGAGGTCCACGACGAAGAGATCGACCTTGCCCGGATGCAGGTCCCTCCGCGCCTCCTCCGCCGTCGGGTACGCGCAGACCAGCTCATGGCCGTGGACGGCCGAGAGCACGTCCGCAAAGGTGTCGCGAAGGGCGGCGGTGTCTTCAACAAGGGCGATCTTCATGCGTTGGAATGGGGTTCATGGTCCATGCCCGGGGACGCGCCGCCCGAGGGCGGCCATGGGACGGCGACGGTGATGCGAAGGCCGTTTGCCTGCTGGATGTCGAGGCTTCCTCCCAGCTCGGCCACCCGCATCCGCATGCTGCCATGGCCCCGGCCGTTCCCGCGCTCCGGACCCATGCCCACCCCGTTGTCATGGATGACCATGCGGAGGCCAGACGCCGACGTCCCAAGGACCACCTCGAGCCGCGTGGCACGCGAATGCTTCACCACGTTCGCCATCGCCTCCTTGAAGATCCGGAAGACCGCCACGAACAAGCTCGCGGCGCCCTCCGGCCACCCCTCGTCCTCGGCGACGACCACCTCGAACTCGATCCCGTGCGGGGCCAGCACGAGACATCCGTACCGCCTCAACTCGTCGGCCACGGACCCAAGGTCGGCGACGTGCGCATCCATCGCGTCCATCAGGCCGCGCAGCTCGACGACCGTCTCGCCCAGCAGCGAGTTCATGGTGTTGAGCAAGCGCGCCCTGCGCTCGGGCTCGTGCGTGGCCACGACGACCCCCAGCGTGGACCTGAGATTGCTCACCAGCCCGCCCACGCCGTCATGGATGTCCCGGACGACCGCCTCCCGTTGGCGCCGCCACTCCGCCTCGGCCTCGGCCCGTTGCCGTCGCGCCTCGCTGGCGCGCAAGGCCTCGACGTTGCGGACGCG
>CAIRNV010000107.1 GCA_903880005.1 uncultured Verrucomicrobiota bacterium | reverse complement strand
GGCGGCCCCATCCTTGTCCTGGCTCCAAGGCCGTTGCTCCAACAATGGCAGGATGAGTTGATGGAACTCCTCGCGGTCCCGTCGGCCCGTTGGAACGGCCGCGCATGGGTGGACGAGAACGACATGGAACATCCCTCCGAGGGCATGCGGTCCCTCGGGAAATGCCCGCGCCGCATCGGGCTGGTGTCGCGAGGGCTCGTCGTGCGTGGACATTCGGACGCGTTGAACGCGCTCCTCGCGCGGCGATACACCTGCGTGATCGTGGACGAAGCCCATCGCGCCCGACGCCGGAACGTCCCGCCCGTCGATGCCACCCCCGACAAGGTCAACGAGAAGGCGGAACCCAATCGCCTCATGGCTTTCCTGCGCGAATTGGGTCCTCGCACCCAGAGCATGCTGCTCGCCACCGCCACGCCCGTTCAGCTTCACCCCGTTGAGGCATGGGACCTTCTGCACATCCTCTCGCACGGGAACGACGCCGTTCTCGGCGGATGGACCCAGACCAGCCCATGGTTTCGCCCGAGCCAGTGCCTCGACATCGCCACCGGCGCCGCCGCCGTTCCATCCGACGATGACCGGGAAGGATGGCAGTACGTGCGGGATCCGATGCCGTCCCGGCATGAGGACCCGGCCTTCGACCGCATTCGACGAGGATTGGAAGCCGACGACGACCGATGGCAATTCGCCCCGGAAACGATCGAGACGTTGTCGCCGGCGATCCGGCGGGTGCAGCTACGCAACGGTCTCCTGCCCATGTATGGCGAGCGGTTCAATCCCTTGCTCCGTTGCATCGTCCGCCGCACCCGTGCCTACCTCGAGACGACCCTCAACCCGCTGACGGGCAGCTATCTCCTGCCCAAGGTCACGGTCCGGCTCTTTGGCGAGGATCACGAAGGCGCCCTCGTCCTCGGTGGATACCTTCGCGAGGCGTACCAGGAAGCCGAGGCCTTCTCCCAGCTCCTCCAGCAACGCGTCCGAAGCGCGGGCTTCTTCAAGACGCTGCTCCTGCGGCGGCTCGGCAGCTCGATGGAGGCCGGGCGTCGGACCCTCGCCAAGCTCCTCGGCGAAGAGCCCGGGTCTCCGGATGCCGCCGACGAGGAGGAGGACGAGGAGGAGGAAAACCCAAGCCATGGCGGCCGGCCGCCATCGGCCGCCACAGACGTGATGAACTTCACCGGCGCGGAGATGGCGTCGTTGCGTCGCTGCCTGGACTTGCTCCGGCAGGGCGGCAACAAGGACCCCAAGCTCGCGGCCATCCTCCATTACCTCGTCGGCACCCATCCGTCCGGCACCCGCCCATGGCTCGACCTCGGCTGCATCCTCTTCTCCCAGTACTACGACACCGTTCGATGGGTGGGTGACGAGCTCGCGCGCCGTCCTGAGTTGTCCCAGATGGACATCGGCCTCTACGCCGGCAGCAACCGCTCGGGGTTTTGGCGTGCGGGACGATTCCAGCGTTGCGACCGCGACACCCTCAAGGGGCGTGTTCGCAACGGCGACCTCCGGCTGCTCTTGGGAACTGATGCGGCGTCGGAGGGCCTCAATCTCCAGCGATTGGGGACCCTCATCAACATCGACCTCCCGTGGAACCCCACGCGACTGGAGCAACGCAAGGGACGCATCCAGCGCATCGGGCAGGCGCGCAGCGAGGTGTGGATAGCCAACCTTCGCTACCGCGACTCCGTCGAGGACCGCGTCCACCAAGTCCTTGCCGACCGCCTTGAGGCCATCCATGGGCTCTTCGGCCAAATCCCAGATACCCTTGAAGACGTGTGGGTGCAGGTGGCCCTCCATGACGAGCAAGCCGCCCGCCAGCTCATCGACCGCACCGCCGCCGTCCGAAACCCCTTCGACATCAAGTACAGCAAGGTCGAGGACGCCGACTGGGAAAGCTGCACGGCGGTGCTGAACCGGGTCTGCAGCAGGGAAATCTTGTCACGTGGCTGGTGATGAGTATGGGCAACACAAAACCGAGACAATCCTATCCACCAATTCAGGTGCCGAACCGTTCAAGCCCGCTAGTAATCAGAGCCTCCCGGCAAACCTCCTAATAGATCATCATGAAGATGCCATCACCAAACAGCTCAAGCGAGGATACAAAAGACCTCGCAGACAAGATCATCCGGGAAATCCAACGGGAATTCAGCACCGCCATACCCAGCATAAGCGACAACGAAATGGGTGATTCCGTGCGGCTGATGCTGCGTGTTCTCCGGTACCAAACTGATGATAAAGACATTGGGGCCGTGGGCCGACTGATGGAACAGGGCCTGGCGAAATGGTTTGAGGGAGGTATTTTCGATGATGCATTAGCCAAGAATTATGAGCCATTCCTCCAACTCCTGCTGTCCTTGATTCGCCCCGGAATCTATCAAGAATCCAAGGGTAAAGGTGCGGGATTCCTACTGAAGCGCGACGGTCTCGGTCTCTGCGACAATCGCCAACTTGAAATATTCGCCCGCGCAAAATGGCTATCATTGCCGAGCATCGACTGGACTGGCCAGCCATACTACCTGAAGCACCTCGCATGTGTGTATGTCCGAAAAAATGATGAAAGTCACCGTGCTACCATTCGCAACAAATTGGAACAAGCTCAAATCATCCAGAGCTTCTGCGTGGTCGTTGTCTATGTCGTTTACAAGCACTTCAGGGACATCCATGTCGCCCTCATCGGCTCTCATCACAAGACCTATCTTGAGTTAATCAAAAAATCATTTGAGTCCGAGGTGAGTCGATCCTTGGATCTAGTATTGGAACCTCAATCCGGGCGATCATGGTATCCAACCTACGTTCCCAGTCGGCTAAGGGAAACCGAAGTGTCTTGCGTGCCCATGTCACAACTGCTGAATCAGCACGGAAGCCTGTTTTACATCGCAGGCGAAGCCGGCTCCGGGAAAACCATCCTGCTCAAATATCTGGCATGGAAGCAGGCGTGTGAATTGCTTGACGCACAGATGGGCGCGCTCCCCGTTTACTTGGACATTGACCTTATCGCGCACCGTAATCAGACGATTGAACGTGCCATTGAGGTCAACCTCTGGCCCCAGGGCACCGGTATGATCCCATGGGAGATGTTGGTTCTCCTTTTAGACGGTCTCGATCACCTTGAAGAGCGCAGTCGAAGGCGTTATACCGCCGAGCTTCATGACTTGGTCAAAGGGCACCCCAAGACACGCGTGGTGATTGTTGCACGACCCGAGGCCTACCTGGATACCACGCCAGACAAAGTTTGGGTCCTGCAATCGCTGAACGACGATCAAATCATCACGCTCATTGAGGAGGCCCGGCCAACCGAATCATTACGAAGGAATATCTGTACCCACCTTACGCTAAACCGTAGTACAGCAGGTTGGCTTCGGATTCCATCGCATGCGCGCCTTTTTATTTCTCACCTCGAAAAATTGGAAATGCCGTCGGCAGACAATTTTTTGACTCTCGCCCGGCGCTGCATACGGGGTGCGATGCGACTGGGAGCAAATGCTCGTTACGATATCGAGACTAGCGAGGCCATGTTGGCGAAGTTGGCATTTGCGATGAAAAGCCAAGGAGGCTCCGCCTTCACGAGAATGCGCATGGAACAGAATCTGATGAGCGCGAGGATCAAGATCGGCGCCAGTTCCCTCGATGTTCAGGCGTTCCTTGCCGAGGCTTTCAAGCATGGTTTGCTCAAGCGCATTGACGAGGAAAGGGGCATTTTCACACATGAGTTTATTTTGGACTACTTGACCGCCACTGAGTTAGGGAGGCGTGAGGCCGAGGTTGTTGGTGTGGGTGTGAGCATGGCGATAAGCCAATTTGGTAATCCTGGGTGGATTGCTGCCATTAGATACTTCGCTGCACTTACATGCACCCACGATTCCCTGATCAGGAAGGGCGCTGAAAAGAATCCACCCCTTGCATGGCTACTCTGGCTTGACTCCGGAGACAGGACACCCGACCTAGCTGAGGTCATTGCCGAATCAGCACATCATTGCCTGTCATCCCAGATTCGAGATTCAAAGGGGGCTCATGAGGCGAGTCGATGCTTAACCGTCCTAGCATCATTGGGGCGACCAGATTGCATTAGGCAGGGCATGCTTGATCAGTGGAAGCTCATCAGCTCTTGGCAGGAATTGCAACCCGATGAGGCATCTGGAAATCTGCAACCCGACTCGTCCCAAGCGATTGGAAATGCCTTTTTCCGGGGAATATCCTCATTGTTTGCACACGGGGCGCAAGCCAATGGATCTACCGATGAGGAGGCTTTGTTTGCAGCCACTGCGGCCGTGATCGACGTGCTCGAGCACCTCAAGGCATGGCGGGTACTTGTGGCGGCATTGGCTGGATACACGGGAAGCCAGTTTTGCGAGTCGCGTTTGGTGCCAGGTCGGGTTCTAAACGCGATCATCAATGTTGGCATCGATACCCTCATCAATGATGGAACTGACGAGGACTGTGCAGTCCTTGTTCGATGGCTGGAACGTGCGTGCCGGTCGGGCTTTGCCAAGGCGTGGACATGCTATGGCCGGGCCATTCGCTTGCTCCGTGAGCGAAATCTTCTCGATGGCTTGGACGACACCGTGCCATGCGATGACGGAGCCTTGGTCCGGTGGCTTCGCAATGCCCATGAGTCAGGGGATACACACGGCAGTCTCGAGCTAGCCCGCTGGTTGTTGGCGGAACCCAATGTCCACAGCGACATGGTTGAATCTTTGACAATCCTCCAAGCTCTAGAAGGCAACTGCGTCGAGGCACGGTGCATGCTGGGTGAGCACTTCCTCAGCCGTGATGGCGATGCGCACAAAGCGGCGGGTTTGCGACTTCTATTGTCGGCCGTGGAAGATGGGGACAAAGAGGCGCGCTACGCATTAAGCAAGTGGTGGTTCGGGCACGATGAAAACCTTGAATTGTCGAATTTGCCTGATTGGGCTGGTGCATTCAGTGCTCAGTTGAAGGCCTTTCGGTCATCGAGGGCAACGGGGTGACATCCAAGGCTTTGCTTTTTCGTGCAACGCTGCCTCGAGGTGTTCGGGCAATTTGGAGATTCGGCCGGGGAACCGGCGCAGATCGTCGTCTGAGTACAAGAGGCGTTCTCCGCGATTGACACGGCAGATGGGAGTGTAGCAGTCGCCGGGCACCCAGGCGCTCGGTGGTCGATCGATGATCGTGTTCGGTCCGAACCGCGGGATATTGTCAAAGCTTTGGAGGTGCCCTCCTTGCTCTTTCCGTGCCGCAGCACCTGCTGCCCCCGGATGCCCGGTGCCTGATGCGAACGGGGACCCGCCCGTTTGCCTGGGTGTGGGGTGGAGGGTGAGTGGGTTGTGGCAAGGTTCATGGCTGGCTGGCGTGAAGGGTCCGTTGGAGAGGCTGCATGACGGGGGGGAACGCCGGGTTGGGAGTGGCTTTGGTTTTGAACGGCAAAACAGCAGCATGGCAATTTGCCATCATTATCAAGACGCAAGTTCAGATTCCCGACGCGCTTTATCGGGAGGCCAAGCGGGTGGCGGCCCAGTACGAGATGAGCTTCGCCGAGGTCGTGCGCCGGAGTCTGGAGCGGACGTTGCCGGCTTATCCGCCCAAGGACGCCGGATGGAAACCACCCGAGCCGTTGAGCCTCGGCATGAGCGGTCCGGTGGGCGACGACGAGTGGCGGTTGCTCGCCAATGAGCCGGGCTCCGTTCCATCTCACGTCGGGAGGGATCGGCCATGACCGCCGTGGACACGAACCTGCTGTGCGCCTGATTGAATTGTGACCATGCATGGCATCGGTCGGCCGCCGCATGGCTGACCCGCCAGTCGGACAATCCCGACCTTGTCCTGTGCGAGCTTTGCCTGGTGGATCTCTACGGGCTTCTCCGCAATCCCGACGTGGTCAAGCGTCCGTTGGATGCACCGATGGCGGTGGATCTGATCCAGCGGTTGCGCAGCCATCCGCGTTGGGAGTTGGTGGATGATCCGGGCGGGTTGATGGCCGACGTGTGGACGGCGTCCGCCCTGCCGGGGATGGCGCGCCGCCGGATCTACGACGCACGGATCGCGCTCACCCTTCGTCATCACGGCGTCCAAGAGCTGGCGACGACGAACGTGAAGGACTTTGAAGGGTTCGGATTCGACTGCGTGTGGAATCCCGTCGAAGAGGGATGAACGGGCGGCGGGCTCTTGCTGCCATCATCGCGCCCCCGACGTGGTCATCTCGGGCGAGGCCATGTGGATCAAGGTGGCCCGGAGGACCGTGGCGGCATGGGTGGAGATGGGGACCTCGGTGGTGTCGGCGGCGTTGAGGCCTTCTTGTCCGCCGGCGAGGTCGCTGAGGCCGCGGATGACGAGGAAGGGCTTTTGGTTGGCCCAGCACACCTGCGCGATGGCCGTGGATTCCATGTCCAGGCAGCCGGCCTTCCAAACCCGGAAGGCCCAGCGGCGGTACTCGCGGTTGTCCATGAAGACGGGGCCGGAAATGCCGGTGCCGCCGACGTGGACTCGGGCGGCATGCGTGGACCAACGCATGGGAGGCAGGTCACGCGCGGCACCTCGGGCCGCCTCCAGAAGCTCGGCGTCAGCGGGGAAGGATGGGACGTCGGCGGGTTGGTTCATGCCGGACCGGATGACGCTGACGTGGTCGGGGTAGATGAACCCGAAGTTCTCGTAGGGGGGCTTGAAGTAGGAGGGAAGGACGTGCCCGGTTCCATCCGGGCGCGGGTTGGCGTACACGGCCTCGCTGTGGTGGAACCATTCGGCGGGGATGATCACGTCGCCGATGTGATGGGCGGGATCGATGCCGCCCGCGATGCCTGCGAAGAGGACATGGGAGACGTTGAAGCGATCCAGGGCGAGCTGGGTGGTCATGGCGGCGTTGACCATGCTGACCCCCGAGGGGAACAGGAGGAGGTCGAGGCCGTGGAAGCGGTGGTGCTCGAAGCGCACGCCGTTGTGGGTCCAGACGTGGAGGGGTGCGTTGGTGCCGGCGAGGGCGGCTCGGTTGGCCTGAAGCTCGGGCCCGTAGGCGCCCATGACGGCGACGAACCGGGTGCGAGGCGCGGGTCGGGCGGCGCATCCCAAGGCGAGGAGGACGAGCGCGAGGGCGAGGAGACGCATGGGGTCAGTCAGGGTGCAGGGTTCAGGGGGCGGGGGGCGGGGGGCGATGGGTTATGTTCTCAACGGAAGTAGAGGTGGGCGAGGCAGAGGGCGGCGAGGAGCCATGCGACGGGTGGGATGGAGCGGGCGCGGCCGATGCCGGCATTGAAGAGGACGTGGACGGAGATCCCGATGGCGATGCCCTCGGCGATGCTGAAGGCGAGGGGCATGGCCACGAGCGTGAGGACGGCGGGAAGGGCGCGTGTGAAGTCGCGGAGGTCGATCTCGGCGATGGATTGCATCATGAAGACCCCGACGATGACGAGGGCCGGGGCAGTGGCGACGGCGGGGATGATGGAGATGAGGGGGTGGAGGAAGAGGGCGAGGAGGAAGCAGGCGGCGGTGGCGAGCGCGGTGAGGCCGGTGCGCCCGCCGGCCTCCACGCCCGCGGCGGACTCGATGTAGCTCGTGACGGTGGAGGTCCCGAGCGTGGAGCCGGCCATGGCGGCGGTGGCGTCGGCGGCAAGGGCGCGTCCGATGCGCGGGAGGTTGCCCTGGGCGTCGAGGAGCCCGGCGCGATGGCAGACGCCGATGAGGGTTCCCATGTTGTCGAAGAGATCGACGAACAGCAGGGCGAGGACGATGGGGATGGATTCGCGCGGGTGTTGCCAGAAGTAGGCGAGGTCGAGCTTCAGGAAGGTGGGGGCGAGGGAGGCGGGCAACGCGACGAGGGACTTGGGCGATGCGGTAAGAGTGGCGACGGAGCCGTCGGGCGAGGTGGTGGAGACGAAGAGGCCGACCCCGGTGATGGCGGCGATGCCCAGGAGGATGGCTCCGGGGACCTTGCGCTGGACGAGGATGGCGGTGAGTAGCAGCCCGCCAAGGGCGAGCCATGGGACGGGGGACTGGAGGTTGCCGAGGGTGACGAAGGTGGCGGGGCTGGCGGCGATCACGTTGCCGTTCTTGAGCCCGATGAAGGCGATGAAGAGGCCGATGCCGCACGTGATGGCGATCTTGAGGTCCCGGGGGATCGCGGCGAGGAGCCGTTGCCGGATGCCGGTGACGGAGAGCAGGAAGAAGACGAGGCCGGAATAGAAGACGAGGCCGAGGGCGGCCTGCCACGGGACCTTGAGGGCCCCGCAGACGGAAAAGGCGAAGAACGCGTTGATCCCCATGCCCGGGGCGAGGGCGATGGGATAGTTGGTGAAGATCGCCATGAGGGCGGTCATGAGGGCGGACGCCAACGCGGTGGCGGTGATGACGGCTCCCTTGTCCATCCCGGCGGCGGAGAGGATGGAGGGGTTGACGGCGAGGATGTAGGCCATCGCGGCGAACGTCGTGATGCCGGCCACGATCTCGCGTCGGACGTGGGTGCCGTGGGCTTGGAGTTGGAAGGGGTTCATGGCTTGCGTTGGAAGGACGGGGCGGTGGAGGGAACGGCGGACGGGGAAGGGCACGCCGTGGAACGCAGGACGCGGAACTGGATGGACCAGTTGGGCCCGGAACCCACCTTGTAGCGGGCGGCGAGGTTGTCGGTGTTGAGCGCCACGGAGAGTTGCAGCAGCGAGTTGACGAAGACGAGGGGCTTGCCCTTGGGAACGGAGCCGAAGGTCTCGACGAAGGGCGCCTTGAGCCGCGCGACGCGGCGGCCCGCGTTGAGGAACGTCACCTCGACGACGTCGCCGACGCGGAGGCCGGCCTGCGCGACGAGTTCGGGGCCGATGTTGGACCAGACGTTCCCGTATTGGACGTCGAGCACGGGGATCACGCCGCAGAGGACGCCGTCCTTCCAGGACGCCACCGGGTACGGGATGCGCACGGGAGGGTGAGTGGCCGGGGGGCCGGCGTCGGCCGGGGCCATCTGGCCGGAGGCAAGGCGAGCCCCGACGTGGGCAAAGAGGTCGCGCCCATGGAAGGTGTAGCTGGCCTGGGAGCCCGGGAGCCGGTGGCGCGAGGCGTCGATGACGAAGGTGCGGTCATGGCCGAGGACGTCGTCCACGAGGGTGAAGAGGCCGTTGTCGGGCCCCACGAACAGATGGCCCGATCGGGTGCGGTGGACGACGGGGAGGCGGTCGGTGCCGACGCCGGGATCGACGACGCAGACGAAGACGGTGTTGGAGGGCCAGTAGGGGGCGGCTTGGGCGAGGCGAAAGGATCCCTCCCAGACGTTGAAGGGCGGGATCTCGTGGGTGACGTCGAACAATTGCAGGGCCGCGTCCACGCCGTGGGCGACGCCCTTCATGGCGGAGACGGCGCCGTCCTTGAGGCTGAAGTCGGACAGGAAGACGAGCGTGCCCGAGGCGAGGGAGGACCCGGCAAGGAGGAGGAGGCTGGCGGCCGCGAGGACGGCCTGGGCGGGACGACGGGTCTCGGCGTGCACGGGTCGCATGGGGGCGTGGCTAGAAAGCCAGGTTCCACCGGCGCCTTGCAAAGCCATAGGCGACGGGCTTCACGGATTGGAGGAGCGGGGCCCAGTCGGGCGCCGAGAACCGCTGCTCGAAGGCGCGGACGTCGCGCTCGTAGGCCTCCATCAGCCGTCGCTTCAGGGCCGGCTCCGCGAAGGACCATTCGAGCGAGGCCCTCCCGCATTGGACCAGCTCGTCCCACGTCAGGTTGAACTCGCGGACGGCCGTCATGTACTCGTCGGTCATGTTGGAGTCCCACATGCCCGAGTCGTCGGTGGAGAGGCCGCAGGGGATGCCGGTGCGGAGCATCTCGGCGAAGTGATGCTGGCGGTAGTCCGAGACGTATTCGAGGACGAGGTTGCTGACCAGGTTGACCTCGACGAAGGCGACGCGCGAACGGAGGTGGAGGACGAGGTCGTCGTCGGTGAGGAGGTTGTTGCCATGGCCGAGCCGCGTGGCGCCGAGGAGGAGCGTGTCGCGCATGTGCGCGTTGGGCTCGTCCACCTCGCCGGCGTGGATGGCGAGGCCCACGCCAGGGTGTCGTAGGCGCATCCGGCGATAGACGTCGAGGAAGCGTCGGGGGTGGCCTTTGTCGTTGTCCTCGCGTCCGGCCATGTTGATGCCCACCCAGAGGTCCCGATGCCGCGAGACGAAGTCATAGGCCTCCTCGACGGCGCGCTCGGCCGTGGGGAGGAAGCGGATGACCACCACCTGCCAGCGGACGGCGACGCCGGTGGCGAGCGCGTCGGGTTGGGCGAGGCGACGCGCAAGGCGTTGATGCAATGCGTCGGGGTCCACCACGGCCCCGTTGCCGTCGAGCATGCCCATGGGGAGGGTCTGCGGCTCGAGGTAGCGAACGCCCTCGGCCCCGTAGCGCTTCATGGTCTCGACCGTCATCTCCAGGAAGACGTCGATGCTTCGCCCCAGGGCGCCGAGGCGCGGCCAGATTTCCTCGAAGAACTCCTGCCGGCCCTCGCCGGGCTTGTCGAGGCGGAGGGAGTCGATGAACTCGGCCCGGAGGTTGGGCGGCAGCTCGTCGAGGGCGAGGTACTCGGATTGCTGGCACGGGGTGAGGCCCTTCCAGGTGAACGCGGCGATGGTGGTGAAGCGGCGCCACGGGGTGGCGTCGTCGGGGCATGTGCCGGCCTTGACCCGGGTATAGAAGCGGTTGCCGCCGTTGCGCGTGGCGTTGGTGGCGACCTGGAAGAGGTCCTCCATGCGCCAGCAGCCCCCCGCGTGGTGGTGGAGGTCGCCGGCCTTGGGCATGGCGTACAGGAGCCGGTAAAGGTCGGCCGGGCTGGCCTGGGCCTTGAACGACTCGAACCGGGACGCGAAGTCGTCGGCGCGGGCCATGGAGACGACGAGGGTGATGAACAGGGCGATGAGCTTCATGGATGGACGCGGCTCGTGACGTTTCGTGATCGTGCCGTCCGGCGGGGGCGACGCGGCTAGCGCGAGGGTGGGGCGGACTCGTACTTGGGCCAATGCGAAACCAGCTCGTGGACGACGCGGCTGCCGACGCGGTGGGCGGCCTCGAGGGCGGGCAACATGCCGCTGTATTCCTCGGTCATGGAGTCGGCGGCGGACTTGCCCGGGGCCGGCGTGCAGAAGTTGGAGCCGGTGCGGAGGAAGAGGACGCGGTTGAAGTCCACCTTTCGCATGCGGTCGAGCTGCCGGAGCGCGTGGGCGATGCCGTGGTCCTCCATGTTGGTCATGACGAAGTTGCCCTGGCTGGCGGTGTGGAGACGGGTCCAGTCGTTGGCCCAGCGCGTCATGGCCGCGCCATGCCAGTAGCGGCACGAGCCGAGGCTGTCGCCGAGGAGGACCGAGGCGGGCCTGAGCGCGGCGGGGTGGGAGGTGTAGAGGGCGCGATGGACGCGGGCGGCGTCGGAGTCCGGCATGGGCGTGTCGCGGGTGAGGTCGAAGGCCCAGCGGACGAGGCCCGCGTTGAGGGGCCAAGCCATGGGTTTTGGGGCCCAGGTGGCGTCCTGGTTGATCACGTTGGGGGCCTTGCCCCCGATGGGCACGAGCCCGTAGGGCCAGGTGGCCGGGGCGTCGCGGGAGTCGATCTCGTAGGCGATGTCGCCATCGACCACGTTCAGCGCCCATGCCGCCGAGCCCACCGAGGCGTCCTCCGGGTCCACGCCGGCGATGCCGTTGACGAGCCAATAGGTCCGGGACAGGTCAAGCTCCGGGGACAACCCGAGCGCAAGGATCTCGGTGGCGGCACGCACGGTGGTGCCGGAGACGCACCCGAAGACGCCGTTGGTGGAGTACCGGAGGGGCCGGGAGAGGTGGGGGAGGGAAAGGGATTGCGAGAGGTTCTCGCGTTCGGCCCAAAACTGGAACTCGCCGGGCTTGTCGCCGGTGTCGGCCCCGATCTCGAAGGTGGCGACGACGACGACCTTGGGGCGGATCGGTTGGGCGGCGCGGGAGGGGAGGAGGGGGATCGTGAGCGCGAGGGGGAGCAGGAGGGCTGGGAGACGCATGGGGCGG
The DNA here is from genome assembly GCA_903880005.1 of uncultured Verrucomicrobiota bacterium. Classification (GTDB taxonomy): domain Bacteria; phylum Verrucomicrobiota; class Verrucomicrobiia; order Limisphaerales; family UBA9464; genus UBA6176. Next base: position 32,836 of record CAIRNV010000107.1, on the reverse strand, counting down.
CGAGGGCTCGGTGCGGGCGGCGAAGGATGGGCGGCCCGGAACGGGTGTCCGTCCGGGCCGCCTGGAGGGTGGGTACGGGGCTAGAACTTGAGGGTGACGCGGCCTTCGAGGCGGAAGGGGAGGTCGGCGACGATGGACTCGTTGCCATAGACCGCGTTGGGGGCGGACCAGTTCTTTTCGTCGGTGAGGTTGATCAGCATGACGCGGGCGTCCCAACGCGGGGCGGTATAGAAGACGGTGAGGTCGAGGGTGTACTGGTTGGGGATGACGATCGTGCCGGCGACGTTGTTGTTGATCTCGGAGGTGAAGACGAGGTTGGCGGAGGCCCCGAGTCCCTTGTAGATGCGATAGGTGGTGAGGAAGTTGAGGAGGTGGGAAGGCACGCCCTGGCGGCGGAAGGAGTCGCCGGACATCGCGAAGAAGCGGTCGCCGGGGGAGGTGAGGGTGGTGTTGCCCACGTCGAACTGGGGTTGGTTGACGGTGGAGTCGAGGTAGGAGTAGCCGAGGGTGAGGTAGAACTCACGGGTGGGCTGGTAGTTGGCCTCGACCTCGAAGCCGCGGGTGTTGAACTCGACGACGGAGCGGTTGAGCTGGGCGTCGGCGCGGGTCTGCTCGAAGAGGGCGCCGCCGAGGAAGAGCTTGCCGTCGTAGAGGGAGACCTTGGAGCCCACCTCGAAGAGCTGGGCCTCGTTGCGGAGGTTGCGGTTGGCGAACCGGGACAGGCCGGCGGTGGTGTAGCCGCCGCCGTTGCCGACGGAGCCGACCGGGTTCTGGGACCAGTTATAGGTGAAGTAGCCGGAGAGGCGTTGCGTGAATTTATAGACGGTGGAGGCGTTGGCGCTGGGGAGGCCGAGGGTCACGGAGTCGCCGGGCAGGAACTTGGCGGGGTCGGAGTAGTCGAGGCTGACGACGTTGAGGCGACCGCCGCCGAGGACGGACCAGCGGTCGGTGATGCGGAAGTCGTGCTGGTAGAAGGGCCCGGTGAAGAGCGAGTGCGAGATGCCGGAGTCGCCGTTGTCCGGGGTGTAGTAGCGCCCGGGATGGCCGGGGACGGGCACGGACGTGAAGGGGTTGGGGAAGTTGACCGAGTTGCGGATGTTGACGTAGGAGAGGTCGCGGGAGAGGTCCCAGACGTTGGCGGGCTCGGTGAAGAAGTCGTTGAAGGCGCGCACGTACTGGTAGCGGACGTCGGCGCCGGTGTTGATGGAGTGCTTCTCGAGGTTGATGCGGACCTCCGTCCGGTTCTCGATCGCCAACGAGGGGTCGATGATCTCGGAGTAGTAGTAGGAGGACTCGGTCTGGCGATCGACGTAGCGGAACAGCGTGTTGTTGGCGATGTCCACGGAGTCGGAGGCGTGGTAGGTCTGGACGGCCTGGGCGTTGTAGGAGAAGCCCTCGGAGTCGTCGCCGGGACGGAGGAGGCGGCGGCGGCGGTCCAGCTTCACGAGGGGCCCGGGGTCGATGCGGTTGACGACGGGGTAGCCGGAGGTGACCCAGCGGCTGTTTTGGGGGTCGGAGGAGGGCGCGGCGGCTCCGGCGGGCACGTTGATGTTGGAGAAGGAGATGGGGTTCCCGGAGGCATCGACGTAGCCGAAGGGGTAGGCGGCGAAGTCCGGGGCGGGGTTGTTGTTGACGCCGGTCTGGTAGAGGCCGCTGTCGATGAGCTGCTGGGTGGGGCGGTTCACGCCGAAGTTCTCGGTGTAGTTGGCCCAGTACCACTCGGTGTTGAAGAAGACGTCGTACTTCTCGTTGGGCTGCCATGACAGCGCCCCATAGGCGGCCTGGGATTTCCGGAAGCCGTCGTAGTAGTAGCTGCCGGAGTCCTCGCCGGCGTAGCTGAGGCGCCAGGCGGCGGTCTTGCCCGGGAGCGGGGCGCCCACGTCCACGGTCCAGCGGCGTTGCTGGAACATGCCGAAGGTGGTGGACGCCTCGCCGTGGTAGCCGTCGTAGAAGGGGCGCTTGGTGATGAGGTCCACGTAGCCGCCCACGTACTGCGAGGGGCCATAGACGGAGGAGGCGGGCCCCTTGACGATGTTGACGGACTCGACGGAGTTGAAGTTGACGGGCAGGCCGTTGCCGTTGGAGGTGAGGCCCTGGCGCATGCCGTTGACGAAGGTGTCGGCGATCTGCGTGCGGATGTCGGGGGTGGTGGGCGCGCCGAAGTTGGACCGGGTGTACGAGCTGGAGGTCAGCTTCGAGAAGTCCCGCACGTCGTAGATGTTGATCGCGTCGAGTTGCTCGCGGGAGATGATGGTGACGTTGCGCGGCGTCTCGAGGATGGGGCGGTCGGAGCCATAGACGGAGTTGAAGGGCCGCACGGTGGGGACGACCTGCTCCTCGAGCGGGATGCCCTCGACGACGATGCGGTCGAGGTTGGAGGGGGTCGCGTTGGTGGATTGGGCCAGCATGCCGGCCGAGAAGGTCAGGCTGGCGAGCGAGGCGGGGAGCAGGAGGGTCTTCATTGAGCAGGCAGGCTAAATATGGACATCACGGTGCTTTCGCCGGGTCATTTGTGAACCGGCGGACCCGCCAACGCGGGCGTTTGAGGGTGAAGCAACCGGCGGGCCAGATGGGTGGATGGCGTGAAGGACGCACGGCGGCGCGGCCGGCGGCGGCGGGCAGACGGATGGCATGCGGGCTGCGTGCGATGAAGGAATGAACTCGGCGAGGCCTGGGGAAGGGGAGGGCGAGGCGGCGCGGTTGCCGGACGTCCTGCGGCAGTTGGTGGATCAATTGCAGCACCCGGCGGGCTCGGTGTTGAACCGCGCGGGGATGGAGGACCGGCCGTTGCGCGGCACGACCTTGTTCCTCGCGAGCTGCTCGGTGGAGACGCGGATGGGGCCGTTCACCGCGCATGTGTTCCAGGACGTGATCCACAAGGGGTATGTGATCGCGCTGGCGGCGGGGGAGATCACGGGGGCGTCGGTGCTCTACGCGCGGATCCATAGCTCGTGCATCACGAGCGAGACGCTGCGGGGATGCGACTGCGATTGCGTGCAGCAACTGGAGGGGGCGCTGGAGGTGATCCAGCGCAAGGGCAACGGGATCTTGTTCTACCTGATGCAGGAGGGACGCGGGGTGGGCTACGTGGCCAAGGCGCGGGACCGGATGCTGGTGCAGTCGTCCCACGACCGCATCTCGACGTTCGAGGCGTACCGGTGCATGGGGTTGAAGAAGGACCACCGCGGGTACGAGGACGTGGCGGACGTCTGCTTCCTGCTTGGGGTCCGGGCACCGTTCGTGTTGTTGACGAACAACCCGGACAAGGTGGCCGCGTTGACGGCCCAGGGCCTGGTGGTGGCGGGCACGGAGGCGCTCGAGTTCGAGCCGTCGCCCTTCAACGTGGCGTACCTCGCGTCGAAGGCCGACTCGGGGCACCAGCTGAAGCAGGCCACGGCGGGCGAGGTGAGGCGGGCGCTGCCGCCGGAGCCGGTGATGCCGTTCCGGCCGCACGCGCTTCCCGGAGCGCAGCGGTTCATCTATGCGGCCTCCTACTTCCTCCCCGTGAAGCCGGTGGACGGCGAGGTCGTGTTGTCCGAGGCGCGTTTCCACGAGGTGTTCCGCGAGACGCCCGTGGAGCGCCTCATGGAGGGGGACGCGCCGTTGGTGAAGGATTACTACGTCATCCGCGGGAACCGGCTGCTGGTGCGGATCGACCCTGGCAACCTCGCCCGCCACAAGGAGCGGCATCCGGGGTCCGCGGTGACCGAGCTCCTCACGACCCCCTACTGGTTCCGGGTCCACGTGTACTTCGACATCGTGACGGGCCAGGAAATGGTGGTGCTGACGTACGGGAAACCCCTGCTCTACGACGTGGCGGTGCTCCGGGTGCAGAGCGAGTCGCTGTTCAACCGGCTCCCGTTGGTGAGCGTGGACAACCGCGTGAAGTTCAAGAAGTCGGTCCAGCACATCGTCCACTACGGGGTGGGGGCGGTGTTCCTCCTGTACTTCGACGGGCGCGGCGCGGGCTTCGGGGCGCATGCGACGGACCGGATGTTGACGGAGCAGGGGATGTCGTTTTCGAGCGACGAGTCGTACCGGAAGCTCGGCGTGGGCTACGACAGCCGGGACTACGACTCGATCATGCGCCTGGTGCGGCATCATTACCCGACGGGCAAGATCCAGATGGTGATGAACTCGCCTTCAAGCCTCGTGCGGAAGAAGGAATATGCCGAGGCGTTGAACGCGCACGGGATCGAGGTGCACAAGTGGATCTTCCTCGACGATCGCAACGTGTCGGATTGACGGGCCATGGACGCGATGGGGCATGGGTTGATGGAGCGGCGCGCGGCGGAGGCGTGGCCGTTGGCCCGCCAGGTGATGTTGTCCCCGCCGGTGTCGACATGGGCCCCATGCGCGGGCGGGGTGGTGGCGACGGGCGTGGGCAGCTCGGAGGCGCACGCGCGGTACCTGGTGGGGTTGCTCCGGCGGCACACGTCCGTGCCGGCGTGGTTCGAGCCGTTGTCGGCGTTCCTGGAACCGGCGTTCCCCGGCCCGTCCTGCCGGGGGCGAACCTTGGTGGTGTTCAGCCAAGGGCTCGCCGCGAACGCCCAAGTCCCCCTGGGGAGGCGCGCGGGCTTTGGATCGGTGGTGCTGGTGACGGCCGCGACGGAGGAGGGCCAAGAGCGCGCGGGACGCCCCGAGCGGGCCGCGTGGCTGCGACGCCTGGGCGTGGAGGGATGCCGCGTGGAACGATTCCCGGTGGAGGACGAGTACACGATCCTCGTGCGGCTGGTCGGGCCGTTGTGTGGCTTCGCGGCGGCGTGGCGCCTGGTGGCGTCGGTGCCAGGGAACGACCTGCCGCCCTCGGGCGCGATCGTGGGGAGGCTGGACGAGTGGGGCGCCGGGCCGTGGCCCGGGGAGATGCTGGAGGCGATGGCGGCGGAGTTGGAGGCGCACCGGGGTGGCTTCGTTTTGGCGACGGGGCCCGGGTTGGGCGGGTGCGCGGAGAACGTGGTGGCGAAGTTCGTGGAGGGCTTGTACTGGCGCGGGCCGCGGATGGTGGACTTTCTGGGGTTGGCGCACGGGCCCTTGCAGCAGTTGGTGGCGAGGCCTGAGCCATTGTGGGTGTTGGGGGACTGCGCGGTGTCGCGACGGGCCGAGGGGGTGGCGAGGCAGGCGGGGTTGAGGGTGCGGCGGGTGCCGTTGCCTGGGGACGGGGATCTCGCGCCGCTCGCGGCCGAGTTGCTGTTGAACCCGGTGCTGGTGGGATTGGCGCGGCGGTTGGGGGTGGACCAAGTGAACTGGCCGGGGAAGGGGATGGACGGCGGGTTGTATGGGATTTCAAGATGGGAGGACGCACATGACGAGACCGGTTCCTGAGCATTACGACGAGGTGTTCACGGCGGAGGCCGTGACGGCGGGGGTGGCACGGGTGGCGGCGGAGATCGCGCCGTGGGCGGGGGACGTCCTCGGGCGGGGCGGCCAGCAGGTGCTGGCGCTGTGCGTCCTGCGGGGCGCGGTTTTCTTCTTCGCCGACCTGCTCAAGGCGATCCCGGTGTCCGTGGAGGCCGCCTACTGCCGCTGCCGGGGCTACGAGGTCGGCGTGAACGGCCAAATGGCGTCCCAGTTGAAGGTGGAGGGCCTGGACGCGGACCTGTCAGGCCGGGAGGTGCTGGTGGTGGACGACATCTGCGACTCGGGACGGACGTTGGCGGAGCTGACGTCGTTGTGCCGGGCCCGGGGCGCGGCGTCGGTGCGAACGGCGGTGCTGGTGCATCGCGTGATCCCGGAGAGCCTCCACACGCCGGACCATGCGGCGTTCCGGTACGAGGGGCGGGAATGGTTCACCGGGTACGGGATGGATGACCGGTCGTGGCGGACGAATTACCCGTCCGTGTACGTGCTACGGGCGGGCGCGTGAGCGTGACGCGGGGCACGGGGGCGCGCAGGATGGGACGCATGAGGTTGACGAGGCCTAGGCCGTTGCGTCCGGGGGATACGGTCGGGTTGATCTGCCCGGCGGGCGCGCCGCTGGACCCCGGACGCGTGGATGCGGGACGGCGGGCGTTGGAGGCGCGCGGGTATCGGGTGAAGATCGGGGCTCATGCCAGGTCGCGGCACGGGGCGTTCGCGGGGACGGATGCGGAGAGGTTGTCGGACCTCAACGCGATGCTGGCGGATCCTGAGGTACGGATGTTGATGGCGGTGCGTGGCGGGTATGGGTGCGGCCGGTTGCTGGAAGGGGTGGACGTGGAGTCCGTGCGACGGGACCCGAAGTGGGTGGTGGGTTATAGCGACGTGACCGCGTTGCAGTTGTCCCTGTTGGCCCGGTGCGGGTTGGTGAGCGTCTCGGGCCCGATGGCGGGGGTGGAGCTGGCGTCGGGCGTGGACGCCTTCACGGAGGCGTCCTTCTGGAGGTTGGTGGAGGGGGAGACGAGGGGCTTGGACCTTGGCAATCCCGAGGGAAAGCCTTGGGAGGTGATCGTGCCTGGGTCGGCCGAGGGGCCGTTGGTGGGCGGGTGCTTGTCCTTGGTGGGTTCCTTGATGGGGACGAGCCACCTGCCCGTGATGGATGGCGCGATCCTCGTGCTGGAGGACATCCACGAGCACTTGCACCGGGTGGATCGCTTGTTGGTGCAGTTGCGGTTGGCGGGTTGCCTGGCGCGGGTTTCGGCGGTGGTGCTGGGGCAATTCACGGATTGCGGGCCGGCGGACCGGCGCGGGGGTTGGCTGGAATTGGGCGAGATCGCGAGGGAGCTGCTGGGCGGGTTGGGCGTGCCGGTGGTCATGGGGTACGAGTACGGGCACGAGGCGAGCAAGCGGAGCCTGCCATGGGGGTTGAGGGCGCGGCTGTGGCCGGGGGGCTTTGAGTTGATGGAGTGACGGTGGACGGCGCAGGGAAGCGTTGGGGGTTGGTGCCATGCCTTGCCATCGCGGTGGCGGGGCGGTAGGGAGCGGGCATGAAACGGGCGAACCGATGGGCTTGGCTGGGCGTGACGTGGGTGGCGGCCGCGGCGCACGCATCCGATGGGCCGTGGATGAACGAGGCCCCGACGCCGCCCTCGTGGTGGCGTCCCTCCGCAGGGGGCGGCGGGGGCGGGCTGGGGCCAAGGTCGGCCGTCGGTGGCTTTTTGGTGGATCCATCCAGCCGCGAGGAGGTCCGGCTGTTCCACCTCACGGTTCATGCGGCGTCGGATGGGGTGGCGGACGGTTGGAACGGGGACGTGTCTCAAGGCATCGCGGGCCAGACGTCCGTGGAGTTCCAGGACGCCGTGATGCGGCGGGTGAACTACTTCCGGGCGCTGTGCGGGGTGCCCGCGTGGGTGGAACGTTCGGCGGTGTACGGGGCGAAGGCGCAGCAGGCGGCCTTGATGATGAGCGCCAACGGCAGCCTGAGCCATACGCCCCCTCCGACCTGGTTGTTCTATACCGACGATGGGGCCGAGGCGGCGGGAAGCTCGAACTTATACCTCGGGGGCTTCGGCCCGGCCTCCGTGGATGGCTACATGGTGGACCCCGGGGCGAACAACGCGCTGGTGGGGCATCGGCGATGGATCCTGTATCCGAACACGCGGCACATGGGGACGGGGGACATTCCCGGCGGGGCGGGCGTGTGGGGGGCGAATGCCCTGTGGGTCTTTGACGCGGACCAAAGCCCCGAGCGCCCGGCGACGCGGGAGCCTTGGGTCCAATGGCCGCCGCATGGACACGTGCCGCATTCCCTCGTGCCGGGCAGGTGGTCCTTTTCCTATCCGGGTGCGGACTTCGGAAGCGCAACGGTCTCCATGACCCGTGATGGCGCGGCCATCGGGGTGTCGATCGAGCCCGTGGGAGCCGGCGCGGGCGACAACACGCTGGTGTGGATTCCGTCCGGCATGAACCCCGACGCGGCGGACCATCCGGCGCCCGAGCACGACCTGACTTATACCGTGACGGTGGGCGGGGTGTGGGTGGGAGGCCAATGGCGGGCGTTCCAAACCCAGGTGGTGGTCTTCGACCCGGCGCGACTCGGCCCGGACACGGTGGACACGAGGCCCACAGGGGCGGCGCAGGTGGAGGTGGGAGTGGCTGCGTCCTACGTGGTCCCGGAAGTGCCCAAGGCGAGTGGATATAGGTGGAGTCGGGCGCGGCTGTCGCCCTCGGTCCAGACGTGGGGAGGCGAGGATGCTGGGGATGGGATGCAGGTGGCGGTCTCGGCCGGCTACGACGTGCGCGTGCAGGAGCCACTCGCGGAGGGGGGCTGGTGCTACCACCTGGCGCACCCGACGCCGTCCGTGCAGTCCTTGGCGCTGGGCCGGACCTTCCTGGTGGGGCCGGCGTCGGAGCTTCGGTTCGAGAAGAAGCTGGGGGTTGCAACAACGGGGCAGGTCGCCCGCGCGCAGGTGGAGGTGGGTGGCACGTGGCGGGATGTCTGGACGGAGACGGGATCGGGGTCCGGTCAATTGTCGGCGGTGACGTTGGATCCGGTTGCGGTGTCGTTGGCGGGATTTCAGGGGAAGACCGTCCGGGTTCGTTTCCTCTACGAGGCGCGCGGAACCTACTTCCCGCAGACGATGTCGGGCGTGGGCTTCTACCTGGACACGGTGCGCGTGACGGAGGCGGAGGAGCTTGGGGAGGCGACCACCTCGGATGTCGGGAAGGCGGAGTTTGCCTTTGCCGCCCCGGAGGCGGGCGCATGGCTCCTTCAGGCGGGACCGATCGTGTTCGGGGATTACTTCGGGGGGAACGGCAGTGGGCGTCGGGTGGAGGCATTTGCGCCGGGATCGTTGCCGGGCCTGTCATGGGCCGCCCCGGTGGTGGGTCCCGACGGGATGCTCGTCCTGGAGTGGGCGGCGACGGGGGCGGCGACGGGGCCGTACGTCGTGGAGCGCGCGGGTGGGGTTTCGGCGGTGATGGGTTGGGAGGAGACCCCGGTCACGGGCGTGACGAGCCTGGGGGGTGGGCGGTTTCGGGGAAGGGTGGAGGCGGGTGGCCAGCAGGGGTACTTCAGGGTGCGGACCCTGAAGTAGGCCACAGGCGGACAGGTGGCCGAGCTCAGCGGCATGATGCCGCTGCCACTTTGTCCGCGCCGCTCGGATGCAGGAAGGAGGGCGGGTTTTTCAACCCGCCGTTCCAAGCCCACGCCCCATCGCCCTGCCGCGTGAGGGGGGCTTGGCGTCTAAGCCGTAACGATTCAGTTGGATCGGTCGTGCTTGCTCGATCTGCTTGCGCAAATCCTTCGTCGTTCGCTCGTTACGGGCCTCGTACCGGCGTGCGCCTCGATCACTCCTCGGCTTGCACAAGCATCTGCTTCGCAATCACTTCCCTCCCAACTGAATCGTTCCGGCTAAGTTTTGTCCTGCGTAACAATTTCGAGTGCAGGGACTTGCCATCCTTTGAAAGGCACGGGGGAAGTGGGGACTCGACGCACGTGTCAGGGGGGTGTCACGATCGTGCCGTTTTTCCACGATTGTGATGATCTTCCGAGTGCTTCGTGCCTGGTTTGTTGCGTGGCTGCTGTGGATGGAGGGCGGCCTCGCGGACGTCGCCGGGGTTCGCTCCACACCGTTGACGCTGGGGCCGTCGTCGGGCCCGGGCCTCGAGCTGTTGCCGGCGGCCGGGCTGGGGATTGACTTCACGAACGGCCTGCGCTTCGAGCGGTTGTCGGCGTTCCAGAACCTGATGAACGGGACGGGTGTCGCGGCGGGCGACGTGGACGGGGACGGCTTGGTGGACCTGTTCTTTGCGCATCGGGACGGCGTCTCGGCCCTTTACCGGAACCTCGGGGGGTGGCGGTTCACGAACATCACGCAGTCGGCGGGGGTGGCGTTGACGAACATGATGGTGTGCGGCGCGTTGCTGGCGGACATCACGGGCGATGGCGCGCTGGACCTGATGGTGACGAGCTTTGGGGGTCCCCATGCGTTCTGGGTAGGGGACGGCAAAGGGCATTTCACGGATGGCACCGCGACGGCCGGGATCGGGTCGAGGACGGGGGCGACGTCGATGGCGGTGGGAGACCTGGACGGGGACGGGGACCTGGACGTGTACTGGTGCAACTTTGGGACCACCTCGCCGTTGCGGGACGGCGCGGAGTTGTCGGAGCGCATGGTGAATGGCGTCCCGACGGTGACGGGACGATGGGCGAAGCGGGTGCGGATCATCGACGGGCGGTACTTCGAGCTGGGCGAGCTGGATGTCCTGTATTGGAACGTTGGGAATGGCCGGCTGCGACCGGCCGTGTGGGCGGAGAGCTTCGTGGACGAGGATGGAAGGCCGCTGCTGGAGGCCCCGCCCGACTTTGGGTTGGCGGTGCAGGTGCGCGACATTGACGGGGACGGCAACCCGGACATTTACGTGTGCAACGACTTCCAGACGCCGGACCGCATGTGGCTGGGGGATGGGAAGGGACGTTTCCGGGCGGCGCCGCGGCACGCGCTGCGTTCGATGAGCTATGCGAGCATGGGGGTGGACTTCGCGGACATCGACCGGGACGGGCACCTGGACTTCTACACGGTGGAGATGCTGAGGCGCGACCACGAGCGGCACCTCCGGAGCTTCCCGGCCTTGGTTCCCAGGGCGCGGATGCCGGGGCTGGGCCTGGACCGCGAGGATGTGCCGCGAAACGGGTTGTTTCGGAACCGCGGCGACAACACGTGGGAGGAGATCGCGTGCCAGGCCGGGGTGGCGGCCACCGAATGGAGCTGGGCGCCCGTGTTCCTGGACGTGGACTTGGACGGGTGGGAGGACTTGCTGGTGTCGAATGGTTTCCGACACGACGTCAACGACCGCGACGTGGGCGGCAAGGCGGGGGGCAAGCGGCGCACGTCGATGCGAGGGGAACGCTCGATCCTGGCGGAGTATCCGCCCATCGACGCCGCGAAGGTGGCGTTTCGGAACCGGCGCGACGGCACCTTCGAGGACGTCTCGGAGGCATGGGGGTTCCAATCGAGGCGTCCGGCCCATGGCACGGCCTTGGCCGACCTGGACGGGGACGGCGACCTGGACGTGGTGATGTCGTGCATGGACGGGCCGCCGTTGGTTTACCGGAACCGGGGCACGGCGCCCCGCGTGGCAGTCCGGTTGCGAGGGCGCCTGCCGAACGTGCAGGCGATTGGCGCCCGGGTGCGCCTGCTGGGCGGGCCCGTGAAGCAGGAACAGGAAATCCTGGGCGGTGGGTTGTACCTGAGCGGCAGCGAGCCCTTGCGCACGTTCGCGGCGGGGACGGGCCCGATGACGTTGGAGGTCCGTTGGCGCGATGGGGGTGTGACCCGCGTGGAGGGGATCCAGGCGAACCACGAGTACCGGATCGACGAGGCGCTGGCGGCGAGGCAGCCGGAAGAGGCGCCGAAGGCTGCGGGCCAGGTCGCCCCGTGGTTTGAGCGATGGAGCATCGAGACGCCGCATCGGCACCAGGAGGAGCCCTTCGATGATTTCGGGATGTTTCCCTCCATGCCGCGGCGGTTCAGCCAGCAAGGGCCCGGGTTGGCCGTGGCCGACGTGGATGGCGATGGCCATGAGGACGTTCTGGTGGCGGGGGGCAAGGGCCAGGCCGTGGGTTGGTTGGCGGGGGACGGGAAGGGCGGGTGGAAGCCAAAGACGTTGGGCGAGCCGTTGTCGGACGATGGATTGGGCCTGCTGGCGCTGCGGACGGGCGGGGCGGGTGGGGCGGGTGGGGGCGTGCAGGTTTGGACGGCGTTGTCGGGGCTTGAGTCCGGGATGGAGAAGGGCGTGGCGCTCGCCGTGATGGACGGCGCTGGGAAGGCCTTGGGCAAGGTGGATGGAACAGCCGCGGGCACGGAGGGTTGGCTGCCCGTGGCGTTGGCGGCATCGGATGCCGACGGCGACGGCGTCGTGGACGTCTTCGCGGGGAACGGGAGGACCGGGGCGATTTGGCGGTGGCAGGGCGGCTCGTTGTCTCGGGTTCGAGCGGTGGAGCCGGCGGGGCCAGCCGTGCCGGGGGCGACGGCCGCGACGTGGGCGGACATGGACGGGGACGGGTTTCCCGAGCTGGTGCTGGCCTCGGAGTGGGGAACGGTGCGGTTGCTGGACGGGCGCACGGGAAGGGCCAAGCCGGTGCAGCCGGGTTCCGGGACCGGTTGGTGGCGAAGCGTGGCGACGCCAGACCTGGACGGGGATGGACGGCTGGACTTGGTGGCGGGGAACTGGGGGTTGAACTCCGAGTGGGCGATCTGGGCGACCAACTCGGCGGCACTGATCTACGGGCAGGTGCCCGGCCAAGGCGCCCCCGTTTGGATGGAGGCGCGCGTGGGGAAGGATGGCCGTTGGCTGCCTTGGCGGGACAAGGACACGATGTTGGCGGCGCATCCGGAGCTAGAGGGGAAGGGGTTGACCTATGCGTCGTATGCCGGGACGGAGGTTCGCGGGTGGATGCCCAAGGACGCGGTGGCCGTGCGGGCCGAGGCGCTGGCGACCTGCGCATGGCTCAATCGCGGGGATCATTTCATCCGGGTGGACCTGCCGCCGGAGGCGCAGCGCACCCCGGTCTCGGGGATCGTCGTGGGGGACTTCGACGGGGACGGGAAGGAGGACTTGTTCCTGGCCCAGAACTGGTTCGCCGTAAGGCCGGACGACACGCGCATGGACGCCGGGCTGGGCTTGATGCTTCGCGGGGACGGTCGAGGCGGATGGAGCGCGGTCGGCGCGGTCGAGTCGGGGATCCGGTTGGTCGGGGAGCAACGGGGCGCGGCGACGGGGGACTTCGACGAGGACGGCCGTCCCGACCTGGTCGTGGCGCAGAACGGGGAGGAGACGGTGTTGCTGAGAAACCAGAAGGCGGCCGCGGGCATTCGGGTGCGGTTGGCGGGGCCTCCGGGCAACCCGTGTGGCCTGGGCGCGACGGTCCGGCTGCGGACGGGAACCCGTTGGGGGCCGGCGCGGGCGGTGACGGGCGGCGGGGGCTATGGCTCCCAGGATTCGCCGGTCTTGGTGCTGGCGAGCCCCGGCGTGCCCACGGGCATCGAGGTGCGATGGCCCGGCGGCAAGGTGACGCAGGCCGACCTGGGGGAGCAGGCTCGCGAGGTCACCGTGGCCGCCGACGGGGCGATGCAACGGTAGGACGGGATGCGGCCATGATGCCGATGCCGTTGCCGTAGCTGGAACGAGGCAGTTGGATCGGTCGTGCCTGCTGGATCTGCTTCCGCAAATCCTTCGTCCTTCACGGGTTATCCCGCGCCTCGTTCACTCCTCGATTTGCGTAAGCATCTGCTTCGCAATCACCTCCCCACCAACTTCATCGTTGCGGCTGACCGCGAGGCGGGGCCGGCCTCGGCGGATGGCCCATGCCCCCCGAGCGTCTTGATAAGGAGGAATTGCAATTGGGTGTCGAACGTCGAGAGGGTTCGCGGCGCGCGGATACGTCGGGCCGGGTCCATCCAAGGGTGCCGGGTCCCGAACGTATGGAAGCAATGGATGACTAAGGATGCCGTGGGTACATCACGACGAGGTGCGTTGGGAACATCGGGTGCGGCGGGTCGCAGGGGGCCATGGGCTGGGATCAGGCGGGCGGGCTGGGCCCCGTTGTGGATCCTGGGCGTGTTCGTGGCGGGGTCGTGCGGCTTCCTGGTCAAGGCGTGGCGCGTGACCCCGGACGGGTTCCTCCCCGTGTTCCGGGTGAGCATGCTGGACATGGCGCAATCCCGGATGCTGTACCGCCGGGCGCTGGAGGCAGCCGAGGCGGGGGATCGGCGCGGTTCGGCCTTGGCGTGGCGTGGGGCGGTGGCGAACAACCCCGGCAACCTGGAGGTCCTTCGCGGGTGGGTGGGCGCGGCGGCGGCGGCGGACGATGCGACGCTGAGGGAGACGGGGGCCCCGTTGCCCGAGGCCCTTCGATTGCTGCAATGGGGCGGCACCAACGTGGCGGACGTCGAGTTGACCATGCGCTTGATGTGGAGGCTGGAGATGGTCGGAGAGATGGTGCGGCTCGGGGAGCCGTTCGTGGCGTCGCTGGGGTCGGAGGCGGCGGGATGGATGGCCCGGGCGTATTTCGACGTGGCGGACATGGCGGCGTTTGATGCGTTGTGGGCGCGGCATGGCGCGGCCTTCGCATCGGACCCCGAGCTGGGGTTGCGTCGCGAGGCATGGAAGGCGCAATGGGGCCCTCCTTCCACGGCGCGGGAGGGCATGGATCGCCTGACGACCGCCCAGGGGGATCCCAAGACCCGAAGGTTGGCGATGGCCTTGGCCCGCAAGCTGGCCGTGACCCGGGCGGACGTCGCGGAGCACGAGCGATTGCTGCGCGAGGAGATCGCGGACGGCACGGCGGGGGTCCGCGAATACGTGGAGCTGTGGTTGCTCATGGCGGCCTCCGGTCGCCGGGAGGAGGCGATCCGGTCCGCCACGGAGGTGGTGCCCATCCTCGAGTGTCGAGCCGTGAAGCCGACGCGCATGCTGGCGCAGGCGTTGCTGACGCTGGGGATGGTGGATCAAGCCCTGGAGCTTTTGGAGTCCCGCCGGGCGTTGCAGCACCGGGACCTCGGCCTGGGCATGCTGCGGGCGGAGGCCTTGCGGGCGCGGGGTCGGTGGGAGGATCTCAAGGACCTTGCGCTGAGCCTGGGCTCCGGCGCGGTGCCGGGCGTGGACGCGACCTTGGCGGCGCAAGCGCTACGGGCCATCGCGGAGGCCAAGCTGAAGCAGGTGAGCTTGGCGCGCGCGACGGCGGAGGGGCTCGCCGGCGCCCCGGCGGGCGACCCGGGGTTGACGATCCGGCTGGCGGAATGGCTTGCCGATGCCGGACTTGGAGGCGCGGCCGTGGCCTTGATGAGGAGGGCGGAGCCCGCCTTGAGCGCTTCCGCCGCCTATTGGGCCCAGAGGACCACGGCGGCCGGCATGGCCAACGACCTCGAAGACATGCTGGAGAGCAGCAGACGGGCCCTGGAGTTGGCGCGCGACGACCGGCGGTTGAGGAACAACCGCGCCGTGGCGCTCCTCCTCGCGCGTCGCGACGCGGCGGAGGCGGTCCGGCTGACCTTCCAGAGCGTGACGCTGTTTCCCGGGGAACGTCCCTACCAGGTCAACCATGCGTTGGCGTTGATGGACAACGACCGGGTCCCGGAGGCACGGCGCATCCTGGAGGGGCTGGCGGCGGCCGGGATGTCGCCCGCGCAGGAGGCCAACCTTCATCTGGCATGGGTGGCCTTGCTCATGCGGGAGGGGAGGCGCGCCGAGGCGACGGCGCGCGCGGGGGAGATCAACCGGTCCCAGTTGCTTCCCGTGCAGGAGGCGTGGCTGGACCGGATGCTCGCGGGCGTGAGAAAGGGTTAGGAAGCGGGTCATGGAGACAATCATGAAGAGTTCGGACGTCTCGAAGCACGGCGGCTTGCCGACCGTGGGCGTGCTGGGGGTGGGTTCGCTGGGCAAGGAACATGCCCGCATCTACGGGGCCTTGGCCTCGGAGGGCTTGATCAGGTTCGGCGGCGTGTACGACACCCTGCCAGCCCAGGCCCGGGAGCACGCCGCCAAGCATGGCACGAGGGCCTTCGACAGCGTGGACGAGGCCATTGCGTCGTGCGATGCCCTCAGCGTGGTCACCCCCACGGTCACCCACGCCGAGCTGGCGATGCGGGCGATGCAAGCCGGGCGGCATGTCCTAGTGGAAAAGCCGATGACCGACACGGCGGCGACCGCCGAGGCGTTGGTGGCGTTGGCGAGGGAACGGGGCGTGGTGCTGCAAGTGGGCCACGTGGAACGGTTCAACCCCGTCTTCCAATACCTCGAGAAAGCCGCCATGCACCCCCGGTTCATCGAGTGCCATCGGTTGTCGCCCTACCCCAAGCGAAGCACGGACATCGGCGTCGTCCTGGACCTGATGATCCACGACCTCGACGTCGTCCTCGCCTTCGTGAAGTCGCCGTTGCTGTCCGTGGAGGCGGTGGGCATCCCCGTCCTGAGCCGAAGCGAGGACATCGCGAACGCGCGGCTGCGCTTTGCCGACGGCTGCGTGGCCAACCTGACCGCGAGCCGGATCTCGCCCGAGCGGGTGCGCAAGGTCCGGGTGTTCAGCGGCGGCGAGGCCCCGAGCTACGTCTCCCTCGACTACCGCGCCCAGGAAGGGTTCGTGTATCGACTGGCGGAGGAGGGCGCGCAGGAAAGCTCCCTGCTGCACAAGCTGCTGCGCGGGGGCGAGAGCGCGATCATCAGCGAGCATGCTGGTCGCAAGATCGTGCGCGAGCCCGTGCCCATCTCGAAGGAGGAGCCCCTGGCCTGCGAGATCCGTCACTTCGTGGAGTGCGTGCGCGAGCGGCGAAGCCCCCGCGTCTCCGGCGAGCAAGCCAAGGCCGCCCTGGACGTCGCCTTCGAGATCATCCGGCAGATCGGCCGGGCGGGGCGTCCCGAGCATCCCGGCTGAACGCGAGGACAAGGCCCTCACGCGCGGCGAGGCTCCCGCGCCTCCGTGCGCCCGGTGACGCGCACCCTGCCTGCCATGCGGACAGGCCCCGCTCCAAACGAACGTCTTCCACGTCATGGGGCAGAACCGCCCGCTGCGGCACAGCGGCGCGGAGTGTCAGGGCCCCGATCTCCGCGTCTCCGCGTCTCTGCGGGCCAATCTCCTCCCGGCGATCTACGAAGCGGCAAGGCTCCCGCACCTCCGTGCGCTAGTGCCGCAGCGGCATCCTGCCGCGGGTCGTGCCCAGGCCAGAGCCGAGACGGCTCCGCCATCACTTGGTGTGAGACATTGCCCGCTTCGTGCCTCACGGAATCAGCGCATGGGACGACGTGGTCTTTTCACGCCAAGTCGGCAAGAGGACCCGCCGTCTCAACCCTCCGGCGGCATCGCGTGAGGCGAGAACCGTCCACTGAAAAGCCGCTTACGCGGTGCTCGCGCCCCGAGGTCGGGGCTTGCTGGTTTGGGGGAAAGGGAGTCCAATAGGACGCACGCGTATCAGTCAACGAGAGCAAGTCGCATGACGCCTCCCCCCATGCCCTCCCGGTTCGTGTCGGCCATGTTGTTGGCGGCCCTCGCATGCTCGGCGTCGTGGCGCGGGGCCACGGCGGCGCAGCCCGGATTCAAGCAGGCCCAGGCCTTCCTCCAGCAGCATTGCCACGAATGCCATGGGCCCACCAAGGCCAAGGCGGACCTCGACCTGTCACGCTTCAAGGACGAGTCGAGGCTGCTGCAGGACATCAAGACCTGGCGATCCGTCCTCCAGCAGGTCAACACGGGCGAGATGCCCCCCAAGAAGGCCAAGTCCCATCCGTCCGCCGCCGACGTCACGGCCTTCAACACGGCCTTGGAGAACGCCATCGCCAAGGCCCAGTCCAAGGCACCCGTGGACCCCGGCCGCGTCACCGCTCGCCGCCTCAACCGCACCGAGTACGACAACACGGTCCGCGACCTCCTCTCCACCGACTTCTCCGCCTCCGAGAACTTCCCTGCGGACGACATCGGGCACGGCTTCGACAACATCGGCGACGTCCTCAGCATGTCCCCGGTGCACCTGGAGCGGTACCTGGACGCGGCGGACGCCATCGCGCGGCGGGTGGTCTTGCTGGAGCTGCCGAAGCCTCCGACGCGCACGACGTCGGGCTTGTTCCTCGAGCCCCGCGTGCGCGGGTCCGAGGTCAGCACCCGCCCCGTCACCAACTCCGCGGCGGAGTTGCATGCCCGGCACGAGATCAAGGTGGCCGGCCGCTACACCTTCAGGGTCCGAGCCGGGGCCACGAACGCCCCCGGGGCCGACCCGGTCCGCATGGCGTTGCGCATGGACGACCGCGAGCTGGAGGTGGTGGTCGTCACGAACTCGACGGACGCATGGAAGGTGTTCGAGGTGCAGCTCGACATCGAGCCCGGCGATCGGCGCTTCGCCGCGCGTTGGGTCAACCGTGATAGCCTCCCGGCTGGCTCCACCCTGTTCCTGAACGAGTTCAAGGTCATCGGGCCGACGGACACCCGCACGACGTTCATGCGCCGCGTGGATGGACGGTTGGCCGGGATCCCCGAGGCCAAGCGGGCGACCGAGGTCACGTCGTGGTTCCTCCGCCTGGCGTTCCGCCGGCCCCCCACGCCGGAGGAGGTCGCGCGGTACGCCCGCGTCGTCGAGCAAGGCCGGGCCGACGGCGGCGGCAAGCTTGAGGCGGGCGTGCAGGATCTCGTCCGTGCCGCCCTGGTGTCCCCGAAGTTCCTGTTCCGGGTCGAGGACGACGACGCCCCGCGGTCCACCAAGGCACGCCCCCTGGGCGACCATGCCCTGGCGTCCCGCCTGAGTTACTTCCTGTGGAGCACGATGCCGGACGAGACCTTGATGGCGTTGGCGGACAAGGGGCGTTTGACGGCGGAGCTGGAGCCCCAGGTGCGACGGATGCTGAAGGACCCGCGCGCGGTGGCGTTGGTGCGAAACTTCGGGCTGCAATGGCTCCAGTTGCAGCGCCTCGCGACGTTCCAGCCCGACGCCACGCTGTTTCCCGCCTTCGACGACCGCCTCCGCCGGGCGATGCTGCGCGAGACGGAGTTGTTCCTTGCAGAGATCGTCCGCGAGGACCGCAGCATCCTGGACTTGGTGGACGCGGACTTCACCTACGTGAACCGGGCGTTGGCCCGTCATTACGGGATGGAAGTGCGCATCCCGAAGGACGGCGCGGGCCAGGACGAGTTCGTCCGGGTCACGTTCGAGGATCGCAAGCGGGGCGGCTTGATGACCCAGGCCAGCATCCTGACGGCGACGTCCAACCCGACGCGCACGTCGCCCGTGAAGCGGGGCCGCTGGGTCCTGGAGCAAATCCTGGGCACGCCTCCCCCACCGCCTCCCCCCAACGTCCCCGAGCTGGAGGCCCAGCACGAGCTGAAGGGCACCCTCCGCCAACGCATGGAGCAACACCGGTCGAATCCCGCATGCGCCAATTGCCACCAGCAAATGGACGCCATGGGCTTCGCCTTCGAGAACTTCGATGCCATCGGGCGATTTCGTGCGAAGGACGGCAAGGAGGCGATCGATCCCTCGGGGACGTTGCCCGATGGCAGCGCCTTCGACGGCGCGGCTGGGCTCCGGGGCATCCTCAAGGGCCGGAAGGAACTGGTGGCCAGGAACCTCGCCGAGAAGTTGATGACGTATGCGACCGGGCGCGGGCTGGAGTTCTATGACGAGCCTGCGATCAAAAAGGTCCTCGTAGGCACCGCCCAGGGTGAGTACCGTTTCTCATCCATGATCCTGTCCATCGTGCAAAGCGACCCCTTCCGGATGCGGCGCGGCCTCGCCGCCGACCGCGCGGCGGGCGCCGAGGAAGGCAAGGGCAAGGACAAGGGCAGTTGAAGCGCGGCTTGGACGGCACCACGGCAACCATGCTGGACATCAAGGAACCATTTCTCACCAAACCACATCCCCATCGCACATGAGCAAGCTCCTCCTCTCACGTCGGTCGGCCCTTCGCGGGCTCGGAACGGTCATTGCCCTGCCTTGGCTCGAAGCCATGGGGCCGCTGACCTCGTGGGCGCGCGGCGCGACGCCCGCCGGCCAGGCCGCCCCGAACCGGATGGCCTTCCTGTACGTTCCCAACGGCAAGAACATGGCCGACTGGCGGCCAGGGCAGGCGGGCCCCCTCCCGCAGAAGCTTCCCGCCATCCTGGAGCCCTTGGCGGACCATCGGGACCACTTCTCCATCCTCACGGGGCTCACGGCGGACAAGGCCAGGGCCAATGGCGACGGCGCGGGGGACCACGCGCGGGCGTTGTCCGCGTTCCTCACCGGGTGCCAGGCTCGCAAGACGGACGGCACCGACATCCGCGCCGGCATCTCCGTGGACCAGGTGGCGGCGGCACGCATCGGCGAGCGAACCCGCCTGCCCTCGCTCGAGGTGGGCACGGAGGCCGGGTCGATGGCGGGGAACTGCGACTCCGGCTACTCGTGCGTCTATTCGTCCACGATGGCGTGGCGCTCCGCCACGCAGCCCCTGCCCAAGGAGGTCAACCCCAAGCTCGTCTTCGAGCGGATCTTTGGGTCCGGATCGCAGGCCGAGCGCGCCCGCCGCGACGCCCGGCGCAAGTCCGTCCTCGACCTGGTCCGCGATGATTTCTCCGACCTGAACGGCAAGCTGGGACGCGGCGACCAGCGCAAGCTCGACGAGTACCTCTCGGCCGTGCGCGACCTGGAGCGGCGGATCGAGCAGGCGGCTCGCTTGCCGGAGATCCAGACGCCGGAGGGCGTCGTGCAGCCCAAGGGCGTCCCCGACACCTACGAGCAGCACATCCGGCTCATGATGGACTTGATGGTGCTGGCGTTTCAGACCGACAGCACGCGCGTGGCGACGTTTGTGATCGCCAACGAGGGCAGCAACAAGCCGTACCCCTTCATCGATGTCCGCGAGGGTCATCACGACCTCTCGCACCACGGGAACAGCGACGAGAAGAAGGCCAAGATCGCGCGGATCAATCGCTTCCACACGACGCAGCTCGCGTACTTGCTCGGGCGCCTGCGGTCCGTGCGCGAGGGCGACGGCACGTTGCTGGACCATTGCATGGTGGCCTACGGCAGCGGCAACTCGGACGGCAACGCCCACAACCACGACGACCTGCCCATCCTCCTGGCCGGGCACGGCTGCGGCACGCTCAAGCCCGGGCATCACAGGGTGTTCGCCAAGGAGACCCCGCTCAACAACCTGTGGCTCTCGATGCTGAACCGCATGGAGCTGCCCACCGTGCAACTGGGCGACAGCACCGGGGAGCTGGCCGGGATCTAGTTTCGGGTCGTGGCGCGAGGAATTGCCCGCCTCACGCATCACGGAAGCAGCGCGTGGGGCGGCGTGATGTTTCGCGCCAAGACGCAAGGATGATCCCGAGGACGTCGTGTGCGCTCAACCCTGGGAGCGCGGCCGTCCCCGGCCGCCACTCCATGCGCCCGTCCTGCGGGACCGGTCAGGTCCCCGCTACCCGCCCCGATGCCACCCACAACCTCGGGATGCACCGCGGGGCTCGGGGCGGGGCTCGGGCACCGTGACTTCATCCTTGCGGGGATTTGCGACGGGCGCACCCTCCCGGCCGTTTTGCTATGCAGTACCATATTGCTCGTCGCGCCGCGTCGCTGTCCCCGTCACTCACCCTGGCCATCGACTCGAAGGCCAAGCAGATGAAGGCCGAGGGCCACGACGTGGTGGGGTTTGGGGCCGGCGAACCGGACTTTGACACGCCCCAGCACATCAAGGACGCGGCGTCGGCCGCCCTGGCCGCCGGCTTCACCAAGTACACGCCTTCGAGCGGCATCCCGGAGCTGCGACAGGCCATCGCCGACAAGTTCCAGCGCGAGAACGGTCTCTCGTACAAGCCGTCCCAGGTCATCGTCTCCTGCGGCGGCAAGCACTCGTGCTTCAACGTGATCCTCGCCACGTGCCAGGAGGGCGACGAGGTCATCATCCCGGCGCCGTATTGGCTCTCCTATCCCGAGATGGCGAAGCTCGCCGGCGCGACGCCCGTGATCCTCCCCACGACGGACCAGACCGAGTTCAAGGTCACGCCGGCGCAGCTCCGCGCGGCCATCACGGACCGGACCCGGCTCTTCATCCTCAACTCGCCGTCCAATCCCACGGGCACGGTGTACACGCCGGACGAGATCCGGGCGCTGGGCGATGTGTGCGTCGAGAAGGGCGTGCTCATCATGAGCGACGAGATCTACGAGCACCTCCTGTACGACGGCGCCGTGCATCGGTCCGTGGCGTCGTTCTCGCCGGCCCACAAGGATCACACCATCATCGTCCACGGGTTTGCCAAGGCGTGGTCCATGACGGGTTGGCGGCTCGGCTTCCTCGCCGCTCCGGAGCCCGTTGCCAAGGCCATCGACGCCCTCCAGTCGCACAGCACGTCCAACCCGACCAGCTTCGCCCAGAAGGGCGCCGTGGCGGCGTTGAACGGGCCCCAGGACCACCTGCCGCGATGGCTCGCGGAGTACGCGCGCCGCCGCACCGAGGCCTGGCAACGCCTCAACGCGATGCCCGGCGTCTCCTGCGTGAACTCCAAGGGCGCCTTCTACCTCTTCCCCAACATCCGCGGCACCGGCCTCCGCTCGTCCGAGTTCTGCGCGCGCTTGCTGGAGTCCGAGAAGGTCGCCGCCGTCCCCGGCATCGCGTTCGGGGCGGACGACTACATCCGGCTGTCGTACGCGACGAGCCTGGAGAACATCGTGAAGGGGTTGGAGCGCATGGATCGGTTCGTGCGTTCCTTGCGTTCCTGAGCCCCCGGCGGCCCCGTCGCCCCGTGCCGCGCCTGGACCAACTGGTGGTGGACCGAGCCTTGCTGCCCACCCGCAGCAAGGCGCAGGCGGCCATCATGGCCGGCCAGGTGCGCGTCAATGGCCGCGTCGCCACCAAGCCCGGCGAGAACGTCCCGCCCGACGTCGCCGTCGAGCTGGCGTCGCGCGACCGCTACGTGTCGCGCGGCGGGCACAAGCTGGAGCACGGCCTCCGCCACTTTGGCGTCTCGGTGGTCGGCGCGCGTGCCATCGACGTGGGCGCCTCCACGGGTGGCTTCACCGATTGCCTGCTCCAGCACGGGGCCGCGCGCGTCCATGCGGTGGACGTGGGCCATGGCCAGCTCGCGTGGACGCTGCGGCAGGATCCCCGGGTCGTCGTGATGGAGCGGGTCAACGCGCGGTCGTTGTCGGCGGCTGCCTTCGATGCGGGCGCGTTGCCCTTCGACGTCGCGGCCGTGGATTGCTCGTTCATCAGCCTGCGCAAGGTCCTGCCGGTCCTCCCGCCGTTGCTGCGGCCCGGGGCGTCCGTGCTGGCGCTCGTGAAGCCGCAGTTCGAGGCCGGCCGCGAGGAGGCCGACCGCGGGGCGGGCGTCATCACCGATCCTGCCGTGCATCGGCGCGTGCTGGACGAGCTGGAGGCCGCGGCGGCGGGCGGCCGCATGGGGCTCGAATGGATGGGGTCCGTGGAATCCCCCTTGCTTGGACCGGCCGGGAACCGGGAGTTTGTCGCCCACCTGCGAAGAACCCCATGAAGAAGGCCCTGCCGATTCTCCGACGCTTTGGACTGGTCGCCAACCCGGAGAAGCCGCGCACCGGCGCCTTGGTTCGGCGGGCGGCCGCATGGCTCGCCCGGCAGGGCCTCGTGGTGGTGATGGAATCCGACACGTCCCGCCGGGCGGGCGTCGGGCGTCGCCATCGCGCGGTGCCCTTGGAGGCGATGGGCGCGGAGGTGGACGCGATCCTCGTGTTCGGGGGGGACGGGACGATGCTTCGGGTGGCGCGCGTGGTGGCGGGACACGACGTGGCCATCCTCGGCGTCAACGTCGGGCACCTTGGCTTTCTCACGTCGGTGGCCCCGGCGGCGCTGGAGGAGACGCTGGGCCTGCTGGGGCAGGGGCGCTTCTCCCTCGACGAGCGGGCGTTGCTGGAGGCGAGGGTGCAGCGGTCCGCGCACGTGTCGGTGGAGACGGCCCTCAACGACCTCGTCCTGAGCCGGGGCGCGGCCTCGCGGTTGATCGAGCTGGAGGTGGCCGTGAACGACGAGATCGTGACGCGGTACCGGTGCGACGGGTTGATCGTGTCGTCGCCCACGGGCTCGACGGCGTACTCGTTGTCGGCGGGCGGCTCCGTGGTGAGCCCGGACGCCGAGGTACTCGTGTTGACGCCCATCTGCCCGCACACCCTGTCCATTCGGCCCATCGTGGTCAGCCTGGCCTCGACGGTGCGGGTGCGTCTGTGCCGTGTGCACGGCGAGGTTTCGCTGTCGGCCGACGGCCAGGTGCAAAGCGCGTTGGGCGCCGGCGACGCCGTGGAGGTGAGGCGCTCCCGACGTTCCATCCGCCTGATCCGGCCCGAGGGCTCGAGCTTCTTCGCCACCTTGCGCACGAAGTTCGGCTGGAGCGGCGGGAAGGTCTGAAGGGCACGTGCCGCTCGACGGCGATTCCGTGTCGGGCCAGCAGGGTGTGTTCGGAGGGTCCCCATGGCGGGCGCATGCCCCACCGGGCCCTGTTGCGGCATCACGCTGGTTTCAGGCTCAAGACGGCGGTCGGGGATGAAGTCGCCCAACCATTCCGGCGGATTCCAACGCTCCGGGCATGTTGTAGGCCGCGTGCTCCGTCCGCGCTCAACCCACAACGGTTCAGCATCGTGAGATCCGCCTCCCGAATCCGTGTTGCGCGACGGCTGAAGATAGCGAGGAGCCAAGGACCACGGATGGCAGGGATCACAGGGGTTCCTGCCCAGCGTGTGCCCGTTGGACATTCGCCATGGAGGCGACCTCCCGGCTCTCTGTGAACGGGCTGGGGGAGGAATCTCGCGCGGAGACGCGGAGACGCGGAGACATGTGCCGGCGCGGCCGCGCGTCGTGGCGCGAACCCACCTGCATGGACGCCATCGCGCTTGCGAATCCTGCAAGTCCTCACCTTCCAACCTCTGCGTCTCCGCGTCTCTGCGGGCGGCTCTGCCTCGGGGAGTGGAAAGCGTCCTGTTGGGATGGGCCTTCCATGCTTGTAGGCCGGGTGCCCTCACCCGGCGCTCGGGGGGGCACCATCCTTGCCGCCGCGTGAGGGCACGCGGCCTACAGCGATGCACATTGGCTGGAGTAAGATCTCCCACCGAGACGTAGAGCCGCGGGGGTTTTGGGTTCCGCGTGGGTCACGATGCCATCGGTCCGTCGGCTCGATGTTCTTTTGGAATGTCGCCATGAACCATGGTTTGGGCCGCCCTTTCAGGGCTTGGATCGGTGGTGGGCGGGCCAACCCGGGGCGTTGCCCCGGGCTGGAGTGTGTCGCGCCGTTGGCGCTACCGGGTCATGGCAGGCATCGCAGGTTCGGGGCCATCGCGTGGGTCGGTTGCTGGATGGCGATGGCACGCCCTCTCTGGAATCCTTCGACACCGTTGGAGAGCTGTTTTTCCTCATGTCTCCGCGTCTCTGCGTCTCGGCGCGAGGTTCTCCATCAGTCGCTTCCCCCGGGGCCAACGGGGCCCATCCAAACCCGTGACAGCAGGCATCCCCCTCCGCGGGCGATTCCCTCCCCAGTCGGTTCATCCGGTCCGTTTCAGGGTGGGATCGCGCGGCTCATGATGTCACTCCATCCAGACCGCCGGTTGGGAGCGTTGGGGGACGATGCCGGGTCCTGGGCATCGCTGATCCTCCTTCGGGCGCGGTGGATGAAGGAGTCCGTACCTTGGTTGTTGAAGCCCGAGTGAAGGGGGTTCGAGGAAATGCTCTTCGGGTTGAAGGCGGAACTCTTCCGGCTTCATGCCGGGTAGCAGGGGCTTGAAGCCATCTCGCGGACGTTGAAGGCCGGACAGCATTCCTTTGAGCCCGGGGAACTCGGGCTCGAAGGGGAAGAGCGGGGGCTTGAAGGCGAGGAGAACTTGCTCAAGGGGGAAGAGCATTTCCTCGAAGGGGAACACCAGGTGTTGAAGGGGGAAGAGCTTTCCTTCGAGCAACCCGAGCCCGGGCTTGAGGAAACGCGACATTCCCTTCAACGAACGGCGTGGGGCATGCCACGAACGTGGCTTTTGCAGCGTGGCAACGTGTCCGCGGCATCCTATCTCTGATTTTGTTCCATCCAGAGGCGATCCTGTTCAGCCCCCCCTTTCTGCCGGGTAAGGGCACCCGGCCTACAACCCTGACCGGCCCAGTCCCAGCTCACCCGCAGGATGAGGTCTCGGATGGATCCCAATAGACCTCTTTGCCTTGAAGGGACGGCGATTGCCCAGCCGTGGAGCCCTCGTTAACTGCCCTTTTGCGATCAGCGTGATCAGGTCCTTGGGCTCCAGCTTCTTCACCACCTTGGGCGCGAAGTTCGTGCTGGAGCGGCGTGAAAGTCTGAGGGCGCATCGGCCCGCGACTTTGCCGAGCGAAAGATGGCAGGTTGCTCGACAGTGGTCCCTGGCTTGCTGAGACACCCCGCTGCTGGTCCCCGAGCGTTGCTCAGGGATGGGTTCTCGGAGGGTTAGGCGGTGCGAGTCTTGACAGGGAGGCATGCCTTCGGTTCCGTCGCCGGGTCCACGGTCCCGAAAAGCACCCCCAGGTTTCCATGTCATCCATCCCGCTTGTGTGCCCCCTGTTCTCCCGGCCTGACACAACGTCTCCATGGCAGCGGGTTGGCACCGCATTCCGGATTGCCCCCAACCATTTGCTGACGGCGCGACATTGCCTCGATGCGAAGTACGCGCAGAAGGTTGGTGATTATTGGGAATTCCTTTCATTCTCCGAGCGCGCCGAGTTTGCGGTGTCATGGCCGGTGTCCGGATTGAAGAACGGGGACAACATGGCACGCGAGGCTCGCGTGGTGGAGATCCTGCGTCCCGAGAACCCGACGTTGGATGCGGCGGTCCTGCGAATCGAGGAGGGCGGCAACGGTGACGTGCCGGCGTCGGTCGTGTGGTTGGATGGATTGGATGCGTCGCATTTGGAGCGGACGGGCCTCACAAAAACGCGGGTGACGGCCCATGGCTACCCGGCGGCCGATCCGCACCCTCGGGTTGTGACGCACTGGAGCCGAGCTAAGGAGAGAAGCTGGGCGCAGTTGGCGATGTTCGAGGTGTCCACGGAGGATGGAATCAGCATGTTCCGACTACCAGGCGGGGGGGTTGCAGAGGGCATGAGCGGAGGGCCGGTCATGGTGCACTCCCATCACGGGACTTTCTGCATCGGGTTGGCCCGCTTGGGGGGCGAACGAGCCCCCACGGCGACCGTTCTAGGGGCCGGGGCGATTTTGGGTTGGTTGAAGGGCCAGCCTGGGATTCGGTCGCAGATGCCATCCATGGATGCCCGGGACCTGCCGCCGGAATGCGTTGCGGAGCACCTGGGCAACATCCGCAACCAAGTCCACCAACTCCTCGTCCCCTTGCTGGATTCAGCGAGGGAGAACGCGTCGCATGTCGAGGGATCTTCGCCCATCGCCTCGGACGACGAGGCCACCTTCATCCGCGTGTTTGTGAGCCTCCATGCCCGGGCTGGGGCGGCGATGGACGGCGACGCGGGGCTCCCGGGACCTGGGGGCTTGCGACCCGAGGTTGAGCGGGACCTGTATGAGGGTTATCGAGGCGGGTTTCAGCTGTCGGGCCACCAACTGCCCGATTACAAAACCTTAAAGTTGGGTGAGAAGACCGACGCAGTAGGCTCCCGCTTGCTGGAGTGTGTTCGAGCGGCAGTCACTCACTGTGCCGGTCCCCAACGACATACCGAGCCGGCCCCGGGCACCCTCAACGACGGCCAGCTAGCTCTTTGCAAGGACATGTGCCGTTCCTTGAATGACCTGTTGGACTCGGGTGCTATCCGGTTGGTGGAGCGGCCGATGGTGTGGGACGCCCTGCAATCCGGACACGGCGTGGTCTTGGCGGGCGGCGCGGGGAGCGGGAAGAGCACCGTCGCCCAGTTCGTGGCGCTGGCCTTGGCAGCACCCGGGCACCGAGCCGGCGAAGGCAAGCTCAAGGCATTGTTTGAGCGGGCCGAACTGATGCGGGGGCGGGTGCCGGTTTTTCTGCGTCTTCGTGATGTGCGCGGCCGGTGGGAAGGACAAGTTTCCCGCAACGATCCACGAATCCTGAGCAACCTGATTGAAGCGTGTGTGACGGCGGCCCTCGGATCCGTTGCCGGGCAGGTTCAGCGGCAGGATTTGGTGGTCATTTGGGATGGCATGGATGAGCTGGGCGAGGATTCGCGGCCAGCTTTTGCCAAGGGCCTTGCAGGCTGGATGAAAGAGGCGGGGAAGGGTGCCTTTTCCCTCGTGACTACAAGGCCGACGGCATACCCGCCCGCCGACCCGGAAGGCGCATCAAGGCTCAGTGCCGACTGGTGCATTGACGGCTTTGGGCTGTGGCACCTGGAGCCCCTCGACCCGATGCAACAGCGGGAACTCCTGCTGGGATTCCTCCAAGCGTTTGGTGTGACGGATGCCGAGACCCGCGCGGGGGAGGTGTTCCACGCCATTCGAGGGGGACAGTTGGAGGACATGGCCAAAGACCCGTTGCTGCTGGCCGCCTTGGTGCGTCTCGCCCGTGACCGATGGAAAGGCCCAAAGCAGGAGCCATTGCCCAAGCTGCGAGTTCAGGTCCTGTCGGAAACCGTGGACCTCATGCTTTATCGATGGGAGGCGAATCGTGCGGGAAGGAATTCGGGGCCCCTCGCGGATGCCCTGAGGGCTGCAGGCAAGCAGAATTCATGGCTGCGGGACATCCTCGGTGAGCTGGCGCTTCAGTCCTTGGGAAGAAAGGGGCTGGGCGACTTCGGTCGGGATGAACTTCAAGCAAAGCTCCAGGGCGTATCTTCGGATGCAAAAAAGTCGTTGATAGAGGCCTTGGATGATCACGCCGGCCTCGTCCGGCCCGTTGAAGTGAGGGTGCGAGGCTTGGCGGTCCGCTGCTTTGAGTTTCCTGTCCGGAGTTATCGGAACTTCCTCGCTGCGGAATTCCTGGCAAAGAAGCGACCCGTGCCGAGGGATGTGAACGAACAACTCCGTGTGGCGTCCCAAACAGGGCCTGCGCTGTTTCTTGCCGAGCTGGTTCACCAAGGTTTGCACGAGGTTCTTGAGGAAGCCGAAACGGACTCCCTCGAGCCTGAGCACGTGAGGCAGACCATGAGTTTTGCCGCCGCCTGTGCCGTTGGGGAAAACCCCGTTGGCGGCTTTCAAGATGTTTGGGTCACCGTTGCTCGGCGACGACTCCAGGAGGGGCAGTCGGCGATGCCGCTTTTGAGGTCGGCCGTAGAACTGGCGATGGATGCCGGGCAATGGACATGCCCGGCCGATCGGGTCCCTGCCCGCTGGGATCGGCTGCATGGGGAGGACGTGAGCCGGTTGGTGGACCTCGCAAAACGCGTCCGAGACTCGAAGGGGGAAACACGTTGGAATCGTGCTGCAGCCGCGAGTCTTGTGGGCATCCTTGACCCGACGACAAGCCATGGGCTGGTGGGGATGCCGGCGCGTGAGCGGCCGACGCCGCCGGGCGACCGATCGACATGGTGCAAGGTCGGTGAAAATGGGCGGCTCCGATTTCGGATGGGAGATGACAAGACGGGGGGTGGCGGCGGCAGCCGGAGTTGTGACCTCGTGAGGGCTCCGTTTTACATGAGTCGCCTTCCGGTTTCCGTGGAGGGGTTCCATCGGGTCGGCAGGGCAGCCGGGTTGAATGCGTCGTCCTACGAAACCGCTCATGGAGCATGGCGCCTTCCGGTATTTCAATTGCCGACGCATCCGGTGGTGGGAGTGGATTGGGCGACGGCGACTCGATGGTGCGA
The DNA here is from genome assembly GCA_903880005.1 of uncultured Verrucomicrobiota bacterium. Classification (GTDB taxonomy): domain Bacteria; phylum Verrucomicrobiota; class Verrucomicrobiia; order Limisphaerales; family UBA9464; genus UBA6176. The sequence continues at coordinate 3,754 of CAIRNV010000107.1, read as the reverse complement.
GGAGGCAACTCGGCTCATCAGGGAGGGTGTTTGGGAAGGGGATCTCCCGGCCGAGGTTAGGTCGGACCCGTTTTCGTGGATCTTGCGTTTGCCGACCGAGGCAGAGTGGGAATTTGCAGCTCGTGGTCCGGAGGAGCATGAACCCCCGTGCCCGGGGCCGGGGCGGATGCGCGTGCCGTGGGGATGGGCGACGGAAGAGGAGATTCGAGAGCGGGTGAATTGCGGTTGGCAGTTTCTGTCCACAACACCGGTGGAGTGGGATGGGACGGGCACCGCGTCATGGTGCGGCGTTGAAGAGATGAGTGGTTTGGTTTGGGAGTGGTGCCAGACGGCATGGGTGGAACATGGCGGCCGCGACTATCCCGAGGACTACGAGAGGCAGGCGGCGCGCCTTGCCGGGGACACGGGCGTGCTTCGCGTGCTCCGCGGCGGCAGCTGGTTCCTCCTTCCTCGGGACTGCCGCTGCGCGTTCCGCAGCGCGTACCCGCCGGGCAACCGCCACGACGACGTCGGATTCCGGCCTGTCCTCGCCCCAGTTCCAGAAGCAGGTCGGGGAGGGTGAGCGGAGCACCCGGGCCGCCGCGGCCGCAGGCGAGGGACGAGCCGCAGGCGCGGTGGACGGGGTGCGGAGCGTGCGCGACGGGATATTGGGCTCGCGATGCAGGTCGGCGGGCGCCATCCATGGATGACGCCCGCGAGTCCTGCTTGATGCCCCAGCGGGGGCGGCCTGTCCCGTGTTGCTTCATCTACCCGACGGATTGGATCTCTGCTCTGGGCGGGAGGCCGTTCCCCGATTGGATGATTGCTCCGAACGGAAGCCGATGGAAAGGGCGTGGGGCGCCCTCACCAACGGCTTGCGAGCGGATGCTGGCCTGGTGCCGGCTCCGGGACCTCGGGCCATGGCCCGTGGCAAGGGGAGTGCCGGCTATGGAACAGCCCCAAGGAGTGGCGTCAGGATGACGAACACCTCGGCTTGATGGGCGCGGAAGAGCCACTCGGAGGCGATCGATCTTACGCTCGGCAGCGGATCGCCGACCACGACGGCCTCGATCTTGCGGCTCGGCTCCGAAGCACCCTGATAGACGCCCACGCCGCCAACGGTGAATGACCCGTCTGCGAACTCGACGGCCACAACATCACGAACAAACTCGTCCCACTTCGACGGGGACACGGTTGTGTCGCGGTCCAGCCCCATCCCGAGGTAGATTTCAATCTTGGTTGCGAGGGGGAGGTGGGTGATGCGGATGCCTGGGTGCATGCTCGTGTCCCACTCGACGTCCTGGGGTGCGTTTCTTGGACTGGCATGGATCCGCAACGCCGTCGCATGGGTATTGCGACGTGCGACGGACGTGCGGGCTTGCGGTTTCGGCCGCCACGAAGGATCGCTCACATTCGGCGCCGTGATGGATGGGAGTGTTGAGTTGTCCCCGGGGACGGGGTTCTCTGTTGTGATTCCGGGGCAGGGCCTGCCCGGACGTTGTTGTTGCATTTTTTGCCTTCAAGTGGCCGATGGACGGCGCCATTCCCGTGCTGCGCGTGTGCTTGCGCAGCACCCCCCCCTGCGAATACCCCCCCTGCGCGACGCGAAGTCCGGTTAAGGCGGCCGAATTCAAGCCAAATCAAGGAGTGGGACGGCCAACACCTTGACCCCCCGGTGCCACTGGAACTTCGGACGCCATAAGAGCCGATGGCCTTCCTCACCGACTGGGTAAGGTGTCGATTCGGCATCCATGGGGGGCCTTCGAGCTTGAGATTGTGATCGTGTTTGCTTGGGTGGTCGCTGCGGCGGGGCATTGAACGGGACAGATGTGGTCCATGCGTCGATGTCGTCGCCAAACCGTCGAGGCAAGCCGATGAGCAAGCATGAGGTCCGAGTGTTTTGTATCCGCGTCTGGGATCCTGAAGAGGGCACGGCCGCGCTGAATCGCTATTTGGAGTCCGCAACGGTGCTGTCGTTGAGGAAGGAATTCGTGGCGGACGGCGACAACTCGTTCTGGACAATTTGTGTTGAGGCTCGCTCGGCTGGTGGCGTTCCGGAGGCTGGCCGCGGTCCGAAGATCGACTACGCCCAAAAGCTCACGCCGGAGCAGTTCAAGGTGTTCCGGGCGCTGCGGGATTATCGCAAGAAAGTGGCTGACGCGGAGGGTGTCCCGGCGTTCTCGATCCTCACCAACGAGCAGTTGTCGCAGATTGTTGAGCGCAAGGCCATGTCTATGGCCGCCTTGGGGGAGGTTCCCGGCATCGGGACGGCGCGGGTGGAAAGGTATGGGAGGGCTATACTTGCCGTGCTGGAGTCCATGTCGGGTCCTGTCCGGGAGAACGGCGATGGAGGCGCGACGTGAGATGACGCGGGTCGGGCACCTGATGGAGCACGTTCTGGCCCCTGACAACATGCGGCGTGCAGTGTTGCGAGCCGCCCGGGGCAAGCACGGTCGCGCGAGCGTCAGCGGATTCCTTGAAAACTTCGAGAGCCGCACGGACCAGCTTCGCGACGAGCTGCAATCTGGGACGTTTCAATTCGGGCGGTTCACGTACTTCGAGATTCACGACCCGAAGCGTCGGCGCATTGCGGCGGCGCGGTTCGAGGAGCGAGTGGTGCATCATGCCTTGATGGCCGTCTGTGGGCCGGTGTTGGAGGGCGCCCTGATATCCCACACGTATGCATGCCGAGTTGGGATGGGACGGACAGGAGCCCTGCGCCAGGCGGTACGGTGTGCCCGGCGCGCCGATCGCGTGCTCAAGCTCGACATCCGGGCCTACTTCGATTCGGTGGACCACCGCGTGCTGTTTGGGATGTTGGAACGGAGGATCAAGGACGCACGCGTACTTCAGGTGTTTTGGGACATCCTCGCCAGCTACTCAACGGGGGACCAACGCGGATTGCCCATCGGCAGCCTGACGTCCCAATGCCTTGCCAACCTCTACCTCAACCCCTTGGACCGCTGGGTCATGGCGGACCGACGATGCAGGGGGTACGTGCGTTACATGGATGATTTCCTTGTTTTCGGGAATGAACGGGTCGGCCTGCTGGAAATGAAACGGGAGGTCGAGTCGATGCTGGCAACCCAGCTACGTCTCCGGCTCAAGGAGGCTTCCCGCGAATGCAGCCTTGCCCGAGGGGTCGATTTCCTCGGCTACCGAGTCCGGCATGCCCCGGACGTCGCCGAGGGCCGACGACGGGTTTGGGTGACGCTGGCCCGACGTTCCAAGCGGCGGTTCGTCACCCGTCTGGGAGACCTGTACGCCCGGTTGAGCGACGGAGCCGTTACGGAACTGGATTTTCAGCGTCGTTCCTTGGCGCTGTGCGAATTCACCCGGTGCGCCCGGGCGCTGGATTGGCGCCGGGGTGTGCTGGTGAAACTGGAGACCGATGCCGACGGGCGTGCAACGCGTGCTCCGCGGCGGCAGCTGGAACAACCTTCCTCGGAACTGCCGCTGCGCGAACCGCAACGCGAACCCGCCGGGCAACCGCAACGACAACGTCGGATTCCGGCCTGTCCTCGCCCCAGCTCCACCGACCCTTGATGGGTGCGGGAGTGGAACCGGCATCGGCTTCGGCGGACGGGGCTTGCCCTGCCCGAAATCGTACCCCCGGCCCGCGCGGCGCCAGTAGCCTGGTGGATGCCAGGTCGAAAGCCCCGCGCGGGCCCTAGTGTCGTATCTCACAAATGGCTGGTGTTTCGCCGCGAGGGATTTTCGTGTCCAACGAGGCGCGAGAGACGAGCAGACCCGCAGAGGTCTGTGAGGAGCGAGC
>CAIRNV010000106.1 GCA_903880005.1 uncultured Verrucomicrobiota bacterium | reverse complement strand
GTTCCTGCTGGACTTCGCCTCGGGGTCGCAATCGCTGGCCTTCGACGACAATGGCGGCGTCGGCGCGGTCGGCGTGTCGCGTTCCGGGACGTCGATGTATCTCTGGCGCCAAGTCGGGTGGAGCGCCGGCGTGGGGTCGTCGTCGGTTGCCCGGCTCGGCGTGATGGACGGTGGGTGGAAGGTGGTGGAGACGTCATCGATCCCGATGTCGCGGGACCCGCTGGACACGCCGGTGCTGCTGGACGTTGCGGGGGCGCGATTGTTCGTGAAGCAGGCGGCCTTCGATGCGGCGAAGTTGGGGCGGGTGATCCGGGAGTTTCCCGAATGGATCTATGCGGTGTCGCAGGACGGGGTCGTGGCGTCCGGGGTGAGCCGTTTGTTCGACGTGGACACGGGGAAGACGATGGCGCAATGGCCTGGGAGCAGCTCCGTGCAGGTGTTCTCGGGGAGCCAACGTCATCTCCTGCGTTGGGTGCCGGCCGTGGGCATGCTGGTGCATGATCTCGCCTCGGTCGTGTCGTTGACGGGGCCGGAGCCCACGCCATGGGTCCCGGATGGAACCTTGCTGGGGGCCTCCCCGGCACGGCTCGCCTGGGCGACGGCATTGCCTGCGCGTTCCTTCGACGTCTTCCTTTCCACCAACGCCGTCGAGGTGGCCGAGGCCACGACGAACTCCCCGGCCTACCTTGGCCGGACCACCGATCTCGCGTGGCCCCTCATTGTGCCCGTGCCGCCGGGGACGCGGTGGCATTGGCGGGTGGACCTCAACGGCTACGACGGCGCGGTGCGGCGGGGGAAGGGATGGTCCTTCGCCACCTCGGCCCTGGAGATAGCGCCTGATCAAATCCAGGCCACGGGCTTCGTGGGTCATGACGCCCTGCCGCGCGACATCCAAGTGCGTGGGACAGGGTTGCCGTGGACGGCGCGGGCGACCGGGGGCTCGTGGCTGAAGGTCGAGCCCGCGTCGGGGACGACGGCGGGAACGGTGCGGCTGGGCCTTCGGACGGCCGGGCTTGCCCAGGGCGTGTACAACGATGCCGTCGAGATCACGGGCGCGGACGGCACGGTGGTCGTGCCGGTGCGGATGGAGGTGCTGCCACTGCGGTTGAACCGAATGCTGGCGGACCCGTTGGAGCCGCGTTTGTACGCCACGCAGGCGGGGCAGGGCGCGGGCCAGCCGGGCCATTTCCTGGCATTTGACACCACGGACGGCCGCTTGGTGGCCAGCCTGCCCATTGGGCCGAACCCGACCGATCTCGCGCTGCACCCGGACAACCGCAGGATCTACATCGCGAACTGGGGCCAACCGGTGACGGAGGTGATCGACGCGCGGACGCTCGAGGCCGAGGCACCGCTGGCGCTTGGGACGGACGTGTTTCGCGTGAATCCGGCCGGGCCGGCGCGGCTGGCCATCGAGGGCTTCGACCAATGGATCCAAGTGGCCATCGTCAACACGGCGACGGCGGCCGTCGTGTCCCGGCTTCCTTGGCCCCAGCGCGAGGGGGACTCGGAGTCCAGCCCGGACGGGCGTTACCTCTATCGCTCCGACAACAACATCTCGAACGCCGCCCTCCGGAAGTATTGGTTGGGTGGCACGTCCCCCACGCTCGTCCGGGAAGGCAAGAGCCTGCCGTTCGGCTCGCGCTTGCTGGTGATGTCGGCGGATGGCAGCCGCCTGTTCTGGCAGCAAGGCGTCTTCGACTCGGACTTGGCGTACCTCGGTGCGTTGCCGGAGCGGACGTGGGCCAGCTCGCGCGACGGGTCCGTGGCCTTCGGCGAGCAGCGGGCCTACGACGTGGGGGAATTCGCATCGATGGGCGCGTTGCCGGTGCCCGCCACCGTGATGGCCGTGGACGGTTCCGACACGCGCCTGTGGTACCTGCACCCCACCAACGGGACGCTGGGGAGCGTCACGCTCGCCTCCCTGAAGGCGCCCAAGATCTCCAAGGAACCCGCGGAGACGAACAGCTTCACGCTCGGCGGGAACACGCAGCTCGCC
>CAIRNV010000105.1 GCA_903880005.1 uncultured Verrucomicrobiota bacterium | reverse complement strand
CTACGTGGGCGTCGCACCCGGCGAAGCCGTCACCGACGAGGACTTCAAGGAGCAACTCCAAACCCTCAACGCGGAACTCGAAACCCTGAACGCCCAGGCTCGGGACCTGGAGGCCACCATTGCCGGCAACGTGGCGGAGATCCTGGAGGCGTGACGATGGATTCTGCCGCGCCACAACTATCCCAAATGCAACGGCACGGCCTGCCGGAACTGCCATCCGATTGGCAATGGGTTCGGTTCTCCGATATTTGCGAGCGGGTTTCGGTCGGACACGTTGGTCCGACTGCGGAGTATTTCCGAGACCGTGCGGACGGTGTTCGATTTCTGCGGTCGCAGAATGTGCGCCCGGGCCGGCTCGACCTAGAAACCGCGACGGCCATCGCTCCGGAGTTTCACCAGAAACTCAAGAAGTCGAAGTTGCAGGGAGGCGACATCCTGTTCGTCAGGGTTGGCGCGAACCGAGGTGATTGCTGTGTCGTGCCTGAGGATCTGGGCGAACTCAATTGCGCGAACATTGTGTTCGCACGCCCCAAGCATCGAACAGGATTCCACGCCTACTTTTTCCAGAGTGAGCTTGGGCGAAGTCTCCTGCTGTCGGCATCAGTTGGGGCTGCGCAGGGCGTCATCAACACTTCATCCGTCGCATCCATGCCCGTGCCGCTTCCCCCCCTCCCGATCCAACGCCGGATCGCCTCCATCCTCTCCGCCTACGACGACCTGATCGAGAACAGCCAGCGGCGCATCCGGATCCTGGAGACCATGGCCCGCGCCCTCTACCGCGAGTGGTTCGTCCACTTTCGGTTCCCCGGCCATGAAAAGCACCCGCGCGTCGCCTCCCCCCTCGGCGAGATACCGAAAGGCTGGGAGGTGAGGAAGCTCGGCGACGCACTCACACTTAACTACGGCAAGGCGCTGAAACACGAAGACCGACGCGGTGGCAATGTGTCGGTGTTTGGCTCAAGCGGTATCGTGGGCCAGCACAGCACAGCCCTCGCCAAAGGTCCGGGCATTATCGTGGGCCGGAAGGGAAACGTCGGTAGTGTGTTCTGGTGCGACGATGACTTCTACGTGATTGATACGGCCTACTTCGTCACGTCAACCCTGCCGCTACGTTTCTTGCTTTATGTCCTTCCAACCCTGAATTTCATAAACAGCGACGCCGCTGTTCCGGGATTGAGCCGCAACCAAGCCTACACGCTGGAAATTCTCGTCCCGCCCGCCGCCATGCTCACCAAGTTCTGCGAATTGGCGGATACTTTCGAGCGGCAAGCCAACACGCTCCAACGCCAAATCCAAAACCTCCGCCGGACGCGCGACTTGCTGCTGCCGCGTCTGCTGTCGGGGCAGGTGGACCTCAAAACGGAGGCCGCATGAGCGCTCCAGAAAACGTGTTCAAAGGTGATCGAGCGAAGATCGCGGCCGTGGACATGGATGGCCCACTGGCCAAAGCCGAAGCGCCTTGCTGTAAATGCTACATGAGTGCCTACGGTGCTGCCGCACAGAAGGCCGAGGAGGCTGGCGATTTTGCAAGCGCGGGCATCTACCGTTTCCTACAAGCCATCACGAGTTTTCGCGCAAGTTTTGACACGCCGGCGCAGCCCTTCGTCCCGTTCATGCAGATGGAAGGTCGCAGGGGATGGATTCCTTCGGACCTGACATCGGATGACGTAGAAGCTCTCCGCGAGCTGTCCAAGGTCACGAAAGACCCAGCACTTCGTGCGCGCCTCTTTGATGTCCTCTGGGAACTTACGAAGAATCACAAGCTACTTGGCGAAGCTGCTACCAGCTACATCGAAGCGGCAGAACGTTTAAAATCGCCAAAACAATGGACCTACTCAGCGGAGCATTATTATCGGGGCCTGTATCTGGCGGCAAGGCTTGGACGGGATAAGAAGTTATTCAAAAATGCCGCTGAGAGTCTCGTGAGGGCAGCGCGCGAAGCGGCTTCAGACTCCGACCAGTCTCGTTGCTGTCGGCTAATGGTGTTCCTCATGCGCTTTAGGTGCGCTGATCCAGTGGAATTTGCCGCAATCGCGGCTGGCCTCGCACAGAAAGCGACGGACAGAGGCAATCCATACGCCGCGCGTCATTGTTGGGAGGTGGAGGCGGACTGGCACAGACTGGCGAAGAACCCCGGGGCCGAATCAACAGCACGATTGGCCGCAGCAGAGACTCACATTATCGAAGCGGAAAACCGGGCCAAAGGTCCAGGGGCGAGTGCGCTGGCTGCGGCGTCGCTGTTGCAAACTGGAATTGAAGCGCTGCGGCAAGCTGGGGAGAAGCCGGAGAGAATTGCTGCATTGCGGAGGCGCCTGACAGAGTTACAGGCAGCGTCGCTTAGCGAGATGCAGACATTCACCACGCAGGTAGACCTTACGAAGGCGATCGAGGCTGCAGTGGCGCACGTAAAGAGTCCGAGTTTCCATGATGCGGTATTCAAGTTAGCCATCGGCTATCCCTTGTCTGACCCAAGCGAAGTCCGCGAGGTGGTGATGAAGCAGGCACACGAGCACCCGATCCTACACGTCTTCGGCGCTTCAATCACAGACGAAAAGGGGCGCACAATGGCGAGAAAGGCGCCGCTGATCGATACGCGGGATTCCGATAATCCCGAGGCACTTGAGGCCGAAATGTTTTCTCACGCCGCCCAAATTGATTGGCCGATACGAGTTAGCGGCTACATAGAGCCCGCTCGAATGCAAATCTTCAACGACCACCACCCAACATTCCAAGACCTGCTGTTTGTCGTCCGCTACAACCCGTTCATACCGCCTGGCCACGAGGGTATTTTCCTACGCGGTCTTCACGCCGGATTCCACGGCGACTTCGTCGTGGCTGCGCACCTGCTCACACCGCAGATTGAGAATTCACTGCGCTACGTCCTCGAATCCCATGGAGTCGATGTTTCCAACTTGATGTCGGACGGGACGCAACCTGTAAAGGTTCTAGGCCCAATCTTTGGCATGTCTGAGACCAAGCAAATCTTCGGCGAAAAGCTGTGCTTCGAGCTTCGCGGCTGCCTAATTGAGAAAACCGGCTACGACTTCCGAAATCGGGTCGCGCACGGATTGATCCACGAGGCCGAGTGCTACTCGACGGCTGGCGCGACTGTGTGGTGGCTCGTGCTACGCATCTGCCTGACGCCGCTTTTCCAAAACTGGGCTAAAAATGATACACAAGCGATGCCAACACAAAACCAGATCTGACCTATGCCACCAGGCCAAAGCTTCTTCGACGTCGCCGTTTTAACCGCAAAGGAATTTTACATAACTATGGGCGGGGCGGTTGTACTGCTTGCCTCGTTGCAATGGCTTATCGCTACTCTGATCAAGGCGAGAATAGAGCTTTCAGTAAAGGCTGAATACGATCGCCAGTTGGAGATATTTCGACTCGAATTGCACAAGCGATTGGAAGACTACCGGAACGAAACAAAGATTCGGGAGCAAGCAGCTAGGGTTGCCGAGTTTCTGGCTTTCGCGCGATGGAATCAAGATAAGGAAAGCTCAGAGGAATTTGATCGGCAGGCGTGGGAACTAAGTCTTTGGCTGCCAGCAGAAATCTACATCGAGCTTGCTAAGCTGTTGGCCGGAGACGCTTCAGCGAAACCCTTGAAGGAGATACTCATTGACGTAAGAAAGCTGCTTCTGAAGGACAATGCAGGTGACCTAAGCGCTGACAAGATCCTCCACACCAATTGGCGGACATGACTCCTAATACCGCCAGCCCGGCTACACCCAACCCCTAATTGTCGAACAGCCCTACATGAATTGTCCCATGGCGCTTGACTGCTCGGCGCGTTTGGAACCTCGTGACTCATGAAACGGATGTCGCTGAACGGTTGGCAGAGGCTCTGGGTGGTGGTTTCCCTCTTGTGCCTCGTGCCTTTTGCGCTGGTCACCTACCGGGATTGGCCGCGCTTTGAGGATGCGAGGGATTATGCGGGATATCACCGCGCGCTGCCGCCGGCCCTAAGGAGTCATCTCGTCGCAGGAAATGCCACGACATTGCCTGAGGGATCCATTGAGTTCCGAGGAGACATGCCCAATGGAGACAGCCTGGCTTTCAGGAAGGGGACCACCGAGGAGCAAGCAGGCGCGGTGGCCCGGGCCTATGGCGAGATCGTGGACACGAGCGTTGCCAAGGCGCGGTGGGGTTTGGTTATCAAGGCCATTGTTCCATGGCTAGGGAGTTCCTTCACGGTGTATGCCCTTGGCTGGTCCGTCGCCTGGATCATTCGGG
>CAIRNV010000104.1 GCA_903880005.1 uncultured Verrucomicrobiota bacterium | reverse complement strand
GGAGGGCGTGGCGCGGCTCGCGGGCGGGCCGGACATGCTGCTGCTGGACCCGGTGCGGATCGCGCCCGGCGGCGTGGAGGTGGCGCGTTGGTCCGGTGGCACGCCCATGGTGGTGGCGCGTGAGATCGGCCGTGCGCGCACGGTGGGATTGAATTTGTTCCCGGCGCCGGTGGGCCAACGGTTCGATTCATGGGACGCGACGGGTGACGGCGTTCGCTTGCTGGCCAACGCGTTGATGTGGGCGGCGCGTGACGCGACGCGGACGAACGGCGCGTTGTTGAAGTTGGCGGTGGCGCCGCCCGCGTCGGGCGAGCAGCCGTTCCATCTTCCAGGCGAGCCCATTCGGTTGCTGCCGACGAACGGCGTGGGTTGGGACGGGGTGAGGTCGGTCCAGTGGTTCACCAACGGCGCGCGGGCGGGCGCATGGACGCCTGGCAGCGGGTCGTTGACGTGGAGCAACGCGCCCGTGGGCCAGCACCAGGTGGCGGTCACCGTCGAGTGGGCGGACGGCACCGTCGCGGCGTCGGTGTCGGGATCGGTGCGGGTCGATTCGCGCATGACGGCTTCCATCGTGGCGCCCGTGAACGGCGGCAGCGCGATCGTCCCCGGGACGCTGGAGATTGTGGTGGGCGTGACCAATCTCGACGCGCCGGTGGTGCGCGTGGAGTTCCTTCGCAACGGGACCGAGCGGCTCGGGATGGTGACGAACGTCCCGTACACGTGGCGCTACACGCTGGGCGTGGGAGTGCAGAGCCTTTCGGCGCGCGTGACCGATGCCCTGGGCGCCGTGCGGGTGACGGACACGGTGCAGGTGACGGCGTACAACCCGTCGTCGCCGCAGGTGACGAGTTGGCGGGGCGGGACCAATGCTTGGGCGAGCACGAACGCATGGACGGCAGGCGTGCCGCGTTCGCAGGACCGGGCGTTGTTGGAGGGCGGCCGGGCGTTGATGAGCGGGTTCGGTGGATTTGCCAGCAACCTGGTCGTGGGCGCGACGGGGCAGGGGGGATTGACGGTGGATGGGGTGACGTTGCGCGTGGGCAAGATGTTGACGCTCGGGGATGCGGTCGCGGGCGAGGGGGACTTGGTGCTCACGGGCGGCGGGAGCCTGACCGTGGCGACCCTTGCGATCGGCGGGAATGGGGGCGGGGCCGTGGTGCAACGTTCGGGCACGGTGACGGCGACCGAGGTGGTGATGGCGGGGAACCCGGGAAGCCGGGCCGCGTACACCCTCCTGGACGGCTTGCTCACATCGAAGGGCTTGAACGTCTGGGGACCCGCCGGAGCGGAGGGGTTCGTTCAACGGGGCGGCACGAATCGGGTGAATGGATTCCTCGTGGTTGGGCCGCGCAGCCAGCGAACGGGGCGCTACCGGATGGAAGGCGGGTTGACCGAGACGGTGGGCATTCGGCTGGCGTCGGGCCGCGTCGAGCCCGCGACGCTGGAGCTGATGGGCGGGAGGTTGGTGTCGTCGGGACTGGTGACGGTGGGGACGGAGGGTGTCGGGACGCTTGTGGTGCGCGGCGGCGTGGCGGAGTTGGCGTCGCTGACGACGGGTTCGTCGGGTGTCTTGGACGTGCAGGCGCGCGAGGGGACGGCTGCGTTGGGGGTGTCAGGGACGGCGACGTTGCGTGGGCGGCTGGTGGTGAGGCTTCCGGAGGGATTGCAGGCCACGCCGGGCGTTGAGTTGACGTTGATGCGTTACGGGTCGGTGGACCATGACCTTGCGAGTGTCGAGTTGCCGCCGGGACGCGACGGGGTGTCGTGGGGCGTCGAGTTTCGGGCGTCGGAGGCCGTCTTGGTGGCGCGCGTGGCGACCACCGAGGTGGTGGTGAGCCCGGTGGAGGACGGGCTGGAGCCGGGGGTGTTCACGAGGCGGGTGCGGATCACGAATCCCGGGCGCGATGCGTTGCGGGGGATGCGCATCTACGTGCCGGGGTTGCCGTCCGGGGTGGAGTTGCTGAACAAGTCGGGGGCGGAGGACGGCGTGCCGTTTGTGGAGCACGCGCGGGAGATCCCGGCGGGCGGGACGGCGGAGGTGACCTTGCAGTTCCTGACGCTCACGCCGGGGCGGCCGGTGGGGGCGACGGCGGTCTTGACGGTGGAGGACGCGACCACGGCGACGCCGTTCCGTCCGCCATTGTTGCTGCAAGCGCCGGCGTTGAACGGGGATGGCTCGTTGAGCCTGCGCTTCGATCCGGAGCCGAACGTGCGGTACGTGATCGAGTACAGCCGGGACATGGCGCATTGGGATCGCGTGCCCCAGACGCTGGTGGGGACGGGCGGGACGCTGCTCTGGGAGGACAATGGCCCGCCGAAGACGGCGTCGGCCCCGGGAGCCGACGCGATCCGCTTCTACCGGGTGATCCCGGCGGGCGGGGCAGGGGCGGGGAATTGAAGATCGCCCGTATGCGCCGGGTCGGCTCGTGGCTCGGCCCTGGGTCGCGGTGCATCCCGAAGTTGTGGGTGGCATCTGGGCGGGCACCGGGGATCAAACCGGTCCCGCAGGGCGGGAGCATGGTGTGGCGGCCGGGGACGGCCGCGCTCCCAGGGTTGAGCGCACACGACGTCTTCGGGACCACCCACGACTTCGGGATGCAGCGCCCTGGGGCGTCCCGCCATAGAAAACCCTTCCAAACAAGGGGCTTGGCCGTATCGTCTGCGGCCTTCGACGCGTTGCCGGCCATGGGGCAGGGGAACCCGTCGTGAGACACTGCACCGATGGACGCCGCGCACATCCGCAACTTCAGCATTATCGCCCACATTGACCACGGGAAGACCACGTTGTCCGACCGGTTGCTCCAGCGTACCGGCACCGTGGCCGACCGTGAGATGGAAGACCAGTTGCTCGACGCCATGGACCTGGAGCGGGAGCGCGGGATCACGATCAAGGCGCACCCGGTCACGATGCACTACAAGGCGCGCAATGGTGAGGTGTACGAGCTCAACTTGATCGACACGCCGGGCCACGTGGACTTCGCGTACGAGGTCTCCCGGTCCTTGAGCGCGTGCGAGGGCGCGCTGCTGATCATCGACGCGGCGCAGGGGGTGGAGGCCCAAACCGTGGCCAACGTGCACCTGGCGATGAAGCAGCAACTGCACATCATCCCGGTGATCAACAAGATCGACCTTCCCCATGCCAACGTGCCGATGGCCCGGCAACAGCTTGAGGACATCATCGCCATCCCGTCCGAGGAGGCCGTCCTCGCCAGCGCCAAGGAAGGCATCGGGATCGAGGACATCCTGGAGGCCATCGTGGCCCGCATCCCGGCGCCCAAGCCCTCCGGGGCGCCTTCGCTCCAGGCGCTCATCTTCGACAGCTACTTCGACACCTACAAGGGCGTGGTCATCCTCGTGCGCATCATGCAGGGCGAGCTGCGCCCCGGGATGAACGTGAAGCTCCTCCACTCGGGCAAGACCGTGGAGGTCAAGGAGGTGGGCTCGTTCAACCCCAAGCCGTACACGCGGCAGAAGCTGGAGGTGGGTGAGACCGGCTACATCACGGCCAACATCAAGACGCCGCGCGAGGTGAAGGTGGGCGACACCATCACGGATCCCCGCAACCCGGGGCCGGAGCTGCCCGGCTTCCAGGAGATCCGGCCGATGGTTTTCTCCGGGATCTACCCGATCAACACCGCCGACTTCGAGGCGCTGAAGCAAAGCATCGCCAAGCTCCAGCTCAATGACTCCGCCTTGACCTACCAGACGGAGTCGTCCACCGCGCTGGGCTTTGGCTTCCGCTGCGGCTTCCTCGGCCTCCTCCACATGGAGATCGTCCAGGAACGGCTCCGTCGGGAGTTCGACATGGACATCATCGCGACGTACCCCAGCGTGGTGTATCGCGTGGTCAAGACCGACGGCACGGAGGTGACCGTGGACAACCCGGCGTTCATGCCGGACGTGACCTACATCGACGTCGTTTACGAGCCCGTGGTGAAGGCGTTCGTGATCTGCCCGGGCGACAACATCGGCGACATCATGTCCTTGATCGCCGAGAAGCGCGGCGAGATCCGCAACACCGAGACGCTGGACGCGCGACGCGTCATGATGACGTGCCGGATCCCGATGAACGAGATCCTGATCGACTTCCACGACCGGATTAAGTCCATCACCCGTGGCTACGGCTCCATGGACTACGAGCCGGATGGCTACGTGGCGAGCGACATGGTGAAGCTCGACATGCTGGTGAACGGTGAGGTCATGGATGCCTTCTCCAGCCTGGTGCACCGGACCAAGGCCGAGGCCCGCGGCCGTACCCTCGCCGCGAAACTCAAGGAGGTCATCCCGCGGCAGCAGTTCCAGATCGCCATCCAGGCGGCCATCGGCGGAAAAATCGTCGCCCGCGAAACCGTGAGCGCGGTGCGGAAGGACGTCACCGCCAAGTGCTACGGCGGAGACATCAGCCGGAAGCGCAAGCTCCTCGAGAAGCAGAAGGAAGGTAAGAAGCGCATGAAGGCCATCGGCTCCGTGGACATCCCGCAGGACGCCTTCATCGAGGTGTTGAAGACCAGCTAGCCTCCACCCCCAACCGCCGCCATGTACCCCCTCCTTTGGCTCGTCCATCGCCGTGTCCGCAAGGCAGCGGAGCTGCATGGCATCGTGCAAAAGCACCTCGACCACCAACGGGACGTGTTGCCCGAGAAAAGCGTGGCCGAGCTCGAGGCCGGGTTGGCCGCGTTCCAAGCCGCCTATCGCCATGGAGGCACGTCCAAGGACGCCCTCAAGGCCGCCGTCCAGCAAATGGAGGACGTCGCCCACAAGTGGCTGAAGCCGTACCCGTTCGCATCGTACCGCGAGAACTTCGAGAGCTTCCTCGGCACCGCCGTCCTCGTCTTTGCGTTCAAGACGTTCTTCGCGACGCCCATGGAGATCCCCACGGGTTCCGCCCAGCCCACGTTCTACGGGATCACGGCCGATGACTTGCGCGACCGCCCGGACGTGCCCATCCCGACGGGGTTGCGTCGTTTCTGGGAGAAGTGGGCCAAGGGCACGACGTATTACGAGGTGATTGCCAAGGCCGATGGCGAGCTGCGGGGCATCACGCAACCCACCAAGCAACTGGGCGTCGGCAACCTCGGGTTCGGCAAGAAGATCGACGTCGTCGTGGGCGACGTCTCCTATCCCGTCGCGTGGGTCCCGGAGTCGCCGCAACTGCACCTGAAGCTCTACAACCCCATGACGCGCCAGCCGTACAAGGCGAGCTTCAAGGCCGGCGAGCCCATCATCCGATGCCGGGTGCGGTCGGGCGATCGTCTGTTCGTGGAGCGTTTGACCTATAACTTCCGCAAGCCGCGCCGGGGCGAGTACTTCGTGTTTCAATCGACGGGCATGCCCGAGGCGGTCACGCCGGGCACGCATTACATCAAGCGACTGATTGCGTTCGGGGGCGAGAAGGTGCGCATCGGGGACGACCGCCACGTTTACATCAACGGCCGCCGGTTGGAGACGACGGATCCCGGCTTCGAGAAGGTGTACGCCTTCGACCCGGCGAGGACGCCCGCCGACAGCGTCTTTTCGGGGCACGTGAACGGGACCGTGTACCAGAGGGCCTTGGCGGAGGCGATGGCGGCCAGCGCGCCTGCCGGGATGGATGCCTCGCAGCGGGCGCGTTGGGCGACGGACGAGGCCTCGCGGATGGCGTTCGTGACGAGCTATTTCCCGGACGGCCAAACCGAGTACACGGTCCGCGCGAACTGCATGCTGGGGTTTGGCGACAACACGATGAGTTCCAGCGATGGCCGCCATTGGGGCGACGTGCCGCGCGAGAAGATCATCGGGAAGTCGTGGATGGTGATGTGGCCGTTCACGGATCGCTGGGGTTGGTGACGGCAACGCGGCGGCGTCTTGGCGGCGGCGGCGAGTTGATGGATGGAGAGACGCGGTGCTAGTGTCGTGTCTCACAAATGGCTGGTGTTTCGCCGCGAGGGATTTTCGTGTCCAACGAGGCGCGAGAGACGAGCAGACCCGCAGAGGTCTGTGAGG
>CAIRNV010000103.1 GCA_903880005.1 uncultured Verrucomicrobiota bacterium | reverse complement strand
CGCGTGGCCTCGTCGCCGAACGGCTTGTTGTTGGACAGGTACAGCACGTCCACGCCCGCCAGGGCCAGCGCCAGGCCGGTCGTGACCTCGGTGTAGTTCACGCTCGCCTTGCCCGTGGCCTTCAGCGTGGCGGCGTCGGCCAGGTTGAAGAACCGGTTGAAGTCATGGGACGAGCCGCCTCCCACGATCAGGGTCTTGATGCCGGTGCTCCACTGGAACGAGGGCGGCGCGGCCGGGGCCGGGGCCGGGACGTTCAACGGGGACAAGGACGCGCCCTCGTTGCCCGGGGCCTCGGCCGTGATCGCCGCATAGGTGGCGGCGACGAGGTTGCTGAAGCTTTCGAGGACGATCTTCTCCACCACCGCCCGGCCCTTCACGAGCTTGGTGAACGCGCGCACCTGGCGACCGCCGGCCGCGAGGTCCGGCACTTCCTTGGAGCCGGGGACGTCATTTCGGCCGATGTAGTCGGCGATCTCGACGCCGTTGCGCACGAGGATCTCCTCCGTGCCGCCGCCCGCGAAGTGCACGGTGACCTTGGTCACGGGCTTGCCCTTGTGCTCGTCGCCACCAAACGGGTACGCCCATCCGCCGACGCCGCCGAGGAAGTGCAATCGCCCGACGGGCATGCCCACCTTGATCTCGACGCGCTGGGGGAAGGAACGGGTCATGCCCTCGGTGCCCTTGAGGACCAGCAGGTTGTTGCCCGTGGGGCTCTTCTGGGTGCTCAGCACGTCGAACGGCACGTCGCCCACCTTGATCGTCCCGTGCTTGCGGAACCGAAGGCTTTCGTCGCGCGACTCCTCGCTGGCGTAGATGCCGCGCGAGTTGTTGACGTTGAACACGCCGGTCATGTCGAGGATGCGGAACCGCGCCTCGTCGGCGCAGAGGTAGGTCAACAGGTCCCGCAACCCGGCGGCGCCGAGCTGCTCGAAGCCCTCGGGCATCAACGACCGGCCCGTGTTGGTGCGCGACTTGATGTTGTCCTTGCGCACCGTGTAGTCGCCCGAGGCATCACGGACGAGCACCTCGGCGTTGTTCTCGCGCTCGACGATGCCGTTGTAGGTCAGGTCGTCCTTGGTCTCGATGGAGACGGCCACGAAGTTGGGCTCCACGAGGCGGTTGGGATCCACGATGTGCACCAGCAGGTCGGCCGGGCCGTGCGCGCCCATGCCGGTGAGGTTGGGGGCGAGGTTGCGGCCCTCGTTCTTGTACACGTGGCAGCCCGCGCAGTTCGCCGTGAACAGCTTCTTGCCGTTGGCCACGTCGCCCGTCTTCTCCACCTCGGGGATGAACTTGGCGATCAACGCCTCCTTCTCCTTCTGCTCCGGCCCCTTGAGCTCGTCGAACACCTGCACCGCGCGGGCCGCCACCGCCTTGTCGGCGTGCGTCCTCAGGCGGTGCTGGTAGGAGGGCCCGAGCTGGCCCAGGGCGATCTGCTTGCCGGCGACCGCGCCCAGCAACGCCTGGGTCCAGTCCGCGCGCTTCACCACCGCGCCGAACAACGCGTCTTGCAGCTCGCCCGGCACCTTCGTGAAGCCCGCCACCAACTGCGCGCCGGCGGCCGCATCCGGCGTGGCACCCAGCCCGTCGATCACGCGCTTCTGGAGCCCGCCCGACGCCGGGCCGCCCAGCAACGCACCCACTGCCCCGACGATCTCAGGGTCCAGCCGGCGCACGCCGAGGAGGTTGATCGCGACCTGCGCCCGTTCGTCGTCGCTCGCGGTCGTGTCCGAGAGTCGCGCCCGCAGCTTCGCCACCACGGGCTTCAATCCGGCGGACAGCGAGCCGTCCTTGTCCCAGCGCGCCGCCAGGGGCAGCACCGCCCCGGGCAAGCCCGGGCGGGACGACTGCAGGAGGGCTTCCAACGCCGCCTTCAGGTCGCCCGTCCAGGGCGGGATGACATCGGCCTTCAGGACGGACGCCAGCGTCTCGACGGCCGATTGCTTGAGGCCGTCGGCCGAGGCCGGCTGGCGGGCGAGCAACGCCACCAACGCGGCGGCCTGCGCGGGGTCCTGCTTGTTCGCAAGGATGCGCACGACGTGGCCGACGTAGTCGGCGAGGAAGGCGGGGTCCTTGGACTGGAACGCGACCTGGAGGAAGAGCGCCGGGTTGTTTGCCGCGACGCCGAGCGCGGCGGACTGGAGGTGCTTGTCCTTGAGCGAGGGCCAGAGGGCCGCGATCTCGGCGGCGACGCCGTCGGTGGCGTCCAGGTTGGCCAACGCGAGCAAGGCGTTGAGCTGGACCCGCGGCTCCGCCGACTGCAACGACGCCTGCACCGACTGCCCGACCGGGCTCTCCGACTTCCAGGGCTTGGCCTCCGCCGCCACGCGAAGGGCGTTCTTGCGAAGCGTGGGGTCGTTGTCGTTGAGGCAGGCCACGAAGTTCTGCTGGTCGAGGCGCCCGATGTTGTGGAGGACCCACAGGGCGTGCATGCGGGTCATGGCCGGGCTGTTGCTCTGGACGGCCGCGAGGACGTTGCGCAGCGCGTAGAAGGGGGATTGCTCGCTGAGGATGCGGTGGGCCGTCATGCGCACCCAGCCGTTCGGGTGATCGAGCATCTTCACGATCTGCGCCGGTTGGTTCGTGTCGAACTTCCAGGCGGGAAGCGCCTTGGGCTGCTTGTGCTGCACGCGCCAGACGCGGCTGAAGTGATGGTCGCGGTCGGGACGGGTCGCGGCGTTGCGCGCCCCGTGTGCCGGGCCGCGGGTGTCGTTGTGG
>CAIRNV010000102.1 GCA_903880005.1 uncultured Verrucomicrobiota bacterium | reverse complement strand
TGCCGCTGGACGTCACCCAGCCCGAGCCGAGACGGCTCTGCCACGTTTCCGCCGGGTGAGGGCACCCGGCCTACAACCCAGACCGGCCCATCCCATAGGGCCTGTCTGCCTTGGCTTGGAGTCTTCTTCGCCAGCCGTTTTTGGGTTGAATCGCTCTAGCTAGGCGATTCCGGCTTCGTCGTTGGGCTCGGTTTTTCGCAGGAGGCTGGGACGGGCCCCGAACAGGGCGGTGCCAACGCGGACCAGGGTGGAACCTTCCTCGATGGCGACTTCGAGGTCGCCACTCATGCCCATGCTCAGCACGGGCATGGGGGCCCCGAGTCGGTCCTCGCAGCGGGCGCGGAGTTCGCGAAGGCGACGGAAGACCGGGCGGACCTTTTCCGCATCGGTGGCGTAGGGGGCGACGGTCATGAGGCCCAGCAAGTCGAGGCGTCCCAGTGCATTGAGGGCGGGGATGGCCTCGACGGCGGCCTCGGGATTCCAACCGAACTTCGACGATTCACCGGCCACGTTGACCTCGAGAAGGATGCCGAGGCGCCGGCCCAGCTTCGCGGCCTGCTTGTCGAGTTCGGTGGCAATCGCGAGCGAGTCGATCCCTTGGATGACTTGGAACAGCGCGGCGGCATCCCGTGCCTTGTTGGACTGGAGGTGGCCGATGAAGTGCCATCGGGCGCGGGCCGGGCAGAGGGGGATCTTGGCCTTGGCCTCCTGGATGCGGTTCTCGCCCATGAGATCAAGCCCCAGGGCGACGGCCTCCGCGACGGTCTCGGCCGGGTGATTCTTGGTGACGGCCATCAATTCGACGGTGGCGGGGTCACGTCCGGCGCGGTCGGCGGCGGCGGCGATGCGTTGGCGGATGAGGGCGAGGCGTTCGGCCAATGTGGTGGGGCTCTGCATGGGGCTGGGTGCGGGAGGAGTAGCCCCGGCCAACGGGGCGACATCCCCCAAGGGGGTCAATGTGTGGAAGGGTCCGCGGAGGATGGCGGGGCGTCGGGAACTTCAGGGTCGGGAAGAAGCCCGGGGATGTTGGCGCGCCTGGCCGAGAAGCGCCGGTCGGTGGCGAGCCCGACGTTGGTGGTGGTCCTTCGGATGCGGACCTTGGGGGTCTCGGGCTTGTGGGTGGACTCGACGCGGAGGAGGGTGATGCGGCGCTCGGCGGCGTCGGCGGCGGGGCTGCCCGGGAAGGCTTGGAGGATGCGCTGAAGGGCCAGGTTGGCGGGGGCGATGCCTGCCGGGGAACGCAGGTGGATGTCGGCCATGATGTTGAGCCAGCGGACGACGTCGCGATCGGGTTGGCCCGGTGCGGCGACGAGGTCCTCCAGGTGGCGGTGGGCTTCGTCGGGTTCGCCGAGTTCGTTGGCCAGCAATCGGGCGAGTTCCTCGCGGGCGACGGCGTCGTCGGGGTGTTGCTCGAGCTGGAGCAGCAGTTGATCGCGGCGGTTTTCCGGCGACTCGCCGCGCGGGATGTGACGAGCGCCCAGGTCCGTGGACAGGCCGATCTTCTCCTCGTGTTGCGTGACGACCAGCGCGTCACGATCGCCCAACGGATTGCCTTCCGCCCACCCGCCGGAGGGCAGGCGCGCGATTTTCTGGAGGGCAAGGCGTGCGGCCTCGGTGCCTTGGAACTCGTGGGTGATTTGCTCCAGTCGCCTGCGCGCGGCCTCTGGGCGCTTCATGCGGTCGAGCTCGATCTCGGCCTGGCGGAAGAGGGCTTCCGGGCGGTCCTCCGGGCGTGCGACGGCAAGGAATTCGTCCAGGGTGGCGAGGGCCACGATGGGTTGAAGGAGCCCGGTGGATTCGATCTCCGCCTTGAGGAGCCAGCCTTCCTTGTCCTTGGGGAATCGGCTCAACTGGTCCTCAATCTCCTCGATGGCGGCCAGGTGCTCGCCGCGGCCCTTGCAGGCCAAGGCCTTGAAGTAGAAGGGACGTTGCTCCTCGGTGGCACCGCCTCCATCGAACGCGTCGGTGATGGGCCTGGAAATCAGCGCGAAGATCGTCTGGTGCCACATCACGAACAGGGCCAGGAAGCCGGCCATGTAGAGCCCGAGGGAAAACACCATTCCAAAGCCGAAGGCCGCGGGGCCCTGGACGCCGCGCATGATGAAGGCGGCGGATCCCATGGTGACCAGGATGGCGACGGAGAGGAGGATGCGGAGGGAATCGGGCAGGCTCTCGCCACCCACGGCCCGGACGCGCCACCGCGACCACGCGATGGCGAAGAAGATCCACGAAGCGGCGGCGATGAGGAGGGGGTACTTCATGGCGCCGGAACACCCGGAGTCGGGATGCAGGTTGGATGGGGAGCCATGGCTTTCAAGGCTTGAATTGGAATGGCGTTGGGCCGCGCGGTTCGACTGGGGCTTGGCGCCGGTTCAGGCGGGACGAGTCCGCTGGGAGGGAAGGGATGGCGAAGCAGACCGAGCCAGCACGATGGATCCAACCGGATCGTCCCGGTTCAGGCGGCGACTTCAGGCCCAGGCCCCTCGCAGCACGCGCAGGAAATTCCCCGAGAACACCCCCTCGACGTCCGGCCGACTCCATCCCCGAGCGAGCAAGATGTCACCGAGCTGGACGATGTCGGCGATGGACTGGACCTCGGACGGTGTTTGCTCGTAGCCAAAGGCGCCGTCGAGGTCGGTGCCGATCCCGACATGTCGCGCGGAGCCGGTGACTTGGGCGATGTGATCGGCGTGGTCCGCGACGTGGCGGAGGCTGGCGCCGGTCGATTCCGGGGTGCTTTGGCCCCGCACCCAACCGGGCACGACCATCCACGCGTCGAGCGCGAGGCCGATGACGGCGTCGCGTTGCGCGAGGAGCCGGAGGTGTTCGTCGGGCAGTTGGCGTTGATGGGGCACGAGGGCGCGGCAGAGGTGATGGCTGGCCCAGATGGGTCCGTCGAAGAGGTCGAGTGCCTCGACGAGGCATTCGTCGCTGAGGTGGGTGACGTCGAGGATCATCCCGAGGCGACGCATGGCGGCGAGGAGTTCACGGCCTCGCGGGTTGAAGCCGCCCGTGGTGGAGGTTCCCTGGGCATAGACGCCCGGGCCGTAATGAGCCGGTCCAATCGCGCGAAGGCCATCGGCATGGGACCGTTCGAGGTGGTCCAGGGTGACGAGGGAATCCGCCCCTTCGAGCGAGAGGATGCAACCGATGGGCCTGCGATCGGGCGAGGAGGCAGCCGGGGCCGACCAGAGGGCGACGTGGTGGTCCAGGTCCTGGAGGTTGCGGAGGATGCGGATCTCGCCGGCCTCCTCCATGGCGTCGTACCACGCGCGTTGGGCTCGGGTCATGGCCCAGGCCTGGGCTTGGGACGCCCATCCGGCCACGGGGCTGTAGGCGTCGTGTTCCACGCGGGCGATCTGGGTGGCCACGCAGAGTCCGATGCCCGCCCGGCGCATGGCCTCGAAGGAGACCGTGCCGTGGCCGCGATCGGGCTTGTCTCGCCGATGGGCCTCGCGGGCGCGGAGATGTTCGAGAGGTTGGGAGAGGTCGCGGTTCCATTCGACCGCGTTCATCGCGAGGTCGAGGTGTGCATCCAAGATGAGCATGGGCAAGGGGGGACTGCGTGAGGCGGTGAGGACGGGCGGCGGACGTGGCAGGGGGGACGTCGCGGTTCAGGGTTTTCCCACGGCCCAGTTGATGGCGTCGAGGACGATGGATTCGCGGAGCAACTCGGGTAGGGCCTTGGGCGGCGAGGAGGGATGGGCGGGATAGACGAGGACGAGCGGCACGCCGGGGCGTTGATAGGCTTGCAAGACGGCGGCGATCCGCGGGTCGTTTCGGGAGAAGTCGGCCATGAAGACCAGCGTGCCCGTCTCCTGGATGCGCTGGATCACGGCGGGGACCTCGATGGCCAGGCGCAGGTTCGAGTTGCAGGTGGTGCAGTAGTCGGCGGTGAAGTCCACGAGGATGGGCTTGCCGGAGGCGCGGGCCTTCTCGACGGCCTCGGGCGACCACGGTTGCCATGGGAGCTTGTGCTTCCCGGAGGGGCGCAGCGCGGCGCCCGTGCCGGAGGACGTGGCGGGGTCGGCGGGGTGTCGCCAGTCCACCTCCCGTTCGAGCATCCAGAGATAGGCCAGGGCGAGCAGGCCCAGGAAGGCGACCCAGGCGAGCTTGGGGGTGCGGAGGGCGGGTTGGATGAACTGGCCGTAGATCCAGCACGCCAGGACGACGACGATGATGGCCCATCCGAGCCATAGGATGCGGTCCTTGTCGTAGTGATTGGCCGTCAGCATGAACAACCACACGGCGGTCGCGAGCATCGGGAACCCCATGAACTTCTTGAACAGGACCATCCAGTTCCCGGGCTTCGGGAGCAGCTTGAGCCAACGCGGTTGGAAGCAGAGGACGACGTAAGGGAGCGCCAGGCCCAGTCCGGCCGTGAGGTACATGGCCAGCGTGACCCACGGGCTCTGGCCCGGACGCAACGCGTAGCCAATCGAGACGCCGAGGTAAGGCGCGCTGCACGGCGTGGCGAGGACGGTGGCAAGGACGCCGTTGAAGAAGGCGCCGCCCGCACCCTCCTTGGCGGCGAGGTCCCCCGCCTTGCCCAAGCCCCCGGTTCCCAAGGTGACCTCGAAGACCCCAAACAGGTTGAGGGCAATCACCACGACCAGGACGGTCATGAGCACCAGGAAGATGCTGCTTTGGAACAGGATGCCCTGGTGAACGGCCTGCTTGGCCAGGCTTAGAGCCACCATCGCGCCGCCCAGCAATCCAAACGACGAGATCACCCCGGCCCCGTACATCAATCCCAGCATGCGCACCCGGCCCGGGGACTCCTGCGCCTGGCGCACAAACCCCAGGATCTTCAACGCGATCACCGGCAGGACGCAGGGCATGACGTTGAGGATCAACCCGCCCACCAAGGCCATGGCGAGCACGATCAGGAACGGGCGGTCCCCCGGCGTGCCGGTCGCCGCCTCGCCCGCCCCACCCGAGGTGGCCAGGCTTGGATTCGGCACGCCGGCCGACGAGGCATTCGTCGTCGCCTGGGCGACGACGCGAAAGGCCGTCCTCGATGCATCTTCTCCACCCTCGGCGACATGCACGACCAAGCCCGCCAGGGACCCCGGCCAAGGCTCTTGCTCCGATTCCGCCTCGCCCGCGATCGTCACGCGTCCGGTGGCGTCGGGTGACGCCTCCGGCCCGCCCTCGAAGGACAGCCCCTCGACGGGCTCAGGGTAGAAGTCCCATCGGCCAGCGACGCCGGCGGAGGCGGGCTGGAACTGGATGGAATACGACTTCTTCTTCGCGCCGTTGGCCTGCTTGGACGCAGACCATGCCAAGGCCACCGGGAAGGGCTGGGCCTTGGGAATCCGGGCCAGCCACGCGGGAAACTCCGGCGCGGTGGGCGAGGGCGATGCCGTGGAGCCGATGGTAAGTCGAGCCTCGACGGTGGCCCGGCCGGGGACGCAGGACTTGTCGCATTCCAGCCATGCGACCTTGGCGCGGAGGGTGTATTCACCCACCGACGCGTTGCCGGGGATGTCGAGGGGCACCAACAGGGCTACCTCGCCCTCGTAGGCGAAGACGGAGCCGGCCTCCTCCTTGAGGCGGCGGGGAAGGGGCCATTGGATGGCTTGCGCGGTGATGCCTTGCGGCAATTCCCACTCAATCGTCGTGGCCTGTCCCCCAAGCCCGCCTTCGCTCGGGTTGATCCAGTACGTATGCCAATGGTCTGGCATGACGAGGCGCACGGCGGCCATGACCTGCGAGCCGGGTGACGCCGTGGAGTGGTCCAACAGGAGGGTTGCCTTCGTGCGTGCCTGCGCGAGGGCGACGTCCCAGCCTAGCAAACAAAGGGCGGCAAGCGCCCATCGAGTGAAACCAACCGCCGTCTTGATCATCGCGTGTGATGCTCCCCGAAACCGCCCCCGGCTGCCACCTCCGTCCGATGAAGCCCCGCATCGTGCGATGCGACTCGCCGCATCTTCTCGGGCTGACCGTTGGGGCATCGCCCAGACCGCCGAGAGGCCCGCGACAAGCGCGACAAGGTCTTCCAGCCAACAGGACCGACCTGACGGCCTCGTTGCGCCTAGCCGGCCCGACGTCGTGACACGTAGAAAACCAAGCCCAAGCCGAACACTCCCAGGGCGATGGAAGTGGGTTCCGGGATGGGAGCTGCCTTGACGCCGAGGAGGAAGTTCACCTGGTTGCCCGAGTTGTCCGTGAGCGGACGAAGGGCCCAGTCCGCGTTGCCAGGACCCGTTCGCTCCAAGTACCCCGGACGTGTCTCGCCGATCGTGGGTTCCGTGGCCTGCGCGACGAGGCTGATGGTTCCGCCCGTCGGGACATCCACGAAGCGAACGGAGACGACCACGCGATCAGGGATTGTGTTGGCCAGGTTATAGGCGAGGGCCACGGTGCCGACCCCGCCGCCAGCACGGACATCCAGGGTCTTTTCCAGCAACTTGACCGTCGGAACAAACAGGCCGCTCGAATCGGGCCCACCCTCGGCATACACGGCCACCACCATGCCGCGTGGCTGGGTGTAGTCTGACCGGTAATTGAACGAGAGTTCGGTCAGGACACGGTTGGCCCCGCTGAGGAAGAGATCCTCGGCGATTTCAAGGGTGGACGACACGTCGCGGTCGAAGGCCAATGGGACCGGGGCGTTCCGGTACACGTACACGCCGTCGTCCTCCTCCAGCCCGCCGCCCCCTCCGATGGTGCCTTGGGCCAGGGAACAGGTCGTCATGGCGGCCAAGGCGATCCAAGGCGCAGCCGTTGTCCTGATGAATTTGGCGCTCATGTTTCTCAAGCAATCCTTACGACAACCGGCAGCACTCTTTGTTCCAACTTTTGCCGAAGGTCGATCGAATACCCGAAACCGTGCTGATTTGTTTCGGGGACGGCAAGCATTGAAAAAAGAACGCGGCTTTGCTGGAGGGGGCCGGCCATGAGCCGCGGGTCCGGATTCCCCGGGGGCGGCGAGATCAAGGTTGCCGGGAGGGCGCGGGCGCATTCGACGTTTCCAAGGGCTTCCGCGAGGACGACCGGGAGCCCGCCAATCCCCGGAGGTCGTTGAGAAAGACGAGGGCCATGAGCGATAGCAACAAGGCCCCGGACACCAGCGTGATCCACTCCTGAACCCGTGGAGGGATGCGGCGGAACGTAACGGCCTCGACGATCGAAAAGAGAATGTGGCCGCCGTCGAGGACGGGAAGGGGGAGGAGGTTGAGCAAGGCGAGGTTGATGTTGAGCACCACCATGAGCGCCAGCGCCCGTCGCAAGTCCACCTTCAGTTCCATGGCCAACATGCCGAAGATGCGAACGGGGCCGTTGAGGTTCTCGACGCCGATGCGCGACTGGCTGGGGTGGATGAGGGCCTGGAGGAACTGGCCGATGCGCTGGACGGTGCCGGCGACTTGCTTCCAAGGCGTGGGGCCCGGGCGTTGGACGACGAAGGTGGGTTCCGAGGCGGGGCCAAGCAGCACGCCGATGCGCCCCACCTTGGCCTCCGGATCGAGGCGAGGCGTGACGCGGACATGCAGCATCTTGCCGTCTCGCTTCACCTCCAGGTCGGCCTCCTGGCCGGCTCGCGCCTGGATGAGGTCCACGAGTTGCCGTTGCCCCACCACTTGGATGCCGTCGAAGGACATGAGTTGGTCGTCCTCGCGCAGGCCGGCGGCCTCGGCGGGGGACCCGGCCGTGACGGAGCGAATGGCCGGGTGGTCGCGGGGCCCGATGCGCAGGTACTTGAGCTTGAGGTCCGGTTGGTACTCGGTGGGCACTTGGATGGATGCCTTGGAACGATTGGTTCGCTCGATGGATAGGGTGAGGACGTTGGTGAGCGCGAGGGCCGCCTCGACCTGGATGTCCTCCCAACTGGAGACGGCCTTGCCTTGGACCGAAACGATCCGGTCGCCTTCACGCACGCCGGCGTGCTCCTCGGGCGACCCGGGTTTGATGTACCCGACGACGGTATGGTTGAGGGCGACGGGCAGGCCCACCCACCAGACGATCGATGCGAGGACGAAGGCCAGCACGACGTTCATGGCGGGGCCTGCGAGCGCGACTGCGACCTTGGCGGCGGGCGAGATCGGCCCGGCGGCGGGGGCATTCGTCGCGTCCTGGGATCCCTCGAGCACCTCCGACGTGATCATCTGCGGCAACTTCACGAAGCCGCCCAACGGGATCCAGCGCAAGGCCCACAGGACGCCGTGCTTGTCGGTCCACGAGAACACGCGGGGCCCGAACCCAATGGAGAAGCCCTCGATGCGAAGCCCGAGCCATCGGGCCATGCGGTAGTGGCCATACTCATGGACGAAGATGGCGAGCCCGAAGAGGACCGCGACGCCGAGGGCGATGACCAAACCTGCGAGCAACTCTGCCATGTCGGGACCCAAGGTAGCGGCGATGCGCGCGAACTCCCAAGCCTGTTTCCTCGTTGGGCCGAGGGATCGACGGCATGCGGCGTGGGGCAGGGTGAGCGCCTTGCGGAAAAATTAGGTTCGCAACCGGGGCGTTATTCTGGCACAGGACCGGGCCGAAGTTCGGCGCGGGGCAACGATTGCCTGGCTGCCGGGCACGCGACGCGCACGGGATGAGCAACAACACGAGCCAGCCGCCACGCCTCCGCTTGGGACTCCCCAAGGGGTCCTTGCAGGACGCCACCTTGGAGAAGTTTTCCAAGGCGGGCTGGAACATCACGGTGTCCAGCCGCAGCTACGAGCCCTACGTCGATGACGCGGAGTTGTCCGTCCGGCTCATCCGGGCGCAGGAGATCGGTCGTTACGTGGCCTTGGGTTACCTGGACGCCGGGCTCACCGGGCATGACTGGATCGTCGAGAACGGCGTCGCCGGGAAGGTTCACGAGGTTGGCGAGTTCGTCTTCAGCAAGGCTACCCGGCAACCCACGCGCTGGGTGCTGGCGGTGCCCGAGGAATCCCCCATCCGCACCGTCCGGGACCTCGAGGGCAAGCGCATCGCCACCGAGGTGATGGGCCTCACGAAGTCGTGGCTGCGCCGCAACAAGGTCAAGGCCGACGTCGAGTTCTCGTGGGGGGCGACGGAGGTGAAGGCGCGGGAGTTGGTGGACGCGATCGTGGACGTGACGGAGACGGGTTCCTCGCTGAAGGCCAACAAGCTGCGCATCGTGGACACGTTGCTGGTTTCCACGCCCCGCTTGGTTGCGAACCGCGACTCGTGGAAGGACCCGTGGAAGCGGCGCAAGGTGGAGACGATTGCGATGCTTCTTCGCGGGGCCATCGAGGCCGAGGCCAAGGTGGGACTCAAGATGAACGTCAAGGCCGCCCAACTGGACGCGCTTCTCCAATCCTTGCCCGCCTTGCGCAACCCCACGGTCTCCAGCCTGAGCCAGACGGGATGGGTTGCCGTCGAGACCGTCATCGACGAGGCCGTCGTGCGTGAAATCGTGCCCCAGCTCAAGGCGGCGGGCGCTGAGGGGATCATCGAGTATCCCCTCAACAAGGTGGTGTATTGAATCCTGACGCCGATCCGGGCAGCATCGCCGCTCAACAACGACAGATTTCGGGGAAATCCCGGGAAACAAGAAGACAACAATATGGGTTCGCTCAAGAAACGCAGGAAGGCCAAGATCAACAAGCACAAGCGTCGCAAGAAGCTTCGTCAGAACCGCCACAAGAAGCGCACTTGGCAGAAGTAACGTGCCCCGGCCGGCCACGGTCCCGTGGCGGCCGGCACGTGTTTCACGACCATCCGCGCGGTCGAGCTCTTGCGAGGCCGCGCCTTTTGTTTTGATTGGCCGCATGCCAACGCGCGCGGCATGGAGGTGGGGGGGCGGTCTGCTGGCCTTGTGGCTGGCCTCGGGTTGCACCGGCCCCCGCCAGCCTTCCCCGCCCAAGATCGCGTCGCCTTCCGGCACGTCACGAGCCAGTGATGCCGAGCTGGACCGGCGCGCCCGGGCCTTGGCCGCCTATGGGGCTGGCATTATCCGCGAGATCAATGAGGACGGGCCCGGCCTTGTGGATTACTGGACCCGGGCCGTCGCCGAGGATCCCGCCAATGCCGCGTTGGCACGCGAGGTCGCCCGGCGTTGCCTCTCCCGTCGCGACTTTCCCAAGGCCATCGACGTCCTCGAAAAGGCCACCCGAGGCCCCCGGGCCGCCCCGGATCCCGGCCTGTGGTCCATGCTGGGCTTTGCCTACGTGCAGGCCGGGCGAACCAATGATGCGATCGGGGCCTACCGCCAAGGATTGGGCGACGGTCCCGAGCACCTGACGTCCTACGCGTCACTGGGACGCCTGCTCGTCGATGGTGGACGGGTGGAGGAGGCCGAGGCGCTGCTCGCCAAGGCGTCGTCCCAGCAGCGCACCAACTCGATCTTCCACCTGGACGTGGCCGAGCTGCTGGCCCAGCTCTCCATCCGGAACCCTTCCCTGCGCGGCCGACTCGCGACCAAGGCCCTCGCAGAACTCGACCTCGTCGAGGGCCTCCAAGCCAAGGAACCCGTCGTCCTCCTCCGCTTGGCAGACCAAAACCAAGCGCTCGGACGCACCAACGTGGCCGAGCGTGTCCTGGCCCAAATGGCCGAGGCGGGAGCCCGCAATCCGATGGCCGCCGCCAAGCTGGTGGAGATCTACCTCCGTTCGGGCCGCCTGGACGACGCCACAAGGCAGCTCGAGGCGCTGCGAAAGGCCGCCCCGGCCAACCCGATGCCGCCTTACTATCTCGGGGCCATCGCGCTGGACCGACGCCGTTTTGACGAGGCCGCCGAGTGGTTGGAAAAGTCGTTGCTCCTCGATCCCACCCAGGAAACGGCCCACGCGGACCTGATGACCGCGTTGCTTTCATCGCGGAGGTTCAAGGAGGCCGCCGACGTCCTGCAAAAGGGGCGGCTCAGGATGAAGCCCAGCTTCCGCCTTGAGTTCCTGGGCTCCATGGCCTTGGGCCGATTGAAACGCCACGCGGAGTCCCTCGATGCCATGGCTCGGGCGGAAAAGGCGGCGGAGGGCGACCCGCGCCTGATCGACCATCGGTTTCATTTTCAATACGCCGTGACGCTCGAGCAGGCGGGGCGGTCGGAGGAGTCGCTGGAGCGGGCCCAAAAAGCGCTCGCTTGGAAGCCGGACTTCGCCCCCGCCTTGAACTTCCTTGGCTATTCATGGGCCGACAAAGGCGTCCGACTCGCCGAGGCGCGCGACATGATCGAGAGGGCCGTCGCGGTCGAGCCGGAGAACTCGGCGTACCTCGACAGCTTGGGTTGGGTGTTGTTTCGGATGGGAAAGCCCGCCGAGGCGCTCCTGCACATCCGCAAGGCCGCGGAGATCCTCAAGGATGAGCCCGACGCGACCGTCTTGGAGCACCTGGGCGACGTGCTGGATGCCCTTGGGCAAGCGAAGGAAGCCCGTGCCGCGTGGGAACGGGCGGAGAAGATCGAGTCGTCGCCAACGCTGCGGCGCAAGCTCGGCCTCACGGCGCCATGACCCCGTTGGGATCCGACCCGGGCCACCGATACCGCCACCACTACTCGGTCGCCGAGGCGACGGGATTGTTGCCGCTCGTCGGCCGTTGGCTTCATGAGATGCGGATCCTCCGGCAGGACGTCGCTCGATTGGATGAGCGCCTCGCCGAGCTGCGTCATGAATTCGGGGATCAAGGCGGCGCGCGCGCCAACGAGTGGACGCAGGCCGTGGTGGGTCTCGCCAGAATGAGCCTTGAGTTTCGCCGTCGCGACCTGGTCATCGAGGATCTCGACCGCGGGCTCGTGGGCTTCCCGGCGATCATGGCGGGTCGCGAGGTCCTCCTGTCTTGGGAGGAGGGCGACGAGTCCATCGGCTACTGGAAGGAACTGGGGCCCGGACACCATGGCCGGGAGAAGATGACCTGAGCTGGGATGATGAACCCTGAAAACGGCGGTTGAAGAAGATTCCAAGGCAAGGAAGGGGCCGCTACATCGAGGCAGATAGGCCTTTGGGGATGAATTCGAGACCTCACCCTGCAGGGGAGGTTGGAATGGGCCGGTCAGGGTTGTAGGCCGGGTGCCCTTACCCGGCGGAAACGTGGCAGAGCCGTCTCGGCTCTGGATGGATCACGTCCAGCGGCAGGATGCCGCTGCCACCTTCCATGAAGGCCAAGTGAAAGTGGAAGCGGCTTCCAGCCGCTTGCCCGGCATGGACCGG
>CAIRNV010000101.1 GCA_903880005.1 uncultured Verrucomicrobiota bacterium | reverse complement strand
GGCCGCCCTGAGGGTCCTGGACCTGCCGGACGACGCCCAGTCGTGGCGGCCGCGCACGCTGATCCGGAACCTGCTGATCGTGCCGGTGAAGGTCAGCACGCACGCCCGCAAGGTGCGGGCGACGATTTGCGTGCCGGCGGGGTGGATGCGGTGGTGGCGGGTCTTCCTGCAGGACCACGGCCCGAAGCGGACGCATGGCGGGCTGCGGGTGCGGCTGGACGAGGACGGGTGCTAGCGGCGCGCCACACGGGCGATTTCCCTCCGGGCGAGGCGGTGCCACACGGGCCGTCGGGGCCGGGCGTTGCCGGAACCCTCTTCCCGGGAGCTCCAATCTGCCCTCGAATCAACGCCTAGACGCGTTCCACACCCCTTCCGCCCCCCTGTCGGGCGATCCGGGAGACCGCCCATCGCACCAAGGCCACCCTTGTGGCTCCGAAAACCGATGCCCCCCGATGCAAGGCCAATCGCTCGCTAATGATTGGGGAGCCGTTTTGGGCCTTCCCTTTGTCCAAGGGGAATGGTGAGACTGCCGACAACCATGAAAGGATCGGCGCCCGCGGACGATCGCGTCGCTTGCGCCGTGTTGCGGAGGATCCCATGACATTGCTCAAAACCCATGCCGAGGCGGTGGAGATACAAGGTCGCCGCATGCAATGCCTCCTGTGCGCGCACGATGCGTTTCACCGGCGCAGGACCCATTTCGCAACCGCGTTGACCGTCGGCATGGCGACCGCCTGGTCCGAGAACGAGGGCTACTGCCTCATCTGCGACCGATGCGGCTACGTGCATGGGTTCGTCCCGGTCCGGCAGTAGGCCAACGGCCAGGTCGCCGGCCCATGCCGCGCCTCGCTCGCGCAGGGGTGGAACTCGGGGGTTGGCGTCGCCGTCGTTTCTCGGCAGCGTGCACCCCAATATGTCGCCGGCATCTCTTGCCTTGTCGCGTTGGGCCAAGGTCGCGCGCGGGTTCCTCTCGCTGGCCGGGGTCGTCGCCATGGCGCTTCACGGGCACGCTGCGGGCGACAGCCGTCGGGCCCCGCCCGGCGGACCGGACGCCGCCCTGCCCCGGGCGATGGACGACGTCGGACGTTGGCGCCGCTTTGCCGACGACCTGGGCGGGAAGTTTCACATGCAGCAGACGCTGCCCATGGAGGCGCTGATGGAGCAGTTGAAGCAACGCGACGGCGCCAAGGTCCGGCTTCGGCTCGCCCCGCCCCGCAAGAAGGCGCTCGAACCCGAGGAGGTCTATGACCGTTGCTCGGCGTCGGTGGTGGCGATGGGCTCGATTTACAAGTGCCTGCGGTGCCCGCACTGGCACACGGGCGGGACCGGGACGGGCTGGGTGTTGGGCGACCGCGGCGAGATCGTGTCCAACTACCACGTCCTCGCGGCGGCCAAGGAGACGAACATCCTGGCCTTCGGGGTCATGACGCTGGACGGGCGCTGCCTGCCCATCCGCGAGGTGCTTGCGTCGGACCCGGCGCGGGACGTCGTGATCTTCCGGGTGGACGGGGTCGGCTTGGCGCCGTTGCCGATCGCGCCCCGGGAGCCCGTGGGCAGGCCGGTTTCCGTCATCGCCCATCCCAGCGGCGACCTGTACACGTTCACCCAGGGCGCGGTTTCCCGGTACGCCTTGCGCGCCACCGAGCCCGGCACGGCGCCGCTGGAATGGATGTGCGTGACGGCGGACTTCGCGGTGGGGTCGAGCGGCGGGCCGGTGCTGAACCGGCAAGGAGGGGTGGTGGGGATGGTGGCCCGCACGCAGACCATCCAGGCGAACCCCAAGGGCGAGTCGCCGGCCACCCAGATGGTGGTGAAGATGACGATCCCGTCGGAGGCGATCCGTTCGTTGCTCGAGCCGGAGGCGCG
Organism: uncultured Verrucomicrobiota bacterium; assembly: GCA_903880005.1. GTDB lineage: Bacteria > Verrucomicrobiota > Verrucomicrobiia > Limisphaerales > UBA9464 > UBA6176. Next base: position 7,902 of record CAIRNV010000101.1, on the reverse strand, counting down.
TCGATGAAGGCCTTGGTGCAATGGTGGGCCGCGGCGCGCGGCGAATGGCGCATCGTGGCGATGGCGGCGGTTGTCTGGGTGCTGGACCAGGCCAGCAAGGCATGGGTGGTGCAGGCGTTGCCCTTCGAGACGCAGCGTCCCGTCGTGCGTGGCTTCCTTTCCCTGGTGCACTGGGGCAACACGGGCTCGGCCTGGAGCCTGTTCCATGGCAACAACGGCGCCCTCGCTTTGGTGGCCTTGGCGGCCGTGGGCGCCCTTTGGTATTGGCGGCGTCACTTCGAGGCGCACCGCATGGCGGGCCAGGTCGCGCTGGGAATGCTGTTCGGCGGCACGCTGGGCAACCTCGTGGACCGGTTGCTGCCCAGCCGGCGCCACGTGGTGGACTTCCTCTACTTCCACGTCGTCAAGCGCAGCGGGGCCGAGGCCGGCTTCCCCGCCTTCAACGTCGCCGACATGGCCATTTGCACCGGCGTCGGCCTCCTGCTCCTCCTCGCGTCCACCCACGACGGGACCGAGGAAGCCAAGCCCGCCGCGAGGCCCTCGTGAAGGATGGGCGGGAGGCCGGGATGGAGGCATCGACCCGCCCCGTGCTGTTGGCCGGGGCCACCGCCAGCGGCAAGTCGGCCGTGGCCATCGAGCTCGCCGAGCGCATCGGAGGGGAGATCGTCGGCGTCGATTCCATGCAGGTGTACCGCGGCATGGACGTCGGCACCGCCAAGCCCGGCCCCGTGGAACTCCGACGCGTGCCGCACCATCTGGTGGACGTGGCGGAGGTGACGGAATCGTTCGACGCGGCCCGGTTCGTCTCCTTGGCGACGGAGGCGGTGGCCGGCATTCGCACGCGGGGGCGCGTGCCGATCCTGTGCGGCGGCACGGGCCTTTACTTCAATGCGTGGCTCAACGGCCTCGGGACGGCCCCTGCCCCGGACCCGGCGCTGCGCGCGGAGCTGGAGGCCTTGTCGATGGAGGCGCTGCTGGACGAGCTGGCGCGAAAGGATTGGGAGACCTTTGACGAGATCGACGTCGCGAACCGCCGACGCGTGGTGCGGGCGGTCGAGGTCATCCGGTTGACGGGCCAGCCGTTCTCGCGGCAACGAGCCCGGTGGCCGGACCGGGCCCAGTCCATGGCGGGGCGGAGCTTCGGCCTCGCCCGCGCGCGGGAGGACCAATGGCGTCGCATCGAGCAACGGGTGGACCGCATGTTCGAGGCCGGCCTGGTCGAGGAGGTGCGAGCCCTGATGTCGCGGGGATTGCAGGGCAACCGCACGGCGATGCAGGCGATTGGATACCGCCAGGTGGTCGAGCATCTCGAAGGACTGCGCGGGCGGCTCCAGACGATCGAGGAGGTGAAGGTGCGGACCCGCCAGTATGCGCGCCGGCAGGGGACGTGGTTCCGCGGCCAGATGGACCTCGAATGGCTCGAGGTGGCGGCAGACGAACCGCCCGCCCAAACGGCGGAGCGCATCGCGTCGAGGCTGGCTACTTCATGTTGACGACGTAAACCCGCGCCAGGCCGGTCAGCACCAGGACCAGCAGGATGAACAGCCCGATGAACCGATTGCGGGCGACGCGCTTCTCGTAGCGCAGGGGCCGGAGGCCATGGATGGAGTTGGACGTCATGTACCGGGATGCCGCCGGGCTCGCGCTGCCACGAGCATCGAAGCGCGCAGCCCATCGGCGCCAGGCGGCCGGCAGGTCAAACTTGCGCGCCCCCACCGGGCTCACCAAGGGGTCGGGGCCCGGGGCGGGACCGCCAACGACGCGGGGAACCGCCGCAGGGCCGGAGGGAGCCAGCCGGTCCGGTGCAACGCGGCCGCGCGGGACCGGCGACGGATGAGCGACACCCCCACCAACGGGAACATCGGGCGCGGCAACGGATCGCGGCGGCGACGAGCCGGGTTGCAGCCGTGCGACGTCGCGCACCTCTCGTTCCAGGCGCTTGATCTTGTCGGCCAGCTCCCGCGACCGGGCTTCCAAGGGGTCGTGGCGCCTGCGAAAGAGCGGCATGTGCGGTCAACGACGGTTCAAGGCGAAGCCGAGCACGGCGACGGCGGCCAGCGCGGCGACGAGCAAGGGCCACGTGAGGGCAAGCCCCAGCTTGAGAAGCCGGCCCGTGGGAAGGTCCGCCAAGCCGCCGGCCGTGGCCGGAACCGGCGCGGCCGCCGGGCCGCCCCGCGCGCCGTCGAGCACCGGCCAATGCAAGCGGGCCGAGTGGAGCTCCATGCGGGCCGACTCAATCACGCTGAGGGAGCGGCTCAGGTTCTGGGTCCAGTCGGAGTCGGTCCACGCCTGCTCGTTGATCGCGTGGACTTGCTCGAGGGAATGACGGAGGCCCGCCAGCGACTTCGACATTTGCTCGGCGGACCGACGTGCCTCGAACTCGGCATTGCCGAGGATCTCGACGGCGCGGGTCAACTGGTCCTGCATCTCGGCGCGGCCGTTGTGGAACTCGGCGCGGCGACGCCGCATTTCCTCCAGCTCCGCCTTGGCGCGCTCGAGTTGCTCCTGCGCCTCCCGCAGCTTGGCGAGCTGCTGTTGCGTCGAGGTCACCTGGGCGTCGAGGTCCTCACGGGACGGCGCGCGGCCCGCCGCCGGGGCCGCAGCCCGGTTGACGGCCGTTGCGGGTGCGAAGTCTCGTTCAACAAACTCGGTATCGTCGTAAGGCATACGCGCTGCGAACAAGGGGGAGCGACGGCCGGGCGACTTTCAAGTGCAAGTTTTGCGCCTTGCGCCCCTCGCCCATGCGGTCCAGCTAGTGAGCCATGGAATGCCCGGCGGACGTGCAGTGCCCCTTCTGTGGACAGAGCTTCGAGCTGGTCCTCGACACCTCCCAACCGTCCCAGCGCCTGACCACCGACTGCGAGGTGTGCTGCCGCCCCTTCGAGATCGTCGCCGAATGCGAGCCCGGCGAGGTCATCGCCCTCGATGTGCTGGGGTAGTCTCGTGTCTCACAAATGGCTGGTGCTTCGCCGCGCGAGATTTCCGTGTCCACCCAATCGAGGCATCTCCACCGCGCGCTCCGCGCCACGAATCCATGGTGCACGGAAGGTGTCCGATGGCCGGCATGTGCGGCGGCCAAATGTAGAGAAGAACCCGGGACCACGGATGACACGAATCACACGGATTTCTGTGCGTCGGGTGACCGTCGGGCATGCGCCATGAATGTGGGCTCCCAGTTTGGCCTTTTATCCGTGCCATCCGTGCGATCCGTGGTTTTCAGGCAAAACCCAGACCCACCGGCCATCCACGGCATAAGGCTCGCCTCACATGTTCGCTCGTTGCGGGCATCGTACCGGCCCGCGCCTCGCTCACTCCTCGTCTTGCGCAAGCATCTGATGCGCAATTACTTCCCTACCAACTGAATCGTCCCGGCTTGGGTTCAACCAGCCCGCGCCCTTCGCGTCTGCGGGATGAAGGGTCGCCATCGGGACGGGTTTCGCGGACCTTCGGCGCGATGTGCCCATCGGACGACGTCCCGCAGGCGTTTCTGCCGGCCGGCTCGGAGCGGCAAGCCATGGACTGGGCCTTGGTGCTGGCCAGCCAGGGGATGGACGTCGTCGTGGACCACGAGCATGGCGGCGGCCGGATGGGCCTGCGCGTGCCGGCGACGGACGAGCGGCGCGCGCGGGAATTGATCCACCGTTACGAGGAGGAGAACCGCGGCTGGGCGTTGCGGGTCCGGATGCCCGGGGGCGAGGCCCGCGTGCATGGGCTGGCGTTGGCGTGGGTGTTGGCGTTGACGCTCGTGCATGCGGCGAACGGCGGCATGGCGCCCGCGAGGGCGGTCTTCGACTCGGCGGCCTTCCAACGCGGCGAGGCATGGCGTGCATGGACGGCGACCTGGCTGCACGCGGACGTCGCGCACCTCGCGATGAACGCGATCTTCGGCGGGTTGTTGATGGGCTTGGCCATGGGACGCTACGGCGCGGGCACGGCCATGGGTGGGGCCCTCGCCGCCGGCGCCCTCGCCAACGCGCTCGGGGGATGGCTCCGTCCCGAGCCCTACGTCGGCCTCGGCGCGTCCGGCGTGGTCATGGCGGCGCTCGGGATGCTGGCCGCCAACATGTTCGGGCTTTGGCGCACCCGACGCGCGGCGGCGCGCTGGGTGTTGCCGACGCTTGGAGCGGCGTCGGTGTTGTTCGTGCAGGTGGGCACGAGCCCCAAGGGGGACGTCGTGGTGCACGCCCTGGGATTTCTCGCGGGGATTCCGGCGGGGGCGTTGGCGGCGCTTTGGCCTGTCCGTCGCCAACGATGGCTCGGGGGCGTCGGTTGGACGGCGGCCGCCGTCACGACGGCTTGGTCGTGGTCACGGGCGCTGGGTTGGATGCCTTGACGTCCTTCGAGACCCGCAGCCGGAACCACACCTCCTCGGGCGTGAACCACGTGGCGAGGAAGCGCTCGTACATCACTGGCTCCAGGTTGAGGAGGAACCCCGTCCAGCGCAGCAGGGCGAAGTTGGAGACGTGGAAGCGCTTGTCCTCAACCCGGAAGCGGGCGGGGGACTGGTAGTTCGTGCGATGCCCCAGCTTCCAACGCTCGTAAAACCGAAGCGACCGACCATGGACGTCCTCGTAGTTGTCGAAGGACCGGATGCCGAAGGGCGTGCGATGGTCGGGCTCGGAGTAGTACTTGGTGGAGAGGAAGAACGGGACGCGGACGACGACCAAGGCGTCTGGCTTGCACACGCGCCAGATCTCCGTCACCACGGCGTTGAAGTTGGGCAGGTGCTCGAGGATGTGGCTGGCCAGCACCTCGTCGAAATGCGAGTCCGGGAACGGCCACGGGTACCGCGTCAGGTCCGCCACGGTGTTCCCGCCGTAGTCCACGCAGTCGAGGTTGACCCAGCCCGGCCGCACGTCGAGCCCGCACCCGATGTTGAGGCGCATGGGGCCGTGGGATTTGTCCGCTTCGCTCACGTCCCAAGCCTTGCCTGGCCCGGCGCCGAAAACCAAGGCGGGAGAACGTGCCACCCGACAACCGGCGGCCGCCGTGGCCAGGATGGACTTTGCCACCCGCCTGGCCTTGGAATGGCGCGCGTGGGGGCGTGGACATGGACGACCTTGGCGGTGATTCCCGCCAACGCGGCGGCGACGGCGTGCTTGCTTTGGGGGGAGCGGATGCGCCTGCCCTTGCAGAACGTGGTGGCGCTCGGCGTGGTGTCGGCCGTGCTCGGAGGGGCGCTGGAGTGGGGCCTTGCCGCCCCGGGGCCGTCTGGATGGGCATGGACTCGGCTTGCGACGGGCTGGCCGGTGGCGTGGCTGGGGGCGCGGGCCATCGCCCGACGGTCCGCGCAAGGCTCCCTGGCCGCGCGGTCCATGGTGTTGGCGGCGTTGCTGTCGCCGGGCCTGGGCGGCACGCAGGGCGCCTGGGCGCGCCTGGGATGGGTCGCCCTCGGCCTGCTCGCTTTGGCCCCGTGGTGGATTCGCAAGCCCTTGGCACCGCATGAGCCGCCGCCGCGCATCGCCGCGTGGTCCGCCGTGGCGGCCGCGATGGCCCATGGCATGGCCGGCGTCGCCAACGGGACGAGGCCCGGGTTGGGCGGGTGGCTGGCGGTCGCCGGGCCCTTGGCGGCCGCAGCATGGCTGGGTTGGGCGACCGACAAGGGCGACGGGGCATCCCTTCATTTGCGCCCTCGCCAAGCGGATGGCCGCCAAGGCATCCTGCGCGGGTTCTCACGGCGCAAGGATTCGAGATGAAGCTGACCCTGATCGACTGGCTGGTGGTGGCGGCCTATTTCCTGGCAAACTTCCTGATTGGCCTGTGGTACCGGAAGCGGGCCACGGGCTCGGCCGACGAGTTCTTCGTGGGCGGCCGCAATGTTTCCTGGTGGCTCGCGGGGACGAGCATGGTGGCGACGACGTTCGCGGCCGACACGCCGCTGGCGGTGACGGGCATCGTGGCGGCGAACGGGATCGCGGGGAACTGGGTTTGGTGGAACGGGCTGCTGAGCGCCATCCTGACGGTCTTCTTCTTCGCGCGGCTGTGGCGGAGGGCGGGCGTGGTCACGGACGTGGAGTTTGCGGAGTTGCGTTACTCCGGGGGCGCGGCGGCGTTCCTGCGCGGGTTCCGGGCGCTGTACCTCGGCCTGCCCATCAACTGCATCATCCTCGGCTGGGTGAACCTGGCCATGGTGAAGATCCTGACCATCCTGTTCCCGGAGCTGAGCCTGTCCTTCATGGGGATCAACGACCCGAAGCTGGCGGCGCTGGCCGTGGTGTTTGGCATGATGGTGCTGACGGCGGGCATCTCGACGTTGTCGGGGCTGTGGGGGGTCCTGGTGACGGACCTTTTCCAGTTCGTGCTGAAGATGGGGATGGTGACGGTGCTGGCCTACTACGCCGTGAAGGCGGCGGGCGGCCTGGAGTCGATGAAGACCCAGTTGCTGGCGATGGACGCGGCGCGCCCGGGTGGCGGCTCGATCCTGTCGTTCCTGCCGGACCTGAACTCGAAGTGGATGCCGGTCCTGGCGTTCGGGGTGTACCTCGGGGTGAACTGGTGGGCGACGTGGTATCCGGGGGCGGAGCCCGGCGGCGGCGGGTACGTGGCGCAGCGCATCCTGTGTGCGAAGGACGAGCGCCACTCGTTGCTCGCCACGCTCTGGTTCAGCTTCGCCAACTACGCCATCCGGCCCTGGCCCTGGATCCTGACGGCGCTCGCCTCGCTGATCCTGTACCCCGGCCTCAAGGACAAGGAGGCGGGCTACGTGCAGACGATCGTGGACCCGAAGGTGTTCCCGCCGGCGTTGGCGGGCCTGATGATCGCGGCGTTTGCGGCGGCCTACATGTCCACCATCGCGACCCAGCTCAACTGGGGGGCCTCGTACCTCGTGAACGACGTGTACAAGCGCTTCCTCAAGCCCGGCGCCACGCAGCGGCAGCAAGTCGTGGCCGGGCAGGCCTGCACCATCCTGCTGATGGTCGTGTCCTCCGTCGTCACGTACTACCAGACGTCCATCTCGGGGGCGTGGAAGTTCCTGATGGCGATCGGCGCCGGGACCGGGTCGGTGTTCATCCTGAGGTGGTTCTGGTGGCGCATCAACGCGTGGTCGGAGGTGTCCGCGATGTTGGCGTCGTTCGTCACGTCCTTGGTGCTGCAATTCGGGCTCAAGTGGGACTCGGAGGACCCCGAGATGCTCGCCAAGACGGTGTTGGTCACCGTGGCGGTCTCCACGGTGACGTGGGTGGCCGTGACGTTCTGGACCGCCCCGGAGCGACGCGAGACCCTGTTGGCCTTCTACCGGCGCGTGCGCCCGGCCGCCGCCCTCTGGGGACCGATCGCGAAGGAGGCGAGCGACGTGAAGCCGCCCCGGGATGGCATGGCCAACCTTCGGGACTGGGTCGCCGGTTGCCTGTCGATCTACATGGCGTTGTTCGGCGTCGGGAAGCTCATCTTCGGCGAGGTCGGGCTGGGGCTCGCCTTCCTCGCCGTGTCGTTGGCCTCGGGCGTCTTTGTGTACTGGGACCTAAGCCGACGTGGCTGGAAGGTGATTGGCGACGAAACGCCGGGGTCGTGACGGGCGACACCGGCCACCCCGTCCTCCCGAACACGCTCGCCCGCCACGGCCGCGATTCCCTACGCTTCCCATGATGCATCCGCGTCATGCCGCCGTGGTTCCCCGCATGTCCCCTGCCCGCCTGCGTCGCCTCCTTGGGGCGATGCGCGCGGCGCGCGTCGTCGTCGTGGGCGACGTCATGCTCGACCAGTTTGTCTGGGGACGCGTGACGCGCATCTCGCCCGAGGCCCCCGTGCCGGTGGTGGATTTCGATCGCGAAAGCTTCATGCCGGGGGGCGCGGCCAACGTGGCCCGCAACCTGACTGCGCTCGGCGCTTCGCCGCGCCTCGCCGGCGCCATCGGGGACGATTCGCACGGCCGGGTCCTGGCCCGGTTGCTCGTGTCCGAGG
>CAIRNV010000100.1 GCA_903880005.1 uncultured Verrucomicrobiota bacterium | reverse complement strand
GTGTTTGGTTGCTCCAAGAATGCCCCGGGGCAAGGCGTGAGGACGGAGCCTACCCGCAGCGGTCTGTGACGGACGAACCACGAAGCCCCGGGGCATTCTGGGAGCAACCCGAAGGGCCGCGGCTCTTTTCGCGTCCCACGTCGTTGCTCGCTCCTCGTTGGACACGAAAATCCCTCGCGGCGAAACACCAGCCATTTGTGAGACACGACACGAGCCCGCGCCTCACCCTGCAGGTGAGGTTGGGGTGGGGTGCCGGCGGCCGCTCGTGGGCACGGAAGCCGGAGGAAAGCGGCAAAGGGCCAAGAACCACGGTTTCCGGCAGAAGCCCTGATCCACCGGCCCAGTGAAAGTGGGAGCGGCTTCCATCCGCTTGCCCAGCATGGACCCGCGGCAGGATGCCGCTGGCACTCTCTGCAGCCGCCGCACGGGATTTCCGGCGACGGCAGGGTGGCCTTCCGGTCAGGATCGCCGCATGAACTGGATTCACCGTCGGCGGACGGCATCACTTCCCTCCCAACTGCATCGTTCCGGCTTGGCATGGGCCCTGGGCGTCGTCCTGTCCGCATCCGGCCTTGCCCAGTCGCCGGCGGAGCGCGTCGCCAGCATGTTTCGCGCCCAGGAGCCGTCGTTGCACCAATTGTACCGGGAGCTTCATGCCGCCCCGGAGCTTTCGTGGCACGAGGTCGAGACGTCCAAGCGGCTGGCCTCGGAGCTGCGCGCCGCCGGGGCCGAGGTGACGTTGGGAGTGGGCACGAACGGGGTGGTGGCCGTCTTGAGGAATGGGGCGGGCCCGACGGTGTTGCTGCGTTGCGACCTGGATGGGTTGCCGGTGAAGGAGGAGACCGGGCTGGCGTTCGCGAGCACGCGCAGGACGCAGGACGGACGCGGTGGCGAGACCGCCGTGATGCACGCCTGCGGGCACGACTTGCACATGACGGCGGCGGTGGGTGTCACGCGGGTCTTGGCGACGCTCACGAACCTTTGGAAGGGGACCGTCGTGGTGGTGGGGCAGCCCGCGGAGGAGAAGGGGAGCGGCGCGCGCGCGATGCTGCGGGACGGGCTGTACCAACGGTTTCCGAGGCCGGACTTCGCGCTGTCCCTGCATTGCCACGCGGCGTTGCCGGCGGGCGAGGTGGGCGTGGTGGAGGGCTACATGCTCGCCAACGTGGACAGCCTCGACATTCGCGTGCGCGGCGTGGGCGGGCACGGCGCGTATCCGGAGGCCACGAAGGATCCCATCGTGCTGGCCGCCCAATCGATCCTGGCGTTGCAGACGATTCGGTCGCGGGAAATCGGGGCCCTGGACGCGGTGGTGGTCACGGTGGGGTCGGTCCATGGCGGATCGAAGCACAACGTCATCCCCGAGGATGTGGCGCTTCAGTTGACGGTGCGTTCCTACACGGACGACGTCCGCAACCGGACGTTGGCGGCGATTCGGCGGATCGTCCGGGGCCAGGCGATGGCGGCGGGCATCCCGGAGGATCGGATGCCGGAGGTGGTGGTGCAGGACGAGTTTACGCCGGCGCTGTACAACGACCCCGCCTTGGCGCGTCGCCTTTCGGGCGTGCTCACGGGCTGGCTGGGGGCATCCCGGGTGAAGACGGTTCGTCCGGCGATGGGGGGCGAGGACTTCAGCGAGTTTGGGCGCACGGCGGAGAAGGTGCCGCTGATGGACCTGTGGGTGGGCGCGGTGCCGAAGGGGCAAGATGTGGCGAAGGCCCCGTCGCTGCATTCCAGTCGTTTTGCCCCGGAGCTGGCGCCGGCGCTGGAGACGGCGGTCGTTGCGTTGACCGCCGAGGTCCTGGAATTGGCTCGGTAGAGTCCGGGCCCACGGAAGGCCGGGCGACGGCCCGGCGGGGAAGGGGACCGGGACGACTCCGTTGCAAGGGAATCGTCCCGGTCTGGATGTATGCGGGTCAGTTCACCGACGCGACGCCCGGCACGACGTGGATCGTGTGCTGGGTTTCCTGGGCGACGGGGGTGCCATCCTGGGCCTTGAGGTCCCACTTGATGGCCTGCTGCATGACGGGGCGGACGTCCTCGATGGTGAGGCTGACGGTCTTGCCGTCGGCGGAGAGCTTGGCCCCGGTGATGTTGACGGTCTCGCGGCCCTTCTTGCTGGGATCCTTCACGCCGATCTCGGGCGAGCCGTAGTTCTCGGAGCGGACGTAGTTCCAGCGCTTGCCGCTCCAGTTTTGGAGGTCCTCGGCGGAGGCGCGGTCGAGGGGTTGGCTGAAGGTGAGGTCCACGCCCTTGCTGGTGACCTTGAGGCCGGAGACGGAATAGACGGGCTTGCCGGTGTACCGGACGCGGTCGAAGCCGGTGATGCGGGCGGCGTTGCTTTGCCATTCGCTGAGGCCCGCCACGTAGAGCTGGCCATCGCGTGGGTTGAAGCGGGCGCGCATGGCGGAGGAGGTGAACTTGACGGGGATCTTGACGACGCCGGCCTGCTGGCGGCCGTTGCCGATGTCCTGCCGCATGACGAGGTAGAGGGAGGACTTGCCGTAGGACTCGTGCAGGAGCTCGCCCTTGAACGGACCCCACTTGTCGCTCGTGACCCACACCTGGCCGCCGCCGGAGTTGTCGTAGTCGTTGTGGGAGAGCCAGAGGATGGGCGGGGCGAACTTCGTGGCGAGGTCCTTGGGCGTGAGGTCGTTGATCACGCCGTGGAAGGTCTTGCCATCCACCCAGTTCAACGGCGTGGTGGGCACCCAGGTGCCCTCGTTGTCCGACGTCGTCACCTGGCCGTCGGCGCGGACGCCGATGCCGTTGGGGGCGCGGAAGCCTCGGGCGACGACCTCGAACTTCTTGCCGTCGGGGCTGACCTTGAAGAGGGCGCCGGCGTGGGAGCACACGGTGCCGTTGCCACGCGAGGCCTTTTGGTTGCCGAAGCCGCGGCCGCCGCCGTTCACGGGGTTGGCCTTGACGAAGTAGAAGTTGCCCGCCGCGTCCGTCTGGAGGTCGAACACGAACTCATGGAAGCCCTCGGTGGACATGACCTCGTTGTTGAAGTTCTCGTAGTAGTCCGCCGACCCGTCGTTGTTGATGTCGCGGAACCGCGTGATGCCGTCGCGCCCGGACACGTAGATGACGTCGTTGACGATCTCGAGTCCGAGGGGCTCGTAGAGGCCCGAGGCGAAGCGGCGCCACTCCAGCTTCTCCAGCCCGTTGTCCAGGCCGGACACGATCCAGATGTCGCCGTCGTGGGTGCATAGCGCCGCGCGGTTGCCATCCGAGAAGAAGTCCATGCCGCCGAAGCGCACCCGGCGGTTCCAGGGGTTCTTCTCGGGGGAGGTGATGGTGTCGGTCACGTAGGCGCCGTCCGGGGTGCTGGAGGCGTTGAGCTGGCCCTTGAGGACGACGGGTTGGGGCCAGTGAGGGGCTCCACCCTTGGAGAAGTCCTTGGGCACGGGCGCGGCGGAGGCGAGTTGCCGGAGGCCTTCGGCGGCGCCGGCCTTGCCCGACCATACCGTGACCTTGAGCACGGAGGGTGCGGTGCCCTTGGGGATTTCGAGGGCGATGTGGCCATCCTTGGCGCGGACCGAGGCATTGGCCGGCAGGGCGGTGGCCGCCACGTGCAACTCAGCGCCGTCCTCGCCCTTCCACGTGGCGAACGCGGCCCCCTTCGTCTGGTCCACGCTGATGGTCCCGCCCTTCACCGTGGCCAGCAGCAGCGAGAACGTCTCCGGGGTGCGCTGGCGCTTGAGCAAGCCGCCACCCTTGGGGGGGTCCACCTGGATCACCCGGACAAAGGCCACATCACCGCCCGATGCGACCGAGCTGGGCTGCTCATGGACCCGCGTGCCGAGGACGGTGTAGTCCAGTTGAACCGCCATGCCATCCACGGCCATGCCATCCCATCGGGCGAGCTTCTGTGAAATCGGGCCGTAGGGTTCGCTGCGCGTGTCCTTGAAGATGCCGTCCGGCCCGGCCACCCCTGGCACGACCGCCGCGCCAAACCTTTGCTCCCCGACGATGGCCGGGTGGTTGCCATGGCCCCCATCGAACACCACGCCGCGGGTGTCGATGAACCCGCCCGTCCAACCCGCCGCAAAACGGAGCAGGTCCGTGTCAAACAACATGGCCGCGTCGTTGCCCACGCGGATCGCGAGCCCCTTCATCGCGACGTTGTCGCCGGGGAAGTTCGCATTGATGCAGGCGCCTTGGAACGGGAAGTCCTTTTGAAGCAACTCCTCGCGCACCTTGCCGCCCTTGCCTTGGGCGAGCGCCACCGGGGCCAATCCTGCCGCCAAGACCGCCACGCCCAGCACTCCCCGCCATCTGATTGCTCGATTCAACGCCATAAATAAGAAGTGGTTTTCTACGTGATCCCGCGCCCCGGCCGCCAGAACCATTCCAGCGGACGGCGCATGGAAGACTGCCGTCATTCGCGGCGGATTCAACGCGAGGAGCCCTCGCATGGCCCGGCCGGTCCACGGGTCCACGGGGATGGGTCGGTCGCGCGAGGTGCAAAAGGTGCCGAAGGTGGCAGGGTGCGCGGGTGAAGACGGCGATTCATTGGTTCCGGCGGGACTTGCGGGTCTCGGACAACACGGCGTTGCACGAGGCCGACCTTGCTGGGGAGCGGGTGGTCCCGGTGTTCTGCTGGGACGAGGCGATCCTGCGTTCGCCGGACGTGGGCGGGCCGAGGGTGGCGTTCCTCCTGGAATCCTTGCGTTCGTTGGCGTCGAACCTGGAGGCGCTGGGGCATCGGTTGATCGTTCGCCGGGGGCGGCCGGAGGACGTGCTGGTGGGGTTGGCGGCGGAAACGGGCGCGGGCGCGGTGCATGCGAACCGCGATTACGAGCCGTATGCACGGGAGCGCGATGCGCGCGTGGCCGCCGCGCTCGGGGCCCGGGGCGTGGCGTTCCGCGCGTTCAAGGATTCGGTGATTTGGGAGGAGCGCGAGGTCCTGACGGGATCCGGCGGCGTGTACACGGTGTTCACGCCTTACTCGCGGTCGTGGCGTGCACGGGCCGTGCCGGCGCCGCGCCCGCGCCTGGCGCCCGCCCGCGTGCCATCCGTCGCGGGGTGGGCGTCGGAGCCCTTGCCAGCGTCGGCGTCGGAGCTGGGGCATCCCTGCGACGTGGGGTTGTTCCCGGCGGGGGAACGCGCCGGGTTGAAGGCCCTGGATGAATTCCTCCGGGGACGCGTCGAGCGCTATGGGACGGGCCGGGACACGCCGTCCGACGACGGCGGCACGTCCCGGTTGTCGCCGCATCTCCGGTTTGGAACGGTGAACGTGCGCACGGCCTTGGAGCGATTGGGGCGGGCGCGGGCGTCGGTCACGACGGAGGTGGGGAGGCGGGGTTGCGAGGTGTGGGAGACGGAGTTGATCTGGCGGGAGTTTTACGCGCAGGTGCTTGCCAACCATCCGCACGTGGCCCGGGGGGCGTTTCGGCGCGAGTACGACGCGCTGGCATGGGAGGGCAGGGAGGAATGGTTTGGGGCGTGGTGCGCCGGGGCGACGGGGTACCCGATCGTGGATGCGGCCATGCGGTGCCTGAACGCGACGGGTTGGATGCACAACCGGCTGCGCATGATCGTGGCGATGTTCCTCACCAAGGACCTCCTCGTGTCATGGCAGCGGGGCGAGCAGTACTTCATGCAACGCCTGGTGGACGGCGATCTCGCGGCGAACAACGGGGGATGGCAATGGAGCGCGGGCACCGGGACTGATGCGGCCCCGTATTTTCGCATCTTCAATCCCGTGTCGCAGGGCGAGAAGTTCGATCCGCAGGGGGTGTTCGTGAGGCGTTGGCTGCCGGAATTGGCCGACGTGCCGGACCGGTTCGTGCACCGGCCCTGGGACGACCCGGGCCGTCGCATGGCGCGGTCCTATCCGGCGCGCATCGTGGATCACGGGGAGCAACGGGAACGTTGCCTGCGGATGTTCAAGGCCGTGCGTGGAGCCGTGGAGGCGTGAGTCAGGCGCCGAGGCGTCGGAGGATGTTGCGCGTGACCTGTTCCACGGCGGGGTCGCGTCCGCGAAGCCCGTGCGACCAGTCGGTGCTGCCCACGGTGACGACCGTGCCGCCGCGTTGGTAGGTGCCCAGGACGGCGTGGCCTTTGCGTCCCTTCTCCCAGCGTTCGTACCACTCGCAATCGTCCGGATGCCATTGGGCGGGGGCGGTGGCGAGCACCTGGAAGGAGGCGGGGGTGCCGTCGCGCCGCGTGGGCGAGGGGGTGCCGTCGTGCCATGCGAGCTCGCAGCCATCGCATTCGTAGCCCACGACGGTGTCCTTGGCCCCGAGGGTGTCGCCCCGTTGGAGCCTGGTGCCCTCGAATAGCCAATGGCTGGGCTGGTGCACGGTGTAGCCGCCGCTGGCGTCCATGAGCTGTCCGTGGCTGCGGTGGTAGCCGCCCCAGAGGAAGCCGACGCCGGTTAGGGTGTTCTCGGGGCGGCCGACGAGGTGATGGCTCCAGAGGGACGACAAGGTCGCCAAGGTCGCGGTGTTGCCTCGTGCGGCGAACACGGGGTCCTGCTGGAAGTTTTGCTTCCAGCAGGTCAGCGCGCGTCCGCCGTCCTCGCTGCGCACCTGCCAGCAACAGGTGTTGCCGCTCAGGAACGCCGCGTTGCCACCCCGCTCGACGAATCCCTCCCAGGCGTCGCGCATGGGGGCGGACCAGTACTCGTCATGGCCGACGCTGAGGAGGAGCCGGCGCCCCTTGAGGATGCCTGGGTGTTCCTCCAGGTCGCCGTTGGTCGCGTAGGCGATGTCGAGGCCGGACGCCTCCGCCCATTCCACGAAGGCTTGCTCCCAGTTGGGGAAGAGGCTGGTGGGCGGGCGTTCGTAGGAGACCCGGTGGCCTTGGTTGCCGCCGCGGCCGTTGTAGGCGTAGAGGCTGAACCCGCCCCAGTTGTTGTAGGCGTTGTAGGTATGGGTCGCGAAGGGCAGCAAGACCTTGGATCCCTCGCCCTCGCGCGGGCGCACGACGAAGTAGCACGACGACTCGACCGTGCGGCCGCCCCGGCGCACGTAGCGCCCGCCGCCGTCCCGGGCCCGGAGGGTCACGTGGTAATAGCCGCTGCGCCAGGACGCACCGACCGGCACCTTCAGCGAGACGGGCCAACGGCATCCGTGGGACGACGCGTCCTCTGGGATGGGGTGGTCGCCCAGCTTCGAGGCCTCGCCGGACCAGACGATCTCGCGGCGCACCCCGACCCTGGCGACCTCCACGACGCAGGTGGAGGACGACGAGGAGAGGTGGAGGCCCACCTCGTCTCCAGCCTGGTAGCTGACTCGTCCGGCGTAGCCTTCGACGTAGAGACCGGGCGGGTCATCGGGCCCGGCCATGCCGCGACCGACGGCGACGGCGCCCAGGCTGGTGAGCCCGGCGATCCGGAGGAAGGGGCGGCGACGCAAGGGGACAGGAGTCATGGCGGCTGGGTGCCGTGGGAGGTTGGACGAGTTGGAACCAGTTAGTTGGGGCGGTCGTGCTTGCTGGATCTGCTGTCGCAAGAGCTTCGTTCTTCGCTCGTTACGGGCCTGGCACTGGCCCGAGCCTCGATCACTCCTCGTCTTGCGAAAGAATCTGCCGCGCCATCACGCCCCTCCCAAGGGCATCGGCCCGACTAGAAGTCGTCCTCGTTGGGCTCGAGGGGGGGCCGCAAGCCGTACTTCTTGCGGAGGGCCTGGACGGCGGCCAGGGGCTTCATGCCCCCGGTGCAGGTGGGATCCGAAAGGGAGGCGGCGGCCGCGCACACGCCGACGAGCAGGCACTCCTGCAAGTCCCAGGCCTCATGCAGCCCGTAGAGGACGCCCGAGGCGAACGCGTCGCCCGCGCCGGCCGTCCCGGCGATGGCCTTGTCGGGGACCTTGAGTGAGGGCTGCCAGTAGTCCTTGCCGTCGCGGGTGCGGGCAAACGCGCCCTCGGGGAAGTGGATGACGACGAGTTCCTTGACGCCGTGTTGGAGGATGGCGCCGGCGGCATGGCGCAGGGAGACGGTGTCGAGCGTGGCGTCCTTGCGAATCCTGAAGCCGGTGACCATGCCGGCCTCGTACTCGTTGATGATCGCGTAGTCGCAGTGCTTCAGCGCGGGGGTCACGACGGCCTTGAAGCGGTCGCTGGCCTCGCTGACCACGTCGATGCAGGTGCGGAGACCCGCCGCTTGGGCGGCGGCCAGGACCTTGGCGGCCTGGGAAACGCCCTCCTTGTTCAGGGCATCCATCTTGTCCAGCAACAGGAGGTAGCCCAGGTGGAAGAAGCGGGCCTTGGTCTTGGAGAAGTCGATGTCCTTGCCGTCCCAGAGCGCGTTGGCCCCGCGATGGTGGAAGAAGGTGCGCTTGCCGGTGCCCGCGACGGTCATGACGTCGGTGTAGGAGGTGGGGGCGTCCGCCGTCGCCTTGAGGAAGCGCGTCTCGATCTTGTGCTTCTCGCAGTCGGCGATGATTTGGGCGCCGAGGGCGTCCTTGCCCACCAACCCGGCGGCGTGCAGCGGGAAGGGAGCCCCCAGCTTGGCCAGGTTCATGAGCACGTTGTAGGGCGAGCCACCCGTGCCTTGATGCTGGGACCGGATGTTGGCCAGTTGCTCTTGGGCCGGGTACGTGTCGATGACCTTGACCTGGTCGATGATCCAGTTGCCGCCGGCGAGGAGGCCGGAGCGCTTGGAAGTCGTGGAGGCTTTCATTCGCTGAGCGAGGGGATGTTCAACGGCCCTGCCAGGTTCGTTGCTCTCCGGAGGACCGATCCAGAGGCTATCCCACCGCGTCGCCCGCTGTCTTCAAAGATTTGCGGGGAAAACCACGGCGGCGTGCATCCCGAGGTTGTTGGTGGCTCCGAAGGCGTCGTGGGCGCTCCCGGCTTGGCGCGCCCCGCCTCATTTCCCGGGCTCCGTGGCCGGCGGCACCGAGATGGGGCCGAGGTTGATGACGCCGTCCGGGACGGTTCCCTCGGGGACGGTGAAGGGCTTGGGGGCAGTCCATTGAACGCGCGGTACTGGCTTCCCGCCTTCGACCACGAAGCCCATCACCCCGAGGTCGTATTCGCCCTTCGGGACGCCGTCCCGGGACTCGAAGGAGCCGTCAGGCTGGACCTCGCACGGGTAAAGCCGCCTTTCCTGCATGGCTTTCACGAACTCTGGGTCCTGGGCGAGTTTTTGCATCTCCTCGGGCGTCGCCCACGGGTTTTTCCAACGGGACGCCGTGAACAGGACGACCGACCATCGGATCGCGGGATCGTTGGCGGCGTTCTCGCGTGCGAGCTTGCCCACGACGGGAACCCCTTCCACGTCGATGTCGGCCGTCGTGGTTTGGCCGGACTCGACATGGAGGCTTCGGAGGGGGCGATGCTCCCAATGGCTGGCCTGGGTCATCCGCAACCGGACGAGTTGATGCTTCCCGGCGGGGACCTTGGCGAAGCTGAAGCGGGAGCCGGCTTGGATGGGGTTCTGGATGCCGCCCCAATTGCCCGTGACAAGTGCGCGGTTCATGCCGGGTTCCTCGAAGGTCATCTGGAGCGTGATCCGGGCCATGCCGTCGTCGTCCACGCGTCCCCGGTACGTG
>CAIRNV010000099.1 GCA_903880005.1 uncultured Verrucomicrobiota bacterium | reverse complement strand
GTTTCCCCAACACCTCCTCGCGTGTTCCCGTGCTCATTGAATCGTCCATGCCGGCCACGGTAACAGGACTTCTGGCGCAACGATCCCTCCACCCCCTTCGCCCAGTACCCCCGCCGGTAACAAACATTCTGGCGCAATTCGCGCCGCGTCGGCCGCCGAATTCGGGGTTTCTTCCGCCCTCACTTTCCGCTTCAATCCGCGCCGTATCGTTCAAGTCATGTCCAATTCTCCACGCCAGTTCGTCGCCGACCATGTCGCGGGCATCCCGCGCTCAGGCATCCGGGACTTCTTCGACATCGTGCAGCAGATGCCGGACGCCATCTCGCTGGGCGTGGGCGAGCCGGACTTCGTGACGCCGTGGCACATCCGGGAGGCGGCGATTTACGCGCTGGAGCGTGGGCGCACGCAATACACCGCCAACCTCGGGCTGCTGCGGCTGAGGGAGTCGATCGCCCGGTACGTGGAGCGCAAGTTCCACGTGCGGTACAACCCCGCCAACCAGGTGCTGGTGGCGGTGGGCGTGTCGGAGGCGTTGGACCTCGCGTTGCGGGCCGTGCTGAACCCGGGCGACGAGGTGATCTACCACGAGCCCTGCTACGTGAGCTACGCGCCGAGCGTGCTGCTGGCGCATGCCAAGCCCGTGCCGGTCATCTGCAAGGCCGAGGACGGCTTCGCGGTCACGGCCGCCGCCATCGAGGCCGCCATCACGCCGCGATCCAAGGTGTTGATGTTGTCGTTCCCCACCAATCCCACGGGCGGCACGATGACCCGCGCGCAGCTCGAGGACATCGCGGAGGTCGCCCGAAGGCATGACCTGCTGGTGTTGACGGACGAGATCTACTCGGAGCTGACGTTCGAGGGGGAGCATGTGTCGATCGCAAGCCTGCCCGGGATGGCCGCGCGCACGATCTTCCTCCATGGGTTCTCGAAGGCCTTCGCCATGACGGGCTTTCGCATCGGATACGCCTGCGGGCCCGCCGACCTCATCGAGGCGATGATGAAGGTCCACCAGTACTCGATCATGTGCGCCAGCATCATCGCGCAGGAGGCGGCCATCGAGGCGCTCGAGCATGGCGATGCCGCCGCCGCGGAGATGCGCGAGCAGTACAAGCTGCGCCGCAACTTCATCGTGAAGGCGCTGAACGACATGGGGCTTCCTTGCCACCTGCCACGCGGCTCGTTCTACGCGTTCCCGGACATCCGCAGCACGGGCCTGACCTCCCGTGACTTCGCGGTGCGGTTGCTGAAGGAGGAGAAGGTCGCGGCGGTGCCCGGTGGTGCCTTTGGTGCCTCCGGCGAGGGGTTCCTGCGCATGTGCTTCGCGACGGCGTTTGACCGAATCCAAGAGGCGATGCTGCGGACCGCGCGGTTCGTGGAGCGGGTTCGCAAGGGGTAGCCTCCCGCCGCGCCCTTGCCGTCGCGCGGGGAGATGCGGCCTACAGCATGGGCGATGCGCAGGGGTCCGAGGGAAAGGTTCATCAGCCCCATGTCCCACGGCCGTTGCCAAGTCTAACGACTCTGTGCGTGGCGAGGCAGAGCCGGGGCATCGCTCGTGGTCGAGGCGCTGGGGTTGGGAAAGTCGCCTTGGTAGGAAGGGGCTTGCTGGAGGATGGCGCGGACGTATTCGCGGGTGCCGGGAAAGGTGATGGATTGGATAAAAGCCTGGGCGTTGGTCCTTGCAGGGCCCTTCATCCACCGGAGCACATTGGCCCGGCCGGCGTTGTAGTCCGCCAGGGCGAAGGCGTGGGGGACGTCGGTGGCGGCGTACCGGCGGGCGACCTTGGCGAGGTAAAAGGATCCGGCGTGGAGGTTGGTCCCCGGATGCAGCAGGTGCCGGGGAAGGAAGCCGCGGTCGCGTCGGGCGTCGGCCCACTCCTGGGCGGCGTCGCCGGTGACTTGCATGAGACCCAGCTCGCCCTTGGAGCCAATGGCGGATGCGCGGAACCGGCTCTCGCGCCAGACGACGGCCTTGACCAGTTGCGGGGGGAGGCCGTGTTGGGTGGCGGCGGCTAGGATGAGGGGGTCGTGTTGGTGGGTTTGCCAATCGACCCAGCGCCAGCGGAGCACCCACCCGGCGGCGAGGGCGAGGACGAGCAGGAGGGCGGCGATGATGAGGTGAGGGCGCACGGTGGCAGGAGGCGGCGACGCGACTGGGTGGAAGGGAAGCCGGGCGAGGGAAGGAAGGGAAAAGAAAAAGGGCGCACCCCCCTTGGGAGGGTGCGCCCGTGAAGGACCCGAGGCGCGGGATTAAGGCTGGTCGCCTTCCTTGGCCTTTTCCTCGGCGGCCGCGAAGGCGTGCTCGAGGGCGACGAGATCCTCGCCGGGCTTGAGCTGGTCGAGGAGCTTCTGCTCCTCCTTGAGCTGCTCGGGCGAGTAGTTGGCGGCCTTGATGGAGAGGCCGATGCGACGCTCGCCGCGGTCGATCTTGATGACGCGGGCGGTGACGTCCTGGCCGACCTTGAGGACGTTCTTGATCTTGTCCACGCGGTCCTCGGAGACCTGCGAGATGTGGACGAGGCCGTCGATGTCCTGGGGCAACCCGATGAAGGCGCCGAAGCTGGCGAGCTTGGTGACCTTGCCGGAGACGAGGTCGCCCACCTTGAAGTGCTTGTCGATCTGGGACCAGGGATCCTCGGAGAGCTGCTTGACGCCGAGGCTGATGCGTTGGTTGGCCTTGTCCACCTCGAGGACGACCGCCTCGACGACGTCGCCCTTCTTGAGCACCTCGGAGGGGTGGTTGATCTTGCGCGTCCAGCTCATGTCGGACACGTGGATCATGCCATCGAGGCCTTCCTCCAGCTCGAGGAACGCGCCGTAGGAGGTGAGGTTGCGGATGGGGCCCTTGACCTGGGTTCCGGGCGGGTACTTCTCGTGGGCGATGTCCCACGGGTTGGTCTCGAGCTGGCGGATGCCGAGGGAGATCTTTTGCTCCTCGCGGTTGATGCCGAGCACGACGGCCTCGACCTCCTGGCCCTGCTTGAGGACGTCGGAGGGCTTGGCGATGCGCTTGGTCCAGGACAACTCGGTGACGTGCACGAGGCCCTCGACGCCGGGCTCGACCTCGACGAAGGCGCCGTAGGGCACGAGGTTGACGACCTTGCCCTTGACCTTGGTCCCGACGGGATACTTCTGGTCGATGTTGTCCCAGGGGTTGGAGGACTTCTGCTTGAGGCCCAGGGAGACGCGCTCCTTCTCGCGGTTCACGTCCAGGACGACGACGTCGAGCTCCTGGCCGACCTTGAGCAACTCGCTCGGGTGAGCAAGGCGGCCCCAGGTCATGTCCGTGATGTGCAGCAGGCCGTCGAGGCCGTTGAGGTCGATGAAGGCACCGAAGTCGGTGATGTTCTTGACGGTGCCCTTGCGGATGTCGCCGGGCATCATCTCCGTGAGCAACGCGGAGCGGCGGGCGTTGCGCTCGGCCTCGACCAACTCACGACGGCTGAGGACGACGTTCTGGCGGTCCGGGTTGAGCTTGACGACGCGGAACTCGTACGTGTTGCCGACGAACGCGAGGAGATTCTTGGGCGGGACAACGTCCACCTGCGACGCGGGGCAGAACGCCTCGACGCCGATGTTGATGAGGAGGCCACCCTTGACGACGCCCTTGACCTTGCCGTGGACGGTGCCGCCCTCGTTGCAAATGGTCTGGATGCGATCCCAGTTCTGTTGGAACTCGGCCTTCTCCTTGGAGATGTGGATGTTGCCATCCTTGTCCTCGGGACGCTCGATGAGGACGTCGATGACGTCGCCCACCTTCACGGCGTCGAAATCCTCGAAGTGGGAGGCGGGCACGACGCCCTCGGACTTGCCTCCGACATCCACAAGGACCTCCTTGGGCCGGACTTCGATGATGGTTCCCTTGACGATTTGGCCGGCCTCGAATTGCCGGTTGTATTGCTTGAGCAGGTCCGCGAAGGACGGGGTAGTTGCTGCCATCGGACTTGGTGCCCGGCCTCTTGGAGGCCGCGCTAGGATGCGAACGGGGAGACTTACTCGGGGCGTCGCCTTGGGGGCGTGCCCGTGGGAAGGCTCCGTGCCTGACGACTCACCGACGTTGCGGTTGGCAACGGAGGTTGACGACTAGGTTCATGGTTAACGGTCTTTTCTCAGCCCAAATTGGAGACCGCACACGCGGCCCCGGGCGACCCGCAGGCTACCGGGGCGGGGCAGGGGAACAAGAAGGAATTCCAGCCTCGCAGCCGGTGCCGTGCTGCGCCTCCCTCAATCAAGGCTCTCCGGCGTGGCCCCCATCAACGCCCGCGCGGCCTGCACGGTGTCGCAGCCGTCGGGCGCCTTGTCGTCCCGAACCCGAACAATGCGCGGGAAGCGCAGCGCGAGGCCCGATTCATGCCGCCCGCTGGCCTGGATGCGGTCGAAGGCGATCTCCAGGACCACCTCGGGCTCGACCTCATGGAAGGATCCCTCCCTGCGTAGGACCCGTGCGAGCAACCGGGACGTCAGATCGTTCATCTCCTCGTCGCTGAGCCCGCTGTAGGCCTTGCCGACGACCTGGAGGCGGCCGGTGTCGCCATCCCGCAATGCAAAGGTGTAATCGCTCAGGACGCCGCGGCGCCGTCCATGGCCGTACTCGGCGCCCACGATGACGCAATCGAGCGTGGGCATGGCCTTCTTCAGCTTGACCCAGCCCAGACCGCGCCGGCCCGGAAGGTAGGGCGACGCCGGGTCCTTGATCACGAGTCCCTCATGCCCTTGGCCTCGCGCCTCATCGAAGGCCGCACGCAGCGCGGGGGCGTCGCGCACCGTCCGGCCGATGGCGGCGTGCACCGGGTGGCGCGATGCGATGGACGCGAGGATGCCCCGCCGGTGCTCGTGGGGCTCGTCGAGAAGCCCTTGCCCCTCGCTCCACAGGATGTCGAACGCCATGAAGGTCACCGGCACGTCCTGCCGCAGGAAAAGGTCCGGGTCGAGCCGGCCCAATCGCCTCTGGAGGTGGCCGAACGGCAGGGGTCGGCCGTGTTCCATGGCCAGCAGCTCGCCGTCCAGGATGGCCCGGAGCCCCGTGGCCGCGAGTTGTGCCGCGACCTCGGGAAAGCTGGCCGTGATGTCCTTCAGGTCGCGCGAGAAGAGCCGCGCACGACCCTCCGCGACGTGGGCCTGGCATCGGATGCCATCGTACTTGTGCTCGGCCCACGCACCCCGTTCGAGCCCGCCGGGCCATGCGGCGATCCGCGCCGCCACGGCGGCCGGGCTGGGCTCCGGGGATGCCAGCATGACGCGAAGGGGCCGAAAGGGTTCCACCGCGACGTCGTGGAGTCGGTGCTCGCGAGCCAGCCGGGCGACCTCGGCCAGGTCGCCAAGGAGCGTCGTCGCTCGTCTCACGGCGCCGGGATCGGCGTGGAACCCTCGGGCGATGGCCTCCTCCAGCAACCCATCCTTTAGGCCGATGCGGAGGTTGCCCGTCAGGATCTTGGCGACATGGCGTGCCTCATGGGCGTCGCAGCGGCGCAGGAAGGTGGCTAGGAGGCGCACCCTCTCCCGCTTCGCAGGCACCGACGCAAGCCGGTCAAAGCATGCGATGGCCTCGGCCAAGCGGGGTCTGTCCAGCCCATCCCCGACATGATCACGCCACAGGTCCCCGACGGTCTCGGCGGTGTCGCCATGGAGAACATACGATCCCCGAAAGGCCTCGGCGGTGCACCCCACGCCCTCGCACGCGGCATCGCGGAGGACCGTCCAGCCCACCGGGGTCGGACGCATGTCCGACGACGGGAGCGTGCGTCCTGAGAACCAAGCGAGGACGTGGGGCATCTGCGCGGGCGGGAGCGTGGGCAGGAAGTTGGCAAGGATCGTGAGCTTGATGTCCTTGGACGGGTTGTCGCGGATGTGGACGCACGCGTCCGCGAAACGGGCAAAGGCGTCGTCCGGGTTGGGCTCTCGGGACGGTGTGGCGTCTGGCCTCTCGCGCGCCCTGGGGGGCGCGCTGGGCGACGGGTGGAGGGTCCTGCCCGGCGATGCCGCGATGGCAAGCTCCAGTTGCTCCTGGGCATTGAGCGCCCGGGCATCCACGCCTTGGCGTCGCAGGTGGGCGGCGAAGTCGGCAGCGAAGCCATGGAGCGTGAAGACCCGACGGGGCGCGACCCGCCGCACCATCTCCATCAAGTCCGGGAAGTCCGCGTGGTCGCTGAGGGGGAAGGCGGCATCCGCCTGGTGCCGGAAGCGGCATCCGGGGTCGAGCGCCCACCCGGTGAGCACGGCGACCCGGCAAGCCCCCAGTCGCCTGCGAAGGGCGGGGACATGGGTGCTGGGGGGCGCAAGCACGACGTGGCCGCGGGCGCGGCCGGCATCGAGCGGCGCACGCCCGGGGAAGGCATGACCCAGCCCCTCGTATACCCGCGTCAATCGCAGCACGGCGTCCGAGAGCATGACCGGCAGCCCTGCCTGGCAGAGGGACGCGAGGATTTCCTGGGACTTGCCCAGCGAGTAGGCGAGCAAGACGGGGACTTCCTCGTGGTGGATTGCATCGCGGCAGAAGCGAAGGATGCCCTCGACGACGTCCTGCGTGGGGGGGAAGGCGTAGTGCGGCCGCCCGAACGTGGTCTCCATCACGAGGGTGTCCGCTTGGCGCGGCATGCAGGGCTCGGAGGCGAGCCCGTGGCGGAGCTTGAAGTCACCGGTGTAGAGCAGCGTCTGGCCGCCCGCCTCGATCCACGGCATGGCCGAGCCCAGCACATGGCCCGCCGGCAGCAGCACCAGACGGGCATCGCATTGGGCGGCAAAGGGGGGTTCCATCAGGCTGGTTTCCTTGAGGAAGGGCATGACATGCTCCACGCGTTGCCCCGGCATGCGCGCTTGCATCAACCGGCGGGTCGCCTCGGTGAGGATCACCTCGGCATGGCCCGCGGTGTGGTCGGCGTGGGCATGGGTGACAACAACGGCATGGCCGGGCCCGATGGGTTGATGGGGATCCATCCAAAGGCCCAGGGACGGGAAATGCAGGCCGCCTTTCTCCAGCCGAAAGTCCAACGCGCTCACGTCCGAGCGTAGCCTCGCTTGGCGGGCGTGTCCCGGGTGTCCTTGCGGATGGGCGTGGGGCAGGGGGATCGATGGCGCAGCGGCGTGCGGCGGCCAATGCCGGGCGCACGAGTCAACGGAAGCAAAGGCTTGGGGGTCGGAGGTTCAGTCATGGCAAGCAACGAAGGCACGAAGCCACGGTGGGTGACAGGGGGAAAACGTCGGTCCTCCGGCGGCGACTCGGGCGTTTCACCCATGCTTCTTTCGCTGACGGCGACGGCAGGGTTTGCGGCATGGGCTGGGGCGGGATGGCTTGGGGCAGGGGATTCGCCGTGGTTGATGGCGGCCCTGGGCGCGATGGCCGCCGCGTGGGGTTGGCTGTGGCTGCATTGGCGGAGGCGGATGGCCCGGGAGCGCGCGGCGGCACTGGCCGACGCCGCCGGAAGGGGGGCGGACGTCTCGGGCTGGCCGGTGGACCTCGCGGCGGACCTCGGGCATGAGCTGCGCACGCCGCTGCATGGGGTCATCGGCATGTTGTCCTTGCTTCGCGAGACGGACATGGACGCCACCCAGGCGGATTACGTCGAGGGCGCATGGAACTCGGCGAACCACTTGATGGCGGTGCTGAACAATGTCGTGGACATGTCACGGATCGAGGCGGGTCGGATGGAGGTGCACCAGGAGCCCGTGGACATGGCTCGGTTGGTGCGTGACATGGGTGGGTTGGCAAGCCCGATGGCCAAGGCCAAGGGGCTCGGCTTCCACACGCGCGTGGACGACGCCATGCCGCGATGGGTGAAGGCCGACCCGACGCGGGTGCGCCAGGTGTTGTTCAACCTGCTGTCCAACGCCGTGAAGTTCAGCGACAAGGGCGAGGTGGAGCTGTCGGTGACGCTGGTCCCCCTTGCGCAGGGGGAGGCGAGGCTGCGCTTCGTGGTGAGGGACCAAGGGATTGGGATGGACGCGCACACGGTGGCGGCGCTCTTCCAAAGGTTCTCCCGCGGGTCGGCAGCCCATCGGCGCCGGACCGAGGGCGCCGGGCTGGGGTTGCAGATCTCCCTGGCCCTCGCCCGGCTCATGGGAGGGGACATCCTCGTGGCCAGCCAACCAGGCGTGGGCAGCACCTTCGAGATGACCCTGCCCTGCGAGCCCTGCACCGGGCCCGAGGTCGATTCGGCGCGCAACGGCGAGCTCGTGGCGGCTGCCGGGACGCTCCGCGTGCTTGTCGCCGAGGACCATCCGGTCAACCGCCGCTACCTCGCGGCCCTCCTCTCGCGGCTCGGCCACGAGTCCGTCCTCTGCTCCAATGGAACCGAGGTCGTGGCGGCGGCGGCGGCGGGCGACTTCGACGTCATCCTCATGGACATTCGGATGCCCGGCATGGATGGGCTCGAGGCAACCCGCAGGATTCGCGAACGGCTGCATCACGGCGAGCGCCTCACCATCGTCGCGTTGACGGCGGACGCGACCGCCGAGTCCCGGCACCGGGCCATGGAGGCCGGGATGGTGGACTTCCTTGCGAAGCCCGTTCGCCCGGCGGAGTTGGCCCTCGTCCTCGAACGGGTCGGCGGCCGCAACTCGAACCACTCGGGGAACAACGGGGTGCGACGCGCCTCGGCCGAGGCGACGCCCGCCCCGGATGTCATCGTGGACCTGTGCGAATCCCTCGGTGCGATGGGCTACCGGGACCTGGTGTTTGAGTTGTGCGACGAGGCGGGCGCGACGTTGTCGGCCCTGCGACGGGCCCTTGCCGCAGGCGACCCCGAGGCGGTCGGCATCAAGGCCCACGAGGTCAAGGGCGCCGCCTTGACGCTCGGCCTCGCGGGCATGGCGGACGCCGCCTCGCACATCGAGGAGGCACGGACCGAACCGGCGCGACGCGAGGCCGAGTGGAACCGACTCCTCGCCCTGCTGCCCCGAGTCCGGGACGAGGCCGTCGTCGCCGCCGCCAACTGGGAAAAGGCGGGGCACCCGGACCACGTGGGCTAGCAATCGGATCGGTCGTGATGTCTGGATCGTCTCCTGCCAGGGCTTCGCTCACCCTTCGTCTTCCGGAGAGATCGGGGTTGAGACGGCCCCACCTTCCCGGCTGACCCAAACGCCCGGCATCCGCCGCCCTCACTCCAAGCCCGTCGCCCCGGCGCCGGCGTCGGCGCGAGACGGAAGCATGAGTTCCAGGACCCGGTCGATGGGCACGGCTTGGCCCCAGGTGACCTCGCCGATTCGGCGCGCCAACACGAAGCGGACCTCGCCGCCCACGACCTTCTTGTCGAGTTGCATGGCCGCCGCCAGGCGGGTGGCCTGGGCGTTGGCCAGGCGGGTCTCGACCGGCAACCCGGCGCGTTGAAGCAAGGCTCGGACGCGGTCGGCGTCGGCCTGGGGCATGCCCTGCGTCGCGACGCTCAATTGCGAGGCCACCACCTGGCCCACCGAGATCGCCTCGCCATGCAGCCACTTGCCGTAGGCCGAGATCGCCTCCAACGCATGCCCCACCGTGTGGCCAAAGTTCAGGATGGCCCGCAGCCCCGACTCGGTCTCGTCCTGTCCCACCACCCACGCCTTGACCGCGCATGACCGGGCCACCACCCACGCCAGCTCGGCTGCGTCCCTCGCCAAAAGCCTGGGCATGCCGCGCTCCAGTCGCCGGAACATCGCCGCGTCCGCGATCACGCCGTACTTGATGACCTCGGCGATGCCGGACTGGAACTCGCGCGCGGGCAACGTTCCCAGGACATCCAGGTCGCACAGGACGAGCCGTGGCTGGTGGAAGGCCCCGACGAGGTTCTTCCCGGCCTTGAGGTTGATGCCGACCTTGCCGCCGACCGACGAATCGACCTGGGCCAGCAGCGTGGTGGGCACCTGCACGAACGCGACGCCGCGAAGGTAGGTGGCGGCGACGAACCCTGCGAGGTCCCCGACGACACCCCCGCCCAGCGCGACCACGAAGGACCGGCGCTCCAGCCGGGCTTTTGCGAGCTCGTCGTGGCACCGCGCCACGACCTGCCACCGCTTGCTGCGCTCGCCCGCCGGGATCGTCACCAGGACGGGGTCGAAGCCCGCCGCACGCAACGATTCCATGGCCCGGGCCCCGTGCAGCGGACCCACGTTCGAGTCCGTGATGACCGCGCAGCGCCGGCCCGGGCCGAGGCGCGCGCATTCGCGGCCCAGCCTGTCCAGCAAGCCACCGCCGACCAGGATTTTGTAGGAACGTTCGCCCAAGGACACCGGCACCACGCGCATCCGCCAACGTTGGCCAAGGATCGGCCCGGGCCGCAAGGTCGGCGCCGCGGCGTCCAATCCCGTGCGTCCCGTCAGCCCGCGTCGTCGGGCGCCACGACGCCGTCCTCGATGCGCACCTCGCGATGGGCGCGGGCGGCGACGTGGGCGTCGTGCGTGGCCACCACCAACGTCATGCCGTGTTCCTCCCTCAGCCCAAGCAGGAGCCCCATCACCTCGTCGCCCGTGTGCGAGTCCAGGTTGCCCGTCGGCTCGTCCGCCAGAAGCAGCGGCGGCTCGTTCACCAGGCTCCGGGCAATCGCCACCCGCTGCTGCTCGCCTCCCGACATCTGCGACGGGCGATGGTGCAGGCGCCCCTCCAACCCCACGCGACGGAGAAGCGCCTCGGCCCGCGCCCGCGCCTCGGCGGGCCCTCGCCGCGCCATCCGTGCCGGCAACGCCACGTTTTCCAACGCCGTCAGGTCCGCCACCAAGTGGTACGCCTGGAAGATCACGCCCACGCGCCGGTTGCGGAACCGCGCGAGGTCCGAAACCCCCAGCGACTCGATCGCCATGCCACCAAACACGATGCGCCCCGAGTCGGGCCGGTCGAGCCCGCCCAGCAGGTGTAGCAACGTGCTCTTGCCCGCCCCGGACGCGCCCCGCAGCGCCACGAACTCGCCGTGCCGGATCGAAAGGTCGATCCCGCGCAACACCTCGAGCCGGCGCGGCCCCACTTGGTAGGCCTTGCGCACGGACTCGACGACCACGAGCGGCCCGGCCGATGTCAGGGCTTCATTCATTGCGCAGCGCCTCCACCGGCCGCATCGACGCGGCGATCCATGCCGGCACCACCCCCGCCAGCAGGCACATGGCCAAGGACACCCCGCAGATCAGCGTCACGTCCGACGCCAGCACCTCCGCCGGGATCTGCGAGAAGCTGTAGATGGACTGCGGGAACAACTCGCGCCCGGTCAGGCGGCGCATCCAGAGCAGGAAGTCGTTGCGGATCGCGACGCCGAGCGTCCCGAGCCCAAGGCCCGTCAGGACGCCGAGGATGCCCACGAGCGAGCTCTGGGCAAGGAACACGCCCACGACCTGCCAGGTCGTGGCGCCCATGGCCTTCAGGATGCCGATCTCCCGCGTCTTGCGGATCACGAACGCGATCTGCGAGCAAATGATGCAAAACCCCGCGCCCAGCATCACCACGAAGAGGATGATCAACATCACGTCCTTCTCCACCTCGATGGCCCCCAGCAGGTCGCGGTTCTCGTCCATCCACGCCACCGAACGAAGCTCCGGCCCGACGGCCTCCTCGACGGCCCGCTGGAGCGCCCGCGTGTTCGCCACGGACGAGTCGTGCAGCATCACCGTCACGCCGCTCACCGCGTCGCCCAGGGCGAACAGGTCCTGGGCGTTGGCCAGCGACACCACCACCACCTGGGCGTCGATCTGCTCATAACCCACCTCGAAGAGCCCGCGCACCTCGAAGTCCTCCGCCGGGGCCAGCTCCCGTTGCCCGGAATCCTTGCTGCGCAGCATCCGGTCCAGCGCATGCGTCGAGTGCAACGCCACGCGGTCCCCCACCCGCACCCCAAGCTGGTCGGCCAACGACGCCCCCATCAGCAAGCCCTGTCCCCGAAGGTCCAGGACGCCCGAAACCACCTTGTTCGTCAGCACGGAGACCCGCCCCTCCAGCACCGGGTCGATGCCCCGCACCACCGGCGCGGCCGACTGCGACGCCCGCATGCGAGGGTCCGGCTGCGTCTGCATCAGGACCTGGCCCAGGACGAACGGCGCCGCGCCCCGCACGCCAGGGACCCCGGTGGCCCGTCGCATGACGTCCTCCCAACCCGCCATGGGTCGCTGCGGCAACCCCACCTTCAGGTGCGCGTTGAACCCAATGATCGTCCGGCGCAGCTCCAGGTCGAACCCCGTCATCACGGCGATGACGATGATGAGCACCGACACCCCCAGGGCGACCCCGGCAACGCACAGGAGCGTGATCACCGACACGAAGTTCTTCTTCGGACGGAGATAACGAAGGGCAAGGCCCAGCTCGAACGGGAGTCGCAGCACCAGCCACGAGGCTATCCATCGCGCCCTGCCGATGGCGAGCCGCGAGCGAGGGCAATCACGGGCGGGGCTCGCGCGCCGATCATGAAGGGCGACGGAGGCGGCCCCGGGGTCGTGCAAGGACGCGCAAGAATGGAGGGCCCGCCCAAAATGACCCGGCGCGGAACTTTGGGCGTGCTTTCCCTTGCGGGTCGTTTCTAGCCTGCGGCCATGCTCGTTTGGGTGTTTGCCTTCTTGTTTGCGCTGGCCTTTGGCGCGTTGGGATACGGTTCGGGTGCGATCCGGATGCTGGTGGCGCTGGTGGGCACGGTGGTTGCCACGTGGGTGATGCAGCCGCTCGCCGGCCTGCTCGAGCCCGTGGCCGCCAAGGTCGCGGCGGACAACATCGCGTTGCAGCTGATGCTGCCGGGCTTCGTCTCGTTCATCGTCGTCTGGCTGGCCATCTATGGCCTCGGGTTCCTGGCGCATCAGCCCATCGTCTTCCACGTGAAGTACAACGAGGACGACGCGACGCGCGAGCAGTTCGGCCGCATGAACCAGGCCGGCGGCCTCGTCATCGGCCTCCTGATTGGGCTGGTGGTGTTCCTGATGGCCGGCAAGCGCATCTACGCGGGCGGCTACCTCACGGCCCAGACCACCGGCGAGGGCACCAACGAGCCCGGCTTGGTCAAGCTCGGCACCGCCCTCCGTCGTTCCATGTCCGGCACCCCGTGGGAGAAGACCTTCGGAGCGCTCGACCGCACCCCGGCCCGTTTCTTCGAGGTGTCGGACGTCCTCGGGCTCGTTTACGAGAACCCCAACGTCCTCGAGTACCTCCGCGACTACCCGCCGTTCTACGCCCTCGAAGGCAAGCAGGAGATCATCGACATCGCGTCGGACGAGGAGTTCATGGGCTTGCTTCGCGACAAGGCCGGCTTCTCGCCCGTGATCAACCACCCCAAGACACGCGCGATCCTGGCCAACGGCGACATCACCACCGCGCTCCTGGCCCTCGACCTCAATGACTTCTCCACGTGGGCCAAGACGGGCGTCTCCCCCAAGTACTCCAGCGAGCGCATCCTCGGCCGTTGGCGCGTCGATGTGGCGAGCGTCCTTCTCAGCATCCGACGCCAACGCGGCAACATCCCCCCCGCCGAGTTCGCCGCCATGCGCATGGCGCTCCAGTCCTTCCTTTCCCCCATGCGCTTCAAGTTCATGCCGGACGGGCGCTACCTCTTGTCCATGGCCGGGCCCGCACCGCAGGCGCAGGCGGCTGAGGCCCCGGCCGAGCAGGTCCCCACCGCGGGCGTCGATCCCGGGTTGGCCGCTCGCTATGGCCTGGGGCGTCGAGGTGGCCCGGGTGCCGGCGGGGCCAAGCCTGGCGTGCCGGGCCAAGGTGGAGCCCCCAACGCGGCCGGGCCCGCCGCAGGGTTCAAGTTCGAGTTGCCCAAGGATTTCGGCGGCGACGGCACCTGGGAACGAACACCCGAGGGCAAGTACTTGCTCGACGGTTCAGGCGGCAAGAACGCCAAGGTGGAAGGGTCCTTCAACGAGCTCGGGCGGTTGGTGATCCCCGTTCCTTGGGTCAAGGGCTCCATGGTCCTGATCCCATCGAACTGACCCGGCCACGTCATCGCAGACCCCATCCGGGGCCATGGAACGGCGGCGCTCGTCCCGGCGGAGCCTCCGGGCAGGGAGGGGACGGGTAACCACGACATGAGCACGGAGGCCTTTCTCCCAGGCGCGATGCCCGGGCACCCAGACGGGCCGCTTTCAGGCGCCCCCGCGCGCTTCAAGGTGGTCCGGACCGACCGCGAGCTGGACCTCGGCCGCGTGGACGAGGCGCTGCGCGCCGCCGGTGGCGACGTAACGCTCCTGCCCGATGGCGTTTCGGAGGAGATCCTCGCGCGGGAGGTGGCCGACGCCGACCTCCTGCTCATGTGCTACGCGCGCATCGGGCGTCGGGTGATCGAGAGCGCAGGGCGGCTGAGGGCCATCATCAAGTATGGCGTCGGGATTGATGCCATCGACATGGACGCGGCCCGCGAGCACGGCATCCCTGTGGTGAACGTGCCGGCCTACGCCGAGGAAACGGTGGCCGAGGGGGCGTTTGCCCTGCTGATGGGCTTGTTCAAGCGCTTCAAGCCCATCCAACAGGCCATGGACCGGGAAGGGTGGATCTGGCCCGAGCAGCGATGGCTCGGCCATGACCTGGCCGGCAAGACCCTGGGGTTGATCGGATTGGGGCGCATTGGCCGCAGCATGGCGCGGATGGCCTCCGCCTTTCGCATGAAGGTCCTTGCGGTGGACCCCTACCTCCCCTCGCAGCGATGGCCGGGCGACGTTCGGCGTTGCGAGGACCTCCGCGAGATGCTGCCCGCCTGCGACGCCGTCTCCATCCACTGCGTGCTGAATCCCGGGACGCGTCATTTGCTGGGCGCGGCCGAGATCGCGCTGTTGAAGCCCTCGGCGGTGCTGGTGAACGTGTCGCGCGGCGAGATCGTGGACGAGACGGCCTTGCTGGACGCACTGCGCGCGGGTCGCCTGGCGGGCGCGGCCCTGGATGTCTATGGGCGAGAACCCCTCGCACGAGAGGGACATCCGTTGGCGCCGTTGTATGGGATGGATCAAGTGCTCCTGTGGCCCCACCTGACGTTCTACACCCACGAGGCGATGCGCCGTCTCGAGGACGAGACCTTGGCGCGCTGCGGGGAGGCCCTCCGGGGCGAGCCGCTAACGGTGCGCTCCACCGATCCACGACTGCGCGCCCAGAAGGAGTGCGTTCGCTTCGAGGACGCCCAGGAGTGAGCGAGGCGCGGGCCAGTTCGAGGCCCGTAACGAGCGAAGGACGAAGCTCTTGCGAAAGAAGATCAAGCAAGCACGACCGATCCAACTGCATCGTTCCGGCTAAGCTGCTTGCCGGGTTCTTGGCCCACCCGGCGACTGCGGCCTTCCAAGCCCTTGGGCGGTCCCTGGGCTTCGCCATGCCAACCACCCCAGCGCCGCAAGGCACGCGGCGTACACCAACGCGTTGGGCGTCCGGGCCGTCCAAGTCGCCCAAGGCCATGGAAAGCGGAAGAACGCGAAGTTCAGCCCGAAGTACAGGCAGGACGCGAACACAAGTCCCCCCTTCAGCCATGACCCTGCCGTGGCACCGGGTATGGCCTTGCGACGGAGCCATTCCGCCGCCGCCCACGTCGCCCCCAACGGCAGCACACACAGCACCCAGGCACCCGTCGCCGTGGTCCATCCACCGTCTTCCAAAGCGAGGTTCCTGAACGTCTTGCCCGCGATCGGCAGCAGGATCACCGGGAACATCACCCACCAAGGCCACAAGCGTCCCCCGGCGACCGCCGCCAAGGGCAGCCACACCAAGAGCATCCCAAAGTCATAGGCCTCCGAGGCCCAGCGCGCGTCCGTGAACTCCTCCGCCATCAAGAGGAACACGTGGACGGCCAACAACGCCCATTCCCGCCACAACGGCCACGCTCGCCACGCCTCGCCCCGTTCCAGGCCTTCCGTGACGTCGCGCCCCGCAATTCGCCCGCGCATCCGCCACAGCCCAAGGCCCACCAAGCCGCCCCACGTAGCGCCAAACGTGGTCTCCATGAAGTTCCACCAGTTCGTCACCGACGCCACCCGCGCGCCGACGCCCTCGGCAAACCACGGGGTGTTCCACGCATGAAACGCCTGGATGGACTGCCCCAGCGGGAATCCCAAGGCACCGCCCAACACCCCAAGCAGGCCCAGTCGCCAGGCCAACCCGTCCCTCTTCCATCGTCCCGTCCATGCCAGCAACCCGGCCAGGGCCAGCAACAACCCGCCCCATACCTCCCGCCGTGGCTTGAGCACCGCGTCGGGCAGCCAACGCCAGTCCGCCGAGAAATAGACCCTCGGCAGCACGCGTCGCGCGGGGTCGAAGGGCTCGTTGATCCACGCGATGCCCAGCGCGCACAAGCCCATCAAGCCCAGCCATGCGACCGCCAACTCGCGGGCCCGGTACCTCACGCCTCCCAGTCCCATCCCAAGGAACGTCGCGCCAAACCCGGTCCAGATCCCCCCCTTGATCGCCAATCCCAGCATGCCCCAGCCCAGGACGTTCCATCGCCCCACGTGGACCGGGTCGTGCGTCAATCCCACCGTCTGCCCATACGTCATCGACCCCCCCACCCCCGTCGCCAACGCGCACCAGGCCACCGCCCGCGCCACGGTGGCGGGGTCCGCCTGGGATGCCATCAGGCGGCACAACGCCAGCGCCACCAGCAAGCCCGCCATCATGGCGCCGGTCTCGTGGCCGTACTGGCCCCGGATGCCCCAACCCATGCCACCTGCCGCCGCACCGGCCAGAACCGCATGCCATCCCCGGATCCCGTCCCAACGCTGCCCCATGGACATGCCCCCGACCCTGCCCACGCGCCCGCCTCCATGGCGAGCCCCTGCATGGCGGGCTGCCCACCAGAAGGAAACCCGCCGGCCCCGGCGCAGGCGGTCAACGGCGGACGCGACAGGCCCGCAGCAACGTGTTCTGCACCTGCACCTCGACCTCCGCCGACACCGAGGGGGTTGCATCGGCCCGGATGCAGGCCGCCCACTCCGAAAGGTCCGCGCGGTAACGCTCGTAGGGCGGCAACGGCACGACGGACCTGCCTGCCGGCCACGGTCCGGCAGCCCTGGAGAGATCCAGCGTGAGCAAGGCCGGCTCCATGGGACGCAACGTGGCGGTGCCTGCGCTGCCCTCGACGTGGAACTCGCGGTGCTCGCCCGAGATGGGGTCGAGGTTCGAGTTGCACACCAACGCCATGCACCGGGGATATTCCAGCACCGTAAGGTTGTTGTCGTCCAACCGGTCGGCATGCCCCCCGTCCCGTCGCAGGAAGGACGTGACCCGTTGCGGCAACCCCAGGAGGCGCACCACTGCGTCGATCATGTGCGAGCCCAGCTCGAAGAGCCCGCCGCCCGCAAACCGGCCCCACTCGGGACGTCGCTCGACCTCGAGGAAGTTCCCGATCGTGGCGCGGACGAGGTGCACGTGCCCAAGCCACCCCTCGCGGACCGCGTCCAGGATGAAGCGCAAGCCGGGGTGATGACGCCACATGTAGCCGGTCTGGAGGATCACCCCGTTGCGCCGGGCCAGCCCCACCATGCGCTCGATGTCGCCCCAGCGATGGGACGGGGGCTTTTCCACGTGGAGATGCCGTCCAGCCCTCAGCACCAGGAAGGCGTCCCGCGCATGATCCGCGACATCCGACTCCACCAGCACTGCGTCGGACTTCTCCACGAGCGTCCGGGCGTCGAGGAAGCGGGTGCCAGGCGCGGCGAAGGCAGCGCGCACGGCCGCGTCGCCCTCGCTGATGCCGACACACTCGAACTCGGTCGAGCGCTGGAGGATGCCCCACTTGGCGCGGGCGTGGGAATGGGCGGCCCCGAGCAACCCGACGCGGATGGGGCGCCCCGTGATCGTGCGTGGCGGCGCGACGGGGGAGGGGCCGGCGGACGACAAGGCGGGCCATGCGGCGCTGGCCGCGGAGGCATGGATGAACTGGCGACGTGTCACCGGGCGAGCCTGCCGAAGGGACCTTGTGTCGTGCCTCATAAATCGCTGGGGTTCGATGGGCCGCGGCTCTTCTCGCGTCCCGCGTCGTTGCTCGCGCCAACTTGGAACTTCAAAAGCCCTCGGATTGTGCGAACGCTTCCCAGGACAAGGGATGAGCGACGGGACTGAAACCAAGCGCGCGCCGCGCGAGAACATGCTGGTCAACGTGGCCTGCAACGTCGTCTTGCCGGGCTTGCTCCTCGACAAGCTGAGCAAGCCGGATCGGCTGGGCCCGGTGGCAGGGTTGGTCATCGCCCTGTCCATCCCCCTGGGCTACGGCATCTACGACTTCGTCCGGCGTCGGGTGTGGAACGCGTTGTCGGTGCTGGGCCTGTGCTCGGTGTTGCTGACGGGCGTCCTGGGCCTGCTCAAGACGGATGCGTTTTGGTTTGCCGTGAAGGAGGCGGCGATCCCCGCGCTCCTGGCCGTGGCCATCCCGCTCTCGCTGCGCACGCGGCAACCCTTGGTGCGTACCCTCCTCTTCAACGACCAGGTGCTCGACGTCGGCCGCATCGAGTCGGAACTCGACTCGCGGTCGGCCCGGCCCGCCTTCGACTCGTTGCTCGGGTCGTCGAGCTGGCTTCTCGCCTCGTCGTTCCTGCTCAGCTCCGCGCTCAACTACGTGCTGGCCCGATGGATGCTCACGGCGTCGCCCGGCACGGACGAGTTCAACAAGCAATTGGGCCGGATGAACTGGGTGAGCTGGCCGGTGATCTTCCTGCCCATGACGGCCATGTTGGTCTTCGCCCTCATGCGGCTCCTGAAGGGCGTGGAACGCCTGACCGGGCTCAAGGCCGACGAGTTGTTCGCGGCCAAGGGGCGATAGGCCGGAGCGATGCAGCCTTGAGGCAGCACTTGGGTTTGGGATCACCCAAACCCTGCGTTGGAGCTCAACACTTGGCCCGCGCTGTGGGCCGCGTGCCCTCACGCGGCGGCAAGGACGTCGCACGTCCGTTCGCCGAGAGCAGAGTGGCAGCGGCAGCCTGCCGCGGGACGTACCCCAGCCAGAGTTTAGAAGGCTCTGGCCACGTGTCCGCCGGGAATGGCGTGCCGTTCATGAAGCGGAACCGCCCCCAGAGACGCAGAGGATCAGAACCCATGCCTCCGCATCTCCGCGTCTCCGCGCGAGGTTTTCCTCCAGCCCTGTCGCATGGCTTAGGCGGAACGATGCAGTTGGGAGGGAAGTGATTGCGCAGCAGATTCTTTCGCAAGGCGAGGAGTGAGCGAGGCGCGGGCCGGCACGAGGCCCGTAACGAGCGAAGGACGAAGCTCTTGCGAAAGAAGATCCAGCAAGCACGACCGACCCAACTGCATCGTTCCGGCTTAGGCCGCATGCGCCCTATCGTTCCGCCTGAGGGGTGAGGTCTCGAATTCATCCCAAAAGGCCCATCTGCCTTGGAATCCCCTTCAACCGCCGTCGTCGGGTTCAGGAGGGGGTTAGCGCCCCCCGGGCAGGACCCCCACGGTCAAGCGCGACGAACGGTCGCCGGAGCGGTACACCCGTTGCGTCGCGCGTTGGAAGTCCCCTTCACGCGCCGTGTAGATGTTCACGAACGTCTGCGGGTTTCGATCCACCAACGGGAACCACGAGCTCTGCACCTGCACCATGATCCGATGCCCGCGCCGGAACGTGTGGAGGATGTCCGGCATCTCGAAGCGGACCAAGGTGGGCTTGCCGGGCTCCATCGCCTCCGGCTTCTCCATGCTGTTGCGATACCGCCCGCGCATCACGTCGCCCCGCACCAACTGCTGGTAGCCGCCCATCACCAGGTAGGAGGGGTTGGGCTGCGGATCCGGGAAGTCCGGGTCGTACACGTCGATCAGCTTCACCACCCAATCCGAGTCCGTGCCCGACGTGGAGACGTGCAACTCCACGCCAATCGGCCCCGCAAGCGTCACGTCCTCCTCCAGCGGCGGCGTCTCATACACCAGCACGTCCGTCCGGGACGACGCGAACCGCTGGTCGTGCGTGGGGTAGCCGCGGGGATAGTCCGTCGTCACCTCCATCGTGAACGGCACCGGCTTGGCCGGGTCGCTCACGTACTCGTCGAAGCCCATGTCGGCGGCGCCGGGCGGCTTCTCGAAGGAAAGCGCCCCGCCCGGTTGCAAGTGGAGGGCGCGCGGTTGCAGGCCCTTGGGAGGCCACGCATCGAACCGCCGCCACCGATGGGTGCCCGTCTCGAACACGTGCGCCTCGGATGTCGGCGTGTTGGTGTCGCCCTTGAGATGCCGGCGAAAGAACGGCAGCTCGATCTTGTCGCGGTAATGCTCCGACGTCTTCGCCCTGAACGAGACGTCGCCCACCCTCTCGCCGTCGCCCCCGCTCCATTGCCCGTGCGTCCACGGCCCCATGACGAGCTGGTTCGTGATGCCGGGGTTCAGTCGCTCCACCCACTTGTAGGTTTCCAACGCCCCGAACAGGTCCTCGCCATCAAACCAGCCGCCCACGGTCATCACGGCGCAGGCAATCCCCTTCAAGTGCGGGCGGATGTTCCGCGCCTGCCACCACGCGTCGTAGTCCGGGTGCGCCAGGAAATCCCGCCAGGCCGGCACGCGTCCCTTGAACAGTTTCTCCTCGGTGTTCCGCAAGGGCCCCATCCGCAGGAAGTACTCGTACCCGTCGCGCGACGTGAAGTTCCACGACTTGCCTGGCTCGTGGAGCGGGTCCTCGGGCTGGTTCTCGAAGGCCCAGAAGAAGTTGAAGTTCTGGGACAGGAAGAACGCCCCGTTGTGGTGGATGTCATCGCCCACGAACCAGTCCGTGATGGGCGCCTGGGGCGAGGCGGCCTTCAACGCCGGATGGCTCTGGATCATGCCCATCGACGTGTAAAAGCCGGGGTAGGAAATCCCGAACATCCCCACCCGCCCGTTGTTGCCGGGAACGTTCCGCACCAGCCACTCGATCGTGTCCCATGCGTCCGTGCTCTCATCCGCGTCCTTCGGGCCCTTGGCCGGGTTGAACGGCCGCATGTGCACGAACGTGCCCTCCGATCCATAGCGCCCGCGAACGTCCTGGCTGACGAGGATGAACCCGTCCTTGGCGAGCTTCTCCACTGTCCCGCCCGGGCCCGAGTAACGGTCGGACCCATACGGCTTCAGTGCGTACGGCGTCCGGGTGATGACGATGGGGTAGTTGGTGGAGTCGTCCTTGGGCACGTACACCCGCGTGAACAATCGCACGCCGTCCCGCATGGGGATCCGGTGCTCGAACTTGGTGTATCGCTCGGCCAACCACGCCGGGTCCGCCGCATGCACGGCCGTCCACGCCATCCCGCACGCCATCGCCCACGCCAGCAGCCTCGTCCGCCACGACATCATGCGGCGCAGTCAACCGCCCCCGGCCCCCGGAGCCAAGGAAGATGAATGCCATCCCCGCCTCGGCCGTGCAGCCCGACGTTGTGGGTGGTCCCGAAGACGCCGTGTGCGCTCAACCCTGGGAGCGCGGCCGTCCCCGGCCGCCACCCCATGCTCCCGCCATGCGAGCCCCGTCCGATCCCCCGCTGCCCGCACAGATGCCACCCACAACTTCGGGATGCACGGCCGCCTCGGCGGCCCGGTCACGCCCAGGCCATCGGCCGTGAATCCAACGCAAACACCTGCCCGCTCACCGACCTCGTGCCGGCGAGGTACACTGCGAAGCGCGCCACCTCCGCCGGGTCGTTCGGCCTGCCCAGGAGCGTCGAGCCCAATCGCCGTCGCCGCTCCTCCCCCGACAACCCGTCCAGCATCGGGCCCTCCAGCAGGCCCGGCAGCACGACATTCACCCGGATGTCGTCCGGGGCGAGTTCGCCCGCCAAGGCGCGACACGCCCCCACCATGGCCGCCTTCGCCGCCGCGTAGGCCGACTGGCCCGCGCCGCCCATGCGCATGGCGTGGCTCCCCACCGCGAGCACGTGACCGCCCCCCGCCTCCGCCAGCAAGGGCGCCATCGCCCGCGTGCCGCACCACAATGGACGCACCATCACCGCCATCGCCGCATCCCAATCCTCGGCCCCAAGGCGAGCCAGCAACCCCGGGGCGGGTACCCCGGCGTTGTGGATCACCATCCCCAGCGGCACCCCCCATTCTCGCACCGCCGCCGCCGCCGCCGCCCAGTCCGCCTCGCGGCGCACATCCAGCGGCACCACCCGCATTCGACCGTCCCGCGGCGGCACGTCGCGTTGATGCCTCCCCGCCATCACGGCCCACCCATCTGCGAGGAACGCGTCCACCATCGCCGCCCCCAACACCCCCGCCGCCCCCGTCACGACCACCGCGCGCCCTCCCATGATCATGCCCGCGACGCCTCCCTCACGCCCGCGATCCATGTTTCCGACACGTACCCCGCGTGCCTGACGATCACCTCGTGGACGTCCGCAGCCGAACCGTCGTCCGGGATGACGCAGAAGTCCGCCGGGGCGCCCGCGGCCACGGTGCCCGTCCCATCCGACAGGCCCATGGCCGCCGCGCCCCGGACCGTGGCCATCGCCAGCACCTCCGCCGCCGACACCGTCGAGTCATGCGCCATGAACGCGGCCATCTCGTCGAACATCGACAACACGGGGGGCGCGCCGCCGCCCGTTGGCCGCGTGCTGGCGAGGGAATCCGTCCCGAGGCACGCGCGGACTCCGGCTTGGGCCAGCTCCGATGCCGGGAACCGCTGGTGCTTGAAGTAGGCATGGGACCGGGGGCAATGCACCACGTGGCTCCCCGACTCGCCAAGCAGGCGCGCATCGTCGTCCCACAGGTAGTTCACGTGCACCGCCAGGAAGGCCGGCCCCGTCAGCCCATGCCGCGCCACGAGTTGGACCGGCGACCCGACGCCGCAGTCGTCGTCGGGTCGCTGCTGTTGGAGCCACTCGTGCATCGCGCCGCGCCGGTACATGAACATCTCGAACTCCTCGCGTGACTCGGCCACGTGCATCGTCACCCGGCATCCCGATCGCCCGGCGGCCCGGCGGACCTCGTCCAGCAACGCCGGCAACGTGGAGTACGGCGCATGCGGCGAGAGGCCCGCGTCGCCCCGCCCGCCCGAAGCCCTCCAGCCCTCCACGTGCGCCATCGCGCCCGCCACCAGCTCCGCCGGGTCGCGTTGGCTCCGGACTCCCGTCATCTCGACGAAGGAATGAACCCGAAGCGGCGTCCCCGCCCGCAGCCCGGCCGCGAGGTGCGGCAGGCTCTCAATGTTCGCCACGGTCGTCGTCCCCGTCGCCACCAATTGCCGTGCACCCTCCTTCCATGACGCCTCAAACTCCGCGTCCGACAACGCCGACTTGGCGGCCAGGATGCCCTTGATCCAGTCCGGGAAGGCGCGCGTCGGCGCGATTTGTCCGGCGAGGCTGGTGTAGTCCAGGTGGCAATGCGCGTTCACGAGGCCAGGCATCAGGATCGACTCCCCCAGGTCCTCCACGCGCAGCCCGACGCCGCGCCAATCCTTCCAGCGCCCCACCCATGCCACGACGCCGCCGCGCACCTCGACCGCGCCGTCGTCGATCGGGGGCGTTGAAACCGGAACGACCCGCCGGGCACGCAGGACGCGGCCGGGCGGGTCGCCCATCCAGGGATCCACGGGGTGGGTCACGAGGCGCGGCGCGACTCCTTGGATCGGGCCGCGACCTTGTGGGTGCGCGCCTTGGCCTTCGAGTGCTTCCGGCGGATCTGGGCCTCGAGCTTCTTCACGGCCAGGTCCACCGCCGCGTACAGGTCCGCCTCGCGGTCCTCGGCGTAGAGGTCGTTGCCGCGAACGCCAACCCGGATGCCGCACTTGAACTGGGTGTCCGGTGAATGCGCGACGTGGTCCTTCTCGAGCGTCACCCGGGCGTCGAGGAGCCATCGGTCGATGTGCTCCAGCTTCTCGATCTTGCCCAGGACGTGCTGCTCGATGGCGTCCGTCAACGTCACGTTGTGCGTGGTAAGGATGAACTTCATGTCTCCTCAAGGCTGGCTTCGTCCGTCGGCGTTTTCAACCTTCGGCCCGCTCCAACTCCAAAGGATTGAATCCCCGGCCCGCCGGTGGCCAAGCTCCCGCATGCTTCGATTCCTCCTCGTCCCCTTCGTGCCGTGCGCCGTCATGGCCGCCGCCGAGTTCGCCGCCAAGGACCGGCAGCCCACCCCGGAGGAACTCGCCCGCATCCCCGCCGTCGCCTCCCCCGCCAAGGCCGAGGCCCTCTCCCGCGACGTCCGCGTCGCCGAGGGCTTCGACTTCTCCGTCTTCGCCACCCCGCCCGCCGTCAACTACCCCGTCTTCGTCGCCGCCAGCACCGATGGCACCGTGTACGTCTCGTCGGATGGCAACGGCTCCTTGGACCGGAAGCCCCACATGGGACGCGTCCTGCGCGTCCGTGACACGAACGGCGACGGGCAGGCCGACGAGGTCCGGGCCTTCGTGCCCGACATCGACTCCCCGCGGGGCCTCGTCTGGGACCATGACCGGCTTTACCTCCTCCATCCGCCGGACATCTCGGTCTTCCTCGACCGCGACGGCGACGGCGTGGCCGAGGAGCGCCAGACGCTGGTGCGTGGCATCGGCTGGACCTTCAAGGACCGCCCGGCGGACCACGCATCGAACGGATTGTCCCTGGGGATCGACGGATGGCTGTACGCCGCCATCGGAGACTTCGGGTTCATGGAGGCGGTGGGAACCGACGGCCGCAAGCTGCAGCTCCGCGGGGGCGGCGTGGTGCGGTTTCGCCCGGATGGCTCGGGGCTGGAGGTCTGGGCCGATGGCACGCGGAACATCCTCGAGGTCGCCGTGGGGCCGGAGCTGGAGGGCATCGCGCGCGACAACACCAACGACGGCGGCGGCTGGGACATCCGCCTCCACCACTTCTCCGGCATGACGCAGCATGGATACCCGCGCCTGTTCAAGAACTTCGGCGACGAGATCATCCAGCCCTTGGCGGACTACGGCGGCGGTTCGGGCTGCGGCGCGGCGTGGATCGACGAACCGGGCTTTCCCGCCGCCTGGAACGACGCGCCCTTCACGGCTGACTGGGGGCGCGAACGCGTCTTCCACCACGGCCTCAAGCCCAAGGGCGCAACCTTCGAGGCTTCGCAGGAGGAGTTCCTTCGCCTGCCGCGGGTGACGGACCTCGACGTGGACGGCAACTCGGCCGTGTACGCCGCGAGCTGGAAGGGGGCGTCGTTCACGTGGGTGGGGCCCGAGGTGGGCTTCCTGGTGAAGGTCACTCCCAAGGGCTTCAAGCCGGAGCCGATGCCCGACTGGGACAAGCTGGACGCCAAGGGCCTCGCCTCGCAGTTGGCATCCCCCTCGGCGCGACGTCGCCTGGAGGCGCAACGGGCGCTGATCCGTCGCCGGCTCCAGGCCGGGCCGATGCTCCTCGCGATGGCGAAGGATCCCCGCCAACCCTTGCATGGACGGATCGCCGCCCTGTTCACCCTCGCCCTCGAAAACGGGCCCAGCGCGGCCGCCTCGCTGTCCAGCCTCCTCGGTGACCCAACCGTCGCCCCGTGGGCCTTGCGCGCCTTGGGTGACATGCCCGAGTCGGCGCGCGTCCCGGCAAGGAAGGTGACCGCCGCATTGGCGTCGAGCGACCCGGTGGCCCGGCGCGAGGCCGCCATCACGCTCGCGCGTTGGAAGGCCACCCGGCAGGCCGGCGCCTTGTTCCCGCTGATGGCCGACGCCGACCCGGTGGTGGCCCACACGGCCGTCCAGGCAGTCGTGGCCTTGCAGCCGGTGAAGGCGGCGTTCTCGGCGTTGGACGACGCACGCACGAAGCCCGCCGTTCGCGACGGGTTGCTTCGGGCCCTGCGGTCGTGGCACCGGGACGATGTCGTCGATGGGCTCATCCAACGGCTCGGGACCGAGAGGGATGCGGCGAGGAGGCGCGGCCTCCTGACCGCGCTGTGCCGCCTGCACTTTGTGGATGGGCCTTGGAAGGGGGACTCCTGGGGGACGCGCCCCGACACGCGCGGGCCGTACTACCAACCCGAGCCGTGGGCCGGCTCGGCGCGAATCCTCGCGGCGTTGCAGGCCGCCGTGGAGGCGGCGGGGCCCGAGGAATCGGCCTTCATGGGACGCGAGTTGTCGAGGCACCGCATCCAGTCGGGCACGGCCCTTCGCAAGTTGCTGGCCTTGGCCGATCGCGACGCCTCCTTGCTCCCGTCGGTCGCGGCCCAGTTGGCGTCCGAGGAGACGGTGCCGGCCGAGGCGGTGAACGTGCTGGCAAAGGCCGCGACGCTCGACGGCGTGCCCGACGCGGCCCGTGCCCAGGCCGTGCAAGCCCTGGCGCGGAGCGACAAGGCGGAGGCGTGGCGGGCGTTGCTCGCGGGCCTGCCTCGCGCGCTGGCCACCAAGACCGAGAACCAACAGGCCGAAAGGGCCCGGAATGCCTTCCTCAATTCGCCCCACCTCGACGCCCGGGTCGATGTGTTGATCGAGGCCGCCGAGCGCGCCGATGGCGAGTCCTCCGCGTGGGCCGAGGCAGCCTTGCTTCGCGTGGCCGGACGCAAGACGGGCTCGCCCGAGGCCCGCGCGCTCGCAACCCGCGCCATCGATGCCGGATGGGCGCGGCCGGCCCGCCGGGTCCAAGTGCTCAAGGCCGCGGCCATGACCGGCGACGCGACGCGCGCCCCCCAGTTCATCGCCGCGCTCTCCGATCCGGACCCGGCGGTGGTGGCGGCGGCCAAGGCGGCCGTGCAACGGCTCAAGATCGACCCGGCGCGCATCGCCGCGGAGGCGGGCCAAACCAAGGTCGGTGGCCTGCCCATTGAGGTGGCCCTGGATGCGGCGGTGGCAGCCAAGGGCGACGCGACGCGTGGCGAGCAGTTGTTTGGGCAGGTGGGTTGCAACGGTTGCCACACGGTGCGGTTGGACGAGCCCTTGAAGGGGCCCTTCCTCGGGCACATCGCCAAGACCTACAAGCGCCGTGAATTGGCCGAGGCCATCCTCCTCCCCAACAAGACCCTCGCCCAAGGGTTCGTCACGCAGCACATCGAGCTGAAGGACGGCACCGAGATCG
The DNA here is from genome assembly GCA_903880005.1 of uncultured Verrucomicrobiota bacterium. GTDB lineage: Bacteria > Verrucomicrobiota > Verrucomicrobiia > Limisphaerales > UBA9464 > UBA6176. The sequence continues at coordinate 4,925 of CAIRNV010000099.1, read as the reverse complement.
ACGCCTTTGTCGTTCAGGAGGCGGCCGATGCCGTCACCGTGCGCACCGTTTCCGCCCAGGAGCAGCGCATCCCCCTCGGGCAGATCGCCAAGCGCGAGAAGCAGGCCCGCAGCCTCATGCCGGAGGGGCTCGTCGCCGAGGTCCCCGTGCGCGACCTCGCCTCCCTCCTCGACTACCTCGAAGCCCTCGCAAAGCAGGCGCCGTGAAATCGCCCGCCTCGCCTCATCGCGAAGGCCAAGACCCGACCCCAAACGCCGCCTGGCCGCATGGCTGGCCCGTCGAGGCGTTGGCCTTTGCCGGATGCCTTGCGATGGCAGCCGTTCTCGGCGGCTGCGGTCCGTCGAGCCATGACGCGCCAACGGCCGGTCAAGGAACTCCCGCCCCCGCCCCCGCCCACACCGCGGCCGCTGCGCCCGCGCCCCCTCCCGACCCCGCGTCGGAAACCGCCCCCGCGGGCATGACATGGGTGCCTGGCGGCACCTTCACGATGGGCGGGCCCGAGGTGGACGTCGCCGCACGCGAGCGCGCCGCGACGCGCCCGGGCGAGCCGGTGTGCTCGGGCCTCTTGGCCGGGTTTCCCGACTCGCAACCGTCCCATCGCGTGTCCGTGCAGGGCTTCTGGATGGATGTCACGGAAGTCACCAACGAGCAGTTCGAGCGCTTCATCCGCGCCACCGGCTACCGCACCGTGGCGGAGCGAACGCCCACGGCCGAGCAATACCCGGGCGCGGACCCTTCCATGCTGGTCCCGGGGTCTGTCGTCTTCACGCCCCCGCAGGAGCCCGTCGGCTTGGACAACGCCTTGGCGTGGTGGAGCTACCGCCCCGGCGCCGACTGGAGGCATCCCGAGGGTCCGGGCAGCGACCTCCGCGGCAAGGAACGATTCCCCGTCGTCCACGTGTGCTTCGAGGACGCCCAAGCCTACTGCCGCTGGGCGGGCAAGCGCCTGCCCACCGAGGCCGAGTGGGAATGGGCCGCTCGCGGCGGCCTCGACAAGGCCACCTACCCGTGGGGCAACGAACCCCGTCCCGGCGGCCGTTGGATGGGCAACTTCTTCCAAGGCGAGTTCCCTTGGCGCGACGCCGGCGAGGATGGCTTCGCCGGCGTCGCCCCGACGGGCCGCTACCCAGCAAATCCCTTCGGGCTCCACGACATGGCCGGCAACGTGTGGGAATGGTGTGCCGACTGGTACCGTCCCGACACCTATGAGCGTCGGGCATCCCCGTCAGCCAGCATCCAGCCCGCCGGGCCTTCGGACAGCGTCGATCCAGACGAGCCGGGCGTGCCCAAGCGGGTGCAACGCGGCGGTTCCTACCTGTGCTCGGATCAGTACTGCGCGCGGTTTCGTGTCGGAACCCGCGGCAAGGGCGCGCCGGACACCGGCTCCACGCACGTCGGCTTCCGGTGCGTGAAGGACGCCGTCATGGCCGGGCCGACCCGGGCTGGAGACGGCCGTTGAACCGCGAGGCCATGCGCCGAAGGAGATTCCTCGCCGGGGCAGGGGATGCCTCGGCTATAGCCGCGGCCTCGGACGCGTGCCGACGATCCTGCCACCCAACTGGTCCCGCACATGCCGGGCCCGGCCTTCGATCCAGTTCTTCAGGGGCATGTTGTCGATGTACACCGCGTCGGGAAATCCCCACGGCTCGTAGCCCTCTCGAAGGAATTCCTGCTCCATGTCGTGGCGTGGCTGCGACAGGTCGCCGGAATCCGGCGGGCGCGTCCTCAGCACCGTCCGCTCGAAATCCTCCCGGGCACGCCGGGACTCCGCCGACACCACCGGCTGGGTGACCGCCGCGATGCGGTCGATGTCCGCCGCAAGCCTCCGAGGGTCGAAGGTCTCCTCCATCAGCCGCTCTAGCTCGGCACGGTAAAGCCGGTTCATCGCCGGGGTCCCGAGGAAGCGTTCCACCAGGTTGTTCGGGTCCGCGTTGGGCCTGAGCACGGACGTCACCATTTGGTCGCCCGAAGGCCCCGAGACGGGATGCATGCCGAACGCCTCGTTGAGGTCCCAGGGGATGAACGAGAGACGTCCGTTCCCCGCCGCCTGGAAGAGGTAGTAGTTGTGCCCGTTGCCAATGAACGAATCCACGTTCGCCAGGATGGCGTTGAGCCCCACGAACCGCGCGAACGCCACCGGGTCGATGCGGCGGTCCCACTCCTCCGCGATCTCGTCAGGCCCTGCCGTGCGCAGCGTCCGCACGAAGTCGATGAATCGCTCCGCCTCGGCGGGTTCGACCTTGCCCTTGGGTTGGTAACGCTCGGCATAGACCTCCCAGTCATCGCCCAGGTACGCCAGGCCGCGCATCATGTCGGGCTTCAGCAAGAGTCCCTTGTCGGACGTGAAACGGCTCCGCAGGAAAGCCCGGTCCACCGGCTCCACCACCGTGTAAAGCCCCAGGTGCTGCCGGGCGAGCCGGCCCGGGATCGTCAGGTACACGCGCGCAAACGCCGTTCGCGGCGCCGGCAGCCCGGCACGCCGGAACAAGTCGTACGCGAGGGCCTCCCGCATCTGGGTGGCGTCGTTGACGTTGTTGTTCAGCACGAACTCCGGCACGCCCATGAACCGGCGGTTCGTCGCCCCGCGCTCCAGGTCAATCCGGAACGGGCGCTTGAACGGGTTCGGGGCGCGCACCATCGAGCTCACCCCCTTGAACCGGATGGAGGCATTCGTGAAGCCGGTTCCTTGGATCTCAACCTTCCCCACGCCCCACGGATACCCGGAGTCATCGACTCCCGATCCCGGCGAGGCCGCCTCGCGTCGCCGGGCCCCGCCACCCATCCAGCCGCGAACGATGCCCTCCACGAACCCGGGCCGTCCTCCGCCCATCCCTCGCCTTGGGCCACCGCCCGCCTGCATCGCGGACCAGTTCTTCGCGTCCACCGTCAGGTGGATTTCCCACAGGTTCGTCAGCCCGAAGAAGCGCGAGGCCTCGTCCGTGGCGCTGGTCCGGGACGATTGCGCAAGCGCGAGCGAGGGCAGCCATGCCAAGGCCACCCATGCCAAGAACCATCCCACCCATCTTCCGAGCCGTCGCTCCTTCATGGTCACGCCTCCCGAAGCATGCCCGGGCACGCATGCATGTCGATGCGAGACCTTGGCCTCCATGACTGGCCGACTGTCCATGGGCCCGCCGCGCGCGGGGGACCGTGAGAAGGCGGTCCCTCGGGGCAGTCGAAGGCGAGCGAAGGCCGCGCGGCGCGTCCGTTCGGTCGTGGTTCCCGGGACGTTCCCCGCTGACAACGAGGCCCGGCCTTGGGCATCCTTGCACGAGAGGATGGGTTCGAGACGAAACAACGCCGCATCGGGTGCGTGGCACCAACTTCTGGATCGTGCGTCCGGGGCGGTCTTGCTCTCCGTCGTGGCCTACGTGCCCTGGGCAGCCAACACGACCGTGCCATGGCTGACGTGGCTGCTGGTCGCGGGTTGCTGGCTCTCCGGATTCCTGCTCTTGGCCAAGTGGGTCGTCCGCCCGCAGGACCTGGACTGGGACGACTCCCCGCCCCGGCGAGCTTGGATGGCCCGGGTTCCCATCATCTTGATGGCGGTCTTCTCCACCGCGTTGCTGGCGCAGGTCGCCGTCAGCGTCTGGAACCATTCCGCCGCCGTCGTCCGCCTGCCCGACGGGCTGGAGTGGACCTATCGCGCATCGCGTCCGGGTTGGCCCACCACGTGGGATCGGGACGCCACGTTGGCCGCGTTGACCCGATACATCGGCTTGGTCGCCATCTTCTGGGCCATGCGGGATTGGATGCAGCAGGGCGATGCCGAACGCGGGCCCGGAGGTGATGGAGGACGACCCCGGCTTCCGCGCCGACTGCGTGGGGTGGCATGGACCCTGGCCATCAGCGCCGGGGCCATGGCCTTGACCGGCATCGTGCATCGGTTGGACAAGGCCAAGGACCTGCTGTGGTTGATGCCGCTCAAGGACACGCCGTACACGCAGATGTTCGGGTCGTTTCCGTACCGGGCGAATGCGGGTCAATTCTTCAACATGATCTGGCCGCTGCTGGTGGGCGCGTGGCTCGCCAGCCAGCGTGGGCCGTCGCTGCGGGACCTTCGTGGCGGCACGTCGCGCTCCGGGGGCGCGTCGTCCTTCCTCGTGTTGTGCGCCGTCGTCATGATTGCGGCCGTCTTCACGGCGGCCAGTCGCATGGCCATCGCCATCGCCATCGTGCAGGTCGTGTTGGTGTCCCTTGTGGCGGGCTTTTTGTCGCAGGACGCCCGGGTCCGCTTTGGGTTGGCGGGTGGACTCCTGGCGGCGCTGGCGCTGGGGTGGTTCGCGCAGGGAGACTTCCTCAGGAAGCGCTTCGAGAATGCGCTGGTGGACTCCACCCTGAGCAACAGGACCGTCATCTACGACTACGCTCGTCCGATGGCCGCCCGTTTTCCCACCTGGGGCTGGGGGGCCGAGGCGTTTCGCACGTATGGCGAGCTTCATCGCACGTCCCTTCGGATGAATCCCGAGTTTGTACACGACGATCGGCTGGAGGTGGTCGGGGGCGTGGGTTGGGTGGGGGCGGCCCTGGCGATGGCGTGCCTGGCCCTGCTTCCCGTGATGGCGAACACGTCTGGGACGACCCGTGTCGCGGCGCCGTCGCTGGGCCTTTTGTGGGTGGGTATGATGGGGTTGTTGATTCACGCCTGCGTGGACTACCCCCTCCAGGTCCCCGTGATCCAGGTGACATGGGTCATCCTGGCCGCGATCGCGGCCACTTGTCCTTGGCGCTCGGGGCGAAGGCGAACGACCCCGGCATGAGGTGGGCACCCGATGTCGGGTTCACCTTGGAATTCATCCTTGCCCCGAGGCGGTCCCAAGCCGGACAGTCATGGCGTTGACGTGATGGCGGGGTAGCCAAGTGGTAAGGCACGGCTCTGCAAAAGCTGCATTCGTCGGTTCGATTCCGACCCTCGCCTCCATCTG